>JAABRY010000148.1 GCA_011390645.1 Gemmatimonadota bacterium
GATTGGGGGGGGCACGCGCGCCTGACCATTCCGGTGGCAGGCTGGTCATTCGCAGACGATCCCTTCGCCCCGCGAGCCGCCGCCGAGGCGCTGACCGAGAAGTACGCATCGGCGACCGTACGGCACCATCACCATGTCAGCCCGAACGAGCATGACGTTGCGTCCATCGGACACTTCGGCTTCTTTCGCGCGGGGCGCGTCCCCCGGTTGTGGGACGACATCTTCCGCTTTCTCGAAGGGGGTGTGGGGTGAGCCGTAAGGGGGTACACGTTGCAACGGCGGAGCAGGTGGGGAGTGCGCTCGCTCCCGTGACACTCCTCGGTGCGCACGTTCGGTTGGTGCCGCTCACCATGGGTCACCTCGATGCCCTCGCCGCGATCGGACTCGATCCCGATCTCTGGTCGGTCACCGGTTCGCAGGTGCGCACGCGTGAAGAGCTGGCGCGCTGGATGATGGTGGCACTCACCGAGCAGGAGGCAGGCACCGCCCTGCCGTTCGTGACCACCCTTGCCAGCGATGGGACCGTGGTGGGGGCAACCCGCTTCGGCAACTGGGTTCCCGCGCATCGTCGCGTGGAGATCGGGTGGACGTGGGTGGGTCGCCCCTGGCAGCGGACCGCCGTGAATACCGAGGCCAAGCTGCTGATGCTCCGGCATGCCTTCGAGGTGCTCGGATGCCAACGCGTGGAGCTGAAGACCGATCTGCTGAACCTCCGCTCGCAACAGGCGATGCTGCGGCTTGGCGCCACCCGCGAAGGGGTGCTCCGGCGGCACATGGTGACCGAATCCGGCCGGGTGCGCGACACGGTCTATTTCAGCGTGATCGCCGACGAGTGGCCGATGGTGGAGACGGGTTTGCTCAGCCGACTGGGTGTCCCCCGTGGGTAAGTGCTGATCGTCAGCTCGACCGGGCGTTATATTTCCCGCTCCGCTGACCAGGACACGCCGATGTCCACATCAACGCAGGCCGACGCTGAGGAACTCTTTCCGAGGCTCTACGGCGAGCTCCGGGAGATTGCTGATCGCCTGATCCGGCGTGAGGCACCTGGACACACGTTGCAGCCCACCGCGCTCGTGCACGAGGCGTGGTTCAAGCTTGCCGGCGACCACGCACCCCAGCCAGCAGATCGTGCGCACTTTCTCGCCCTCGCGGCCCGTGCCATGCGGCAGGTGCTCGTGGACCATGCGCGCAAGCGCCGCGCGCTCAAGCGTGGCGGCCCGCTACCCGATCTCACGATCGCCGATGACCGTCTCGGGATGGTGATGCCCCTCGACGATCTGATCTCACTCGACGATGCCCTCCAGCGACTGGCCATCCACGGCGAGCGACTCTGCCGGGTGGTCGAGCTGCGCTTCTTCGCGGGGCTGTCCGAGGAGGAGGCCGCAGAGGTGCTGGGCGTCACGACACGCACCGTGCAACGCGACTGGGCGAAGGCGCGCGCCTGGTTGCATGCCGAACTTGACCCCGGGGCGACCGCGTGAGTGATGACGCCGCACGCTGGGCGCGGCTGGAGCAGCTTTTCGATGCAGCGCTGGATGAACCCGCCGACCGTCGCGCGGCGTGGGTTCACGAGGCGGCCGGCGATGATCCGGTCCTCTTGGCCCAGTTGCAGCGCATGCTCGCGGCACACGAGCGTCCCGGCGTGCTGGATGCGCGCCTCTTGCCACTCGCGGAGTCCGACGTACGCCAACGTCTGGGTGCCGCCCTGAACGACCAATACGAACTCGGCGAGGCGCTTGGCAGCGGTGGGGCGGCGACGGTGTTCCGCGCGCGTGAGCGCAAGCATGATCGGTCCGTCGTCCTCAAGGTGCTGCAGCCCGGCGTCGCGGCAATCATCGGACCGGCGCGCTTCGCGGAAGAGGTGCGCATCGCGGCGCGACTTGCGCATCCCCACATCCTGCCGCTGATCGATTCGGGTGAGGCCGACGGGCTGCGCTACTACGTGATGCCATATGTCGGCGGCGAAACGCTGCGCGATCGGCTGCGGGAGGGACCGCTCCCGGTGGCCACCGCCATCACCCTGCTGCGTGACATCGCTGATGCATTGTCCCACGCGCACGCGGCCGGTGTCGTGCACCGCGACCTCAAGCCCGAGAACGTGCTGTGCGTGGGGGGGCACGCCTTCCTGCTCGATTTCGGGGTGGCCCAGCTCGAGACCGACGTCCAACTCGCCTCGCGCCTCACCGATCCGGGGATCGCGATCGGCACGCCGGGCTACATGGCGCCGGAGCAGGCGGCGGGTGAGGCGGTGGACCATCGCGCCGATCTCTATGCGTGGGGGCTGCTCGCCCGCGAAATCCTGACCGGGTCTCGCGACCCCGGTGCGCGACTCGCCGATCGGCGGGGGATGCCTCCCACGCTCATCGCCCTCATCGGGGCCACGCTTGCCCTCGATCCGGCGGAGCGCCCCGTCGGGGCAGGGGCTCTCGTGGCCGCCCTCGACGGGATGATCACCCCGGTGCGCGCGCGACGATCCCGTTGGCCGCGCATTGCGACCGTGGCAGGCGTCGTGCTGCTCTCGCTCTGGCTGCTGCGCCGCGATGCTGGGGGGGGGACGCTCGCGCCGGGGGAACTGGTCCAACCCGTCGCGGTGGCGCCGTTCCAGGATGACACCGACGATCCATCACTCGACGGGATCGGTCGGCTCGCGGCCGATTGGATCACGCAAGGGTTGCATGAATCCGGCGAATTGCGCGTCGTGGCGTGGCCGGCGGTGCGCGCTGCAGTGGAACGCGCGACCGACGGCGACCAGATTCGGGCGATCCGGGAGGCGGCCAATGCCGGCACCATCATTCTCGGACGGATCTATCGCACCGGGGATGAGTTGCGCCTCTCCGCGGATATCGTGGACGCCGAGCGCGGGATCGTGCTCGCCGCACCGCGTCCCGTGGTCGTGCCACGCGACTCTTCGCTGGCCGGGGTGCGCGAACTCCGTGACCGGGTACTCGGTGCACTCGCGGTCCAACGGGATCCGCGCTTGCCGGCGGGCGCGGCCTTCGCGAACCGTCCACCGACCCATGACGCCTACCTCGCGTTCGATCGCGCGCTCAGCGACTACGACGCCTATCGGTATACCGACGCGGCCGCAGGCATGCTCGACGCATGGCGCCGTGACACCTCGTTCACCGCAGCCCTCGTCTACGCAGCATTTGCGGCGTCGAATGCAACCGACCAGTCGCGCGCCGATTCCCTGGTGCACGAGGCGCTGGCACGCCGCAGCTCGATGAGCGCCTACCACGCGGCGATGAGCGACCATCTCGAGGCCTTCCTGCAGGGTGATGGCCCCGGGGCACTCGCCGCGGCGCTGCGCGCGAACGACCTCGCTCCCGGCAGTCGCGCTGGCTACAACGCGGCCCGCACGCTGCTCGCGATGAATCGACCGGCAGAGGCGGAGGCGATGCTCGCCACCCTCGATCCCGAGCACGGGCCGATGCGCGGCTGGCCAGCCTATTGGAGCCAGCGCGCGTACGCCGCACACCTCCTCGGTCACCACGAGGAGGCTCTCGGGTTCGCTCGGGAAATGCACCGCCGACACCCGGAGCAGCGGGTCACCACCGTGCTCGAGGCACGCGCGCTGGCCTCGTTGGGGCGTCGGACGGAGCTCGACTCGCTCTTCGAGGCGGCCGATGCCCTGCCGCCTGAGGTGTACTGGTCGCAGGGGGCGATGCGCGCCGTCGCCGCCGAGGAGCTGATGGTCCACGGCGACAGTGTGGCCGGAATGGCGTTGCATGCCGAGGCGGAGCGTTGGTTGCGCGAGCGGTTGCGCGTCCGGCCGGAGCACACCGATCATCGGTACTGGCTCGCGACAGCCCTCATCGGCCAGCGCAAGTGGCGCGAGGCCGATGCTGAACTCACCCGACTCCTGCAAGATCAGCCGCCACGCTTGCGCCTGCGGGGGATGGCGGCGCTGGTGGCCGGGCATCGGGGCGACCGCGCACGCGCCGAGCGACTGCTCGAGGGTTCCACCCCAGACGAGCGGGGCGAGTGGCTCGCCTATCGGGCCCGCCTTGCCGCCATATTCGGGGAGCGTGAGGAAGCGCTCCGGCTCCTGCGGGAGGCGATTGCCACCGGGGTGCGACTGAGCATCGGCGGGTGGCACTGGGTCCACGGCGCCGCGATACATGAATTCGCCAAACTCGGCGACGATCCCGACCTGGCACGCCTCCTCGCGCCGGTTCCACCACCCGTACCCTCCCCGTGATTCGGAGCATCCCATGAAGTGGACATCAGGTGGTCGATCACGCAATCTGGAGGACCGCCGCGGGGCCAGCGGCGGTGGGGGGGGGATGGGTCGCCTCGGTCTTGGCGGCATCGTCCTGGTCGTCATCGTGGCACTGGTGACGAAGCAGAACCCGATGACGATTCTCGGTATCCTGGGGGGGGCAGGGGAGGGGGCACCACCCGCGGCCGCCGCGCCGCTCGATGACCCGGCCGAAGAGAAGGCGGTGGAATTCGTCTCATTCGTCCTCGATGACGCACAGGTCATGTGGTCGTCACTCCTCCCCACCCTCGGCACCCCGTATCGCCCAGCGACGCTGGTGCTGTTCCGTGATCGGGTCACCACGAGCGGGTGCGGAGCCGCTGGAGCGGCGAGCGGACCGTTCTATTGTCCGGCGGACGAGAAGGTGTACATCGACCTCTCCTTCTATCGCGAGCTCGCCGAGCGCTTCGGCGCACCGGGTGATTTCGCGGAGGCGTATGTCCTCGCGCATGAGATCGGGCACCATGTGCAGAACGTGCTCGGGACCAATGCCGAGGTCTCGCGTCTGCAACGCCAACGACCGGACGTGGCCAACCAGTTGTCCGTACGCCTCGAACTACAGGCGGATTGCTACTCCGGCGTGTGGGCGTACCGGGCCGCACGTGATGGTCGGCTGGAACCGGGCGATCTCGAGGAAGGGCTCCGCGCCGCCGCCGCGGTCGGCGACGACCGGATGCAGCAGATGGGGTCGGGCGAGGTGCAACAGGAGTCGTGGACACACGGGTCATCGGAGCAGCGGATGACCTGGTTCAAGCGGGGGTTTGATACCGGGGATCCGAGGCGGTGTGATACGTTCGAATAGTCGTTAGTCGTTAGTCGTTGGTCGTTAGTCGTTGGAGCTATCCCAGCCGGCGGCGTCAGCCGCCGGATCGTGTCGAGCGCCGCACCCGCGCGGCGTAGCCGCGCCCCATCAAGGCAGGGCTTGCCGTCGCACAACCTCCACCCCAACAGGCACCATTCGCCAATTCGGATGGCGCGCGAGGGTGCCGTCGGGCTCGCGGACCGCGAGTTGACTCGAGAGTCCGCCGTCGAGGCCGACGGCGCGCACGGCGCCGAGGCGGCGCATCAGCTCGGCCATCTCGGGCAGCGTTGGGCCGTAGGGGAATGAGGACCCGTGGCCTGCCACCCCGATGAACCGGGTGAGTGCCACCAGGATACGACCGTGGGCGTCCATGCCGATGGCGAGGCGCGCATCGCGGTGTCCGATGTCCACGCCGCGGCCCACGGCACGCAGTGGCTCGGGAAGTCCCCCCCCCACAAGCAGCGTCGGGTAGGATTGCATCGCCTCGCGGACGCGCCCGCGTGCCGCTTTGACCTCGTCCGGTGTGAGCAGCGCCACTCGGCCACCGGAGTCGACCACAATCGCCATGGCCAGCGGTCCACTGCCGGGGGGTTGATGCTCCACGCCATCGCGGACGAACCATCCCCAGGGCGCCCCTTCCACAAACTGTCCGCCGTTGAAGGCGGCGAGGGCCTCCGACGCGAGCGAGTCGATGGTCCACGCCCCACGCAGTCCTTCGTCGCGACTGCGGGCGGCGAGCGCCAGCGTGACCTGCGATGGTTCGAGCCGCAGGACCACCACCTTCACCTTCGCGAGCGGTCCGCGGCTGGACGCCACGAACTCCGCGCGCTCGATCCCGTGGTGTACCGTGCGCCACGGGATCGACTGGGTCGCGGCCAGCAAGACGCTCAGTACCGCGACCCCGGCGATCATCCGACCGCCTGCAGCGCCGGCATCAGCGCCCCACACCGCGACCGCACGAGTGTCACCTCACTCGCGAGGTAGACGTAGTTGGCACCATCGCCCGGGATCGAGAGATCGCCGTCCGGCACCGCCGACGCATCAAGGGCGCAGAGCGGAATGATGCGCTCCTTGAGCAGTGCGTACACGCGACGTTCCATGCCGCCCGCCTCCGCCGCGTGCTTCTCCCGCCCGGCCAATGCTTCAGGACCGCTGAGCGGGGGCAGTTGATCCGGGTTGGTACCGCAGACCTCGAGCGTCAATCGCTGCAGTCCCTCCTGCAGCTTCTGCGCGGCGCGCATCACGGCTTCGTCCGACGCGCCATCGGACGCCTTCTCGAACTGCTCCATCAGCTTCCGACCCTCGGCGTTGTCCATCAGGATGGTCTGGTAGCACTGACCATACTGCGCTGGGGTCTTCATCGCCTTTCGCTCGGCGACCTGCTTCGCCAACATCGTGCGCTCGGCCTCGAGGGCAACCACGAACTGGTCCATCGCCGACTCGGTGATGCGATCGGCTGTTCGGACGGAAATGCCGCGCGACGTGGCATCCGCCTGAGTGGCATCGGACGCCGCGTCTGCGGGCTTGTCGATGCCCGCGGCCACCTTTGCCTTCTTCACGAGCCGACCGAGCTGGGCGTTGGCATCCGCGGGACTGACCGCGACCGCCACACCAACCAGCAACGTCACTCGATACAGGGTGCTGAACATGGGAAACCTCGTACTCTTGAGCGTCACGGTGGCGAGGGCCACCGCCCACGGAGCGACCCGATCCGGCAAGCCGCCCCGCAGGGAAGTGATTGCTCCGAGTAGCAGCACCCCACGGG
>JAABRY010000149.1 GCA_011390645.1 Gemmatimonadota bacterium
CCCACGGGCGAGCCACTGGAACAGGGACATCGGTACCTCCATCTATGACTGCAACCCGGGGGGACTTCGCGCTTCGGGCCGCCGGGCCCTATCTTCGACTCGAAGCAGGGCGGAAGATCGATTCCCCCCCTCACACCAACCTCACCGGGTGAGCGCGTCCCAAGTCTCAACTTCTCAACCAATTGACTGACAACAGCTTCCGGCTCATCACCCTCGGGCGTCTGGCCCTCCTCCGCCCCGATGGGCAGGAGGAGGGTGAGCTTGCGACGCAGCGGCGGAAGCTCGCTTTGCTGGCCGTGCTGGCCTTGGCCGAGCGCCCGCTGAGCCGCGACACCCTGCTCGAGATGTTCTGGGGCGACCAGGACGAGGCACGTGGTCGGCACTCGCTCAGCAACGCGCTGTCTCACCTTCGACGCGTGCTCGGGCGGGACAGCATCATCCCCCACCAAGCCGAT
>JAABRY010000150.1 GCA_011390645.1 Gemmatimonadota bacterium
GGGGGGGATCATCTCTCGGTGATGCGCTATGCGGGGATGCTCGATGCGGCGGACAAGCATGGGGCGATTCTCGTGACGCCCTTGGGCTACGACCGCGCTGGCGGCTACGGGGCGTTCACCGTATTGAACGCCTGCGAGCGTGCTGGCGATGCACCGGCCTTCTGTGAGGGACGCATCATCGCCGGGATGGTGGCTCGGCGGCGCCTGCTGCCTCCCAACCGCGACGCGTTGAGCGAACAGGACGTGCTGCACGTGGTGGAACGGGCCATTGCGACTCTCGCGGTGGACACATCGCGCGTCGTGCTCTGGGGCCACTCGATGGGTGGGGGGGGGACGTACCACATTGCCTCCCGCCACCCGGGGCGCTTCAAGGCACTGGCAGTCGTGGCGCCGGCGCCACCGCCAACTCGCGAGGCGCTGCAGGCGATCGGTGACGTGCCCATCCTCGTGATCCATGGCGACGCGGACGACACCGTCCCCGTGGCGAGTTCCCGCCTCACCATTGCCATGATGGGCGAGCTCGGCATCCGCCATGAGTACATCGAAGTGGCCGGGGGTGACCACGGCCGGATCATCGCGCGCGATCCCGCGATGGTGGAGCGGATGTTCACCTTCCTGTTGGGACAGCGATAGTGACCGGCGATCCGCGAGCAGCGAGCGGCGATCAGCCGGTCATAGGGACCCCCTCCGGGTGACGTTGGCGCCCCAGGTTGCCGACGATTGCATTGCCTGCGGGGCGCTGTTCCGACCGAACACCGACCTCGCATCCATGCCCCGCGGCCGTCGCGTGGCGTGGGACCGGGCGAGTGGGCGCACCTGGCGGATCTGCACCCGGTGCGGCCACTGGAACCTGCTTGGCAGTGGGGCGGGGGCAGGCCTCGCGACAGAGCTGGCGTCGCGGCTACCAGGGCGCACCGCCGGCGGTGTCGTACACGATCTCGTGGGGTCGGTCGAAGTCGTGCTCATTGATGATCTTGCATCGGGGCAGGTGGGGACACGTGCTGGGGTCAAGACCCTGAAGCTCGCACGGTGGTTTCTGCAACCGATGACGAGGACCTTGATTGTCGTGTCGTTGGTCATGCTGGTATTGGTCGTTCCCGATCTGCTTGTTGGGCCGTTCCGTCCCCTCGAACTGCTCCACACACTGGCGCGCTTCCTCGTCGCAGCCCTGCTGGGCAAACAGTTGTCGGGCCGGTTGCTGCACGAAGCGAAGTGGAACTGGCCGGTTCTTGTCGGCCTCACAGCGAGTGCGATCGGTTTGATCTTGTTGGCCCCGGCTCACGTCCTCTTTCCGTGGATGGGACCCGTCATCGCAGGTCTCGGAGTCCTGACGGTGACCGGTCTCGTTACCGCTGCCGACTTGTTCTGGCCTTCGCTGAACGTCACGACCACTCAGGGTAGGGCCCTCGCCCTTACTCCCTACAATTCGCGGGGCGCTTCCTTGGGGTTTCGCGAGGATGATGGCGAGGTCGTCATCCGCGGATTGGGCACGGAACAGGATGCCACGATATGGGGAGCGGAGGCAGAGCGTGCGCTGGTCGCGCTGGTATCGAGAGGGGGACGAGAGCCGAGTCTGGACGATTTCGAGGCCGGCTGGCTTCTGGCCCGGGCGCACGGTTCCTCTGTCGGTCTGGTCCGCGAGCTTCTTGCCATTCATTCGGATGCGAACGGCCAGATGCTCATCCGTGACCTGCCGGGCGCATGGCGCGCTGCGTTCGTGATCAGATGGACGGAAGCGCAGGGTGGCGCGAGGGAGCGCGCCCAGCTGCTGTCGAAAATCCGTGAATCAAGCGAGGTGGCGGCCATCGCGGAGCGGCTGGAGAGGGATGAGGAGACGAAGCCTTCTGACTAGCCTGAAGCCCCGAGATCCCTCGCTGCGCTCGGGATGACTACAGTCCCGTTTCACCTTTCACGTTTCACCTCTCTCCCCCCTCCTCCATCACCATCCGCCGCACCTCTTCCCGCGCATGCTTGCCGGCGGGCGCATTCGGGTGCAACTGCGCGTAGCGGAGCAGCTCGTCCTTCAGTGCGTCGGTGTTGCCACTCCGCCGGTGCAGGTCAATCAGCGCATTGGTGATGCGCGACTGCTCGGCCCGCGTCGGGCGAGCGGTTCGGGCCGCCTGGTAAGCCTCAATGGCGCCCGTTTCATCGCGCAAATGGGTGGTGAGCAGGTCGCCCAATCGGACATGCGGCTCTGCTTCGGTAAATGAAGTGGAGGCGATCTCCCGATAGCGCGCAGCCGCCTCCACGAAGTTCCCACGGATGACCAACGCCTCGATGTCCGAGTACTGCATCGTATAGGGATCACCACTGTTCGCCGTGAGCCCGCCGATCAGGCGGTGTGATGTACCGACAATCAGCGGCCACACCATACGACCAAGCAACGCAGGCCCAGCGAGTGCCCCCACAATCACCAGGAGCGATGGTGCCTGCGGAAACGCCATGCGACCGAAGAGGTAGGCCGGGATGCAGCCATAGACCACGAGGAGTCCCACGAAGCGGACCATCTCCCCCTGGTCGCCGGTGTCCACATCGCGCAGCCGTCGTGGCACTCAGTGGTCCCCGAACGGATCGAACGGCGGCGCCTGCAGCGCGGGGGTCGGGGCGGGGAGCTCACGCCGATCGAGCCACCGTTGGATGTCACGTGCGATGCCACGACTGTGCGCGCGAGCTTCAACGGGTCCTCCCGTCGCAGCGCGTTCGGCCCGCGTGCCGAGCTCCTCGAGCCTGAGCTCAAGCAGGTCGCGCACCTGCTGGTCGGTCTGTCGGTCTGCGGCCAGTTCGAGCATCCGGTCCACGACCGCGCGCGCCGTGATGCGCCGCAACGTCGCGTGGTACGCCGACTCCCCGGGCAGGCCGTTCCAGGTGGCCGCGACCAGGGCATCCACCACCTCGTCCACTGACAGCGCGGTGCGATCACGCGCGCGCATCGCCACCAGACGGCCGAGACGCTCGCGCTGCAGGATGTTGTCCACGGTGTGCTGGGCGAGGGTACGAGCCGCACCAAGTTCATCGAACATCGGCGTGGTGCGGGAGCGGAAGTTCTCCACCGGATCGGCCAGGCCGCCGGGCTTTGGGGGTAGGAGTCGGATCACCGTGTCGGGCAGCGCCAGGATTGTTGGCGTCAACGTTCCGAGGAGCTGCTCGAGGGCCGCCCGCTGCTGAGGGGGGGGGAGTGGGCGGACCGCAGTCTGGCCGTCACCCGACACGGCGTAGTGGTACTCGAGCCCGCCGATCGCCTTGGCAAGCGACTGTACCGCGAAGCGATGCCAGAAGTAGAGCGGCGCGAGGCGCTCCTCCAGCAGGGCGATCGGCTCGCCGGGGGCGAGGTTGCCAAGCCCGAAGCGGGAGAGGGCGATGCGGCGGACGGCGACCTGATGCCGCAGGAACTCGCCCGCCGTCGCGGCGTCGTCCCAGAGGTTCGTGCGCGGGTCGGCGGCGGACGCCGGCCGGGCGTCGTTATCGGAGAGGAAGAGGTAGCCCTTCGCGAGCCCATCACGTACGATCGCCGCCAGCGAATCGGCCTCGTGCTCGGCGGGCCAGATCCCGTACCCCCAGCGGATCGCCCAAACGTCGAAGTCTCCCGGGCCGTTCGTGTAGGCCGCCGACATGTCGATGTCGCCGTCCACCACGCGAGCGCGTGGCGTCGGGTAATCCATCACGGACCCGCGGTCGTACGTCGAGGCGATGTAGTTGTGCGCCAGCCCGATCGTGTGGCCGATCTCGTGGGCCGTCACCTGACGGACGCGCGCGAGGATCATCGCGGTATCGCGCGGTGCGGCATCCACCCCCATCAGCGCGGCGAAGATATTCCAGTCGGTCCGGGCGCGGTGCGAGTCCATGCGCGCCATCCCCTTGAGCATCTCGCCGGTGCGTGGGTCACTCAGTGCGCCACCGATGCTCCAGCCGCGCTCGTTGCGGTTCTCCCACTGGATCACGTTGTAGCGGATGTCCATCGGGTCGGCGTCGGCCGGGAGCCATTCCACTCGGAACCCGCCCGCGAGCCCCGCGCGATCGAATGCCTCCTCCCACCATTTCGCGCCCTCCCAGGTCGCGGTCCGCACCGGCTCAGGGATCCCGGGGTCCACATGGAAGGTGATCGGCTTGACGAACGGTGAACGTGGGTCGGCCGGGTTCACCCGCTGGAGGCGGTGCCGGGAAATCCAGCGCTGGTCCAACCGGCCGGTGAGCGGCTGGAAGTAGTCCTTGAAGCTGATGCCGTAGTAGCCGGTCCGGGGGTCCCACTCGCGGGGCCGGTAGGCGTCATCCGGGAGGCGGAGCAGGGTGAGGTGCTGCCGCAGCATGAAGGCGCCGTTGTCCGGCAGGATTGTGCCCGTGATCCTGCCGCCGCCGTTCGAGGTGAAGCTCAGCTCGACATCGAGCTCGGTGTTGTCGGGGAAGGCCTTGGTGTAAGGGCGATGCACCCGGGACCGGTCGCGCGCCACCTGCCAGTTTCCTTCCTGACTCCGCTGCAGGGTCCCGGCGACGTTGTTCCAGTCGCGGTAGAGCAGGTCGGTCGCGTCCACGGTCACATGCCCATCGCGCTCGCCGGTGATCGGGAGCGAGAGAACCGGTGACTCCGCGAACGATTCCCGGATCGTCCGCTCGTGGAGAGAGTCCCCCGACGTGCGGTACCGCCAGTTCTCGAAGACCACCCGCATCCGGTTGCCGGTTCGCTCGAAGCGCACCACTTCGGTGGTCCCATTCGCGCCACGGTCAACGCCGATCGGATTGGATCCGAGCCCGGTTGCCTGGGTGACCAGGAAGAGGGCGCGGAGCCCTGTGTCAGGGATCGCCAATTCCAACCGGTCGGTGCCCAGATGGTGCAGAATGGGGATGAAACCCTCCTGACGGACTGGGGCGGATCGGGCGGTGTCGGTCTGGGCCGCGAGAGTGGGGGCGAGGACAAGGGCGAGCGGGAGCCAGAGTCGTGACATCAATGGAGTCCGGATTGAAGGGAAGGGTTGAATATGCCGCTGATGGCGTTCGAGGGGAATCGGGTGCCAGCGTCACTCCGCCCCCGACGCACCCGTCGCTTTCGACAGACACCAGTTCGATGCGAGATCGGGCCAAGCGATCTGGGGCTGCATCTGACTTGACGAAATGAACCTTCGCCATGATCCTACCCAAGACTCGCGACGAGCTTCCCGGCAATCCTTCTGACCGACCGAGCCAAGCCATTCGATCCCCACCCAGGCACTATTGCGTCGTTCTCGTTTCCCTGGTCTTGGGTTGTGGAACTTCATCACCTCGGGCCACCACCCTGGAAGCTGGAGAAATTGCGGTCGAGCAAATCGCTCTTCCACTCAGCTCATTCGAGATTGGTTCCCCCTGGAGAATCGCTCTCACTGGGCGAGGTACCGCATTCGTCGGGACGAGGCCCGCTGACCGACTCGTAGTCGAAGTGGACACGGCGACCGGGGACGTTATCAGAGCCATAGGTCGCGAAGGTGCGGGGCCAGGAGAGTACCGCGACGTTGGAATGTTCTGGGTGCATCAGGACTCCCTGTTCCTGCAGCACCCAGGAACCGGTCGCATCTTGGTGTATGATCCGCAGGGAGAGTATGCTCGACAGTTTGACGCTGATGTCCCCATCCAAGTCGGGGGAATACTGCGCCTTCGAGGTGACAGCAGCCTTGTGGCAGAACCGCTGTCGTCCCCCGAGGCGATCGGGCTACCACTTCACCTGCTGAGTCCAGACGGGAAGCGGGTCCGATCCTTTGGTGCAGAGGATCGGACGGTCGAGCCGGGTCGATACGTCCCGCGAGTGCGAGTTACTGCTCTCGAAAGCGACAGCTCCTTTTGGGTCGCAAGGCGCGACCGATACCAGATCGAGCTGTGGAACACGGCCGGGGTAATGGAGCGCTCCCATGCGCTTTCACGAGAGTGGTTTCCGCCGATGTCGGCTGACCCAGGCGATCCGTCCCTCACCAAGCCGGTGGCCCAGCTCGCCGGAATCCACCGAGACGAGCATGGGCACATCATCGTCGTGCTGCTGCGCGCACGTGAAGGTTGGTCGCCAAGGGTTCAAGCCAATGGGGGCAGCGGCAGTGCAAGTGACCCTTTTGAGAAGCTCGGATACTTCGAAACCGTGATCGAAGTTCTCGACCCCGTCTCCGGGGACCTCATCGCGAGCACGGTCGCACCTCATGTCCGCACGGCAGGGGAGTTCAAGCCGGGTGGCATCTTGGTGGGGTTCGCTGAGACTTCGGACGAAGCTCTCGCGCTGGCGCTCTACACGATCTCCCACTGACCTCGAGGCCAACGGTACAGCACTGCTCTGGCGCCGGATCGCCTCTCCTACCATCTTACGAGGTTGGACTGGCATAGGGCCGGTCCGCTTGTCCTGAACTCCAGCCCGCGGGACCGATGGCAACGACTGCAGACACCACCCCGACGCCCGACGCTCCGACCTCGACCTCCGGTTTCGACCTGGGGGGTGAGGAGGACTCCTTTCTGAATCCGCAGCGCCTGCGCATGATCGGCATCGTGGCGGCCGTCATTATCGTCCTGGGTGGCGGCATCTGGTTCGTCAACTCGGCCGGGAACCGCAAGGAAGCCTTCGCGGCTCAGGCGCTCGAGTCAGCCCGCAACATGGCCGAGCAGGGGAACATCGGTCAGGCGGTCCAGGAGTTCGAGAAGGTGACCGCGCAGTACGGCGGGACGGCTGCCGCCAACGAGGCGACCCTCGGCATTGCGCAGGCGCGCCTGGTGGCCGGTCAGGCTGAACTCGCGATCGCCTCCTTGCAGGACTACCTCGGCACCAACCCTTCAGACACCTATGCCTCACCGGCGAATGGTCTGCTTGGGACGGCGCTCGAGAACACGGGGAAGTACGCCGAGGCGGAGACGGCCTATCGCAAGGCGGCGGAGCTGGCCGGGGTCGAGTACCTCAAGGCGACGCTCCTTCTCGACGCCGCTCGGGCGGCTCGGCTCGCAGGGCGGACGGCTGAGGCGCGGGCGACCTATGAGGAGATCGTCGAGAAGTACGGCGATACCGCCGCCCGGACCGAGGCCGAGGTCCGGCTCGGCGAGATGACCGGCGGGGCCTGATCGCTCGTTGAGGTGCTGATGGGCAGACGCCCGGTCCCTGTGAGGGGCCGGGCGTTTTCTTATGTGAGGTGTTACTGAACTGGCGTGATGTGATATCTCAGGTGAGTCAACGCAAGTGATTGTTAAATAGGCATTTGCGCCGATGTCTAGAACTTGCTTGAAGTCCGCTGCAGCGACAACTCGACGACGGTCTC
>JAABRY010000151.1 GCA_011390645.1 Gemmatimonadota bacterium
CCGGATGATCCTCGACGCCGAAATAGACGAACGGGATGCCCTTGCGGTGAAACACGCCCTGGTCGGACTGGTTGGTCCAGTCGTAGCCACCGGGACCGGCGGTGTCGTGGCCGATCCGTAGTGTGAGCGGCGCACACCGCGCCGTCGCCTCAACTGTCGCGCGCAGGGTGGGGTATTTCCCGGGGCCGGCGGCAAAGAGTTCGTTGTCGGCGTTGCGGCCGATCATGTCCATGTTGACGTTGAGGAGGATCTGCTCGAGCGGTACCGTGGGTGCCTCGACGAAGTGCCGGCTCCCCCACATGCCGCGCTCCTCGCCGTCGACCGCCGCGAAGACGATCGAGTGCCGGGGCGGGTGTTCGCGGAAGTGGCGCGCAAGCACCGCGAGCGCGGCTGCACCGGAGGCGTTGTCGTCTGCGCCGTTGTAGATCGAGTCACCGTCGACCGCCCGTCCGATCCCCACGTGGTCGTGGTGCGCAGTGACCACGATGTACCGTTCAGGCTCCGCGGTGCCGCGAACGATCCCCACCACATTCCAACCGCGGTCGATGTTGAGTCGCGAGGAAGGAATGACCGGGACCGGATGGAGCCGTCCCGGCGGGAGGGTTTCGAGGCCGATCGCATCGAATCTCGCGGCGAGGTAATCACGCGCCTGCCGGTTTTCCGGCGACCCGATGAGCCGGCCCTGCATCGAGTCGGCTGCCAGGCGAAACACGTCGGTGAGCAACGCCACGGAATCGAGCGTCGGCAGCGCGTCGCACCCGGGCGCGACCGCCGGAAGCGTCGTCCCGCGGACGTGGATATTCGGTACGGGCGCATCCTTCGGGCCGGCGCTCGCACAGGCACCGAGCAGGGCAATGAGGCCGAGGGGCAGGCGGGACATGGGACTCCGGGGTGATGGATGCGTGTTGCGACGCGAACCTCGTAATATATCCGGCCAGACTCCGCATGCGCCGCAGTCGCAATGCGGTAGACTTGAAGAGCCTGATCCCTCCTTCCCGGTCCGACTGGACGGTGTACCATGCGATTCCTCGACAGCAGCCTGCTGCTCCTTGCCGTGACGATATCGGCGTGCAATCAACCCACCGATGCTCCACGCGCGGATGCCACCACCACCCCCGAAGCGGAAGCGCCCACCACCTCGCCAGCCGAGATGTCGCATGGAGAGGCCAAGGTGAACGATCCGGCGGTGCCGCTCACCCATCCTGCCGACGCGCCGGCACGCTCCACCCAGCGGATGCATCGCGTCCGGATGACCACCGCCCATGTGCAGCACGCGCTGTCGCCATCGGTCGTGTACGATGGCTGGACCTTTGACAGCACGATTCCGGGACCGGTCGTCCGCGTGACCGTGGGGGACACCGTCGACTTCACGATCGTCAATGTTTCCCCCATGCCGCACTCGATGGACTTCCACGCGGCCGAGATCGCGCCGAGCCGAGCCTACGTCAACGTCAATCCCGGGGACTCACTCACCTTCCGGTTCGTCGCGCGCGTGCCGGGGGCATTCATGTACCACTGCGGTACCGCTCCGGTCGCGGCGCATATCGCCAATGGGATGTATGGTGCGATCATCGTGGATCCGGTGACGCCATTGCCGGCGGCCCGCGAATTCGTGGTGGTGCAGTCCGAGTTCTACCTTGGCAACGCGTCGGCGCAAGGCATCCATGCCCTCGACTGGCCACAACTGCTCGACCTCTCCCCTGACCATGTGGTCTTCAACGGGATTCCAGGCCAGTATGCCGCCCATCCGTTGCAGGTCGACGTCGGCGAGCTGGTCCGCTTCTATGTGGTCAATGCGGGCCCGAACCGTGTCTCGGCGTTCCACGTGGTCGGTGCGATCTTCGATCGAGTGTATGTCGGCGGCTTCGGGACGCCACTGGAAGGGGTGCAAACCTTCAACGTCCCGGTGGGTGGCGGAGCAGTCTTCGATGCCCGGCTGGTCGAGGAGGGGCTCTATCCGTTCGTCTCCCACGCGTTCGCCGATGCGACCAAGGGCGCCGTGGGGATTCTGCGGGCCGGCAATCCGAGCGGCACCATCTCCCACTGAGGTCCCCCTGAACGCAGGCACCCCGCTCCGGTGCGATCCGGAGCGGGGTACAGGACCAACGGACAGGGAGGGATTCGAACCCTCGGTACGGTTGCCCGCACGCCACGCTTCCAACGTGGTGCCTTAAACCACTCGGCCACCTGTCCCGGGCGAGGAAAGTAGCGCCCCCGACCCTCCCTGTCAGCCCATCGGCCTCTGTGGGGAACGGAATACCCTCATCCGTCGTATTGTAGAGGATACCGACCTGGAGCGCTTTCCCCATGCTGATTCGCCGTCCTGACGACATCCCGAGCCGCGACATCACCCCCGAGGGCCTGTATCTGGGTCGCCGGGAATGGCTGACTGCCGCTGGAATCTCCCTCTCGGCGCTCGCCCCACTGACGCTCGCAGGCTGCACCAAGGCCGAGGCGAAGGCGGATGAGCTGCCGCAGGACGACAAACAGACGCCGTACGACGTCGCCACCTCGTACAACAACTACTACGAGTTCGGGACAGGGAAGGAAGATCCCAAGAAGTACGCGGGGGCCCTCACCACCGATCCATGGAGTGTTGAGGTCGAAGGCGAAGTGGCGCGCCCCGGGATCATCCCCCTCGAGGATCTGCTCAAGGGACTGCCGACGGTCGAGCGAGTATACCGGCATCGGTGCGTTGAAGCGTGGTCCATGGTCATCCCGTGGAACGGGATCCTGCTCAAGGACCTCATCGCCAAGCTCGCGCCGACCTCGCAGGCGAAGTTCGTCGAGTTCACGACGCTCAACCGTCCCAAGGAGATGATCGGCCAGCGTGGCCCAGGGTTGCCGTGGCCGTACGTTGAGGCGTTGCGCATGGATGAAGCGATGCATCCGCTCTCGATGCTGTCCACCGGCATCTATGGGCGTACCATGCCAAACCAGAACGGTGCACCGCTCCGGCTGGTCGTCCCGTGGAAGTACGGTTTCAAGGGTGGAAAGGCGATCGTCAAGATGCGCTTCACCCGAGAGATGCCACGCACCACCTGGAATCGCGTCCTGCCCGGCGAGTACGGCTTCTACGCCAACGTGAATCCCGAAGTGGATCACCCGCGCTGGAGTCAGGCGCGTGAGCGACGCGTGG
Organism: Gemmatimonadota bacterium; assembly: GCA_011390645.1. Classification (GTDB taxonomy): domain Bacteria; phylum Gemmatimonadota; class Gemmatimonadetes; order Gemmatimonadales; family GWC2-71-9; genus Palsa-1233. Next base: position 3,140 of record JAABRY010000151.1, read on the forward strand.
GTGATTTTCTCAAGCGGCCCACGCTGATGTTCAATGGCTACGCAGATCAGGTGGCATCGTTGTATTCCGGGATGGACCTGCGACGGAATTTCTGAGCGGGTGACGTTCGGCTCCTTCATCGACCGATTCATCCGTCCACTCCTTGTCGTGGGCGGCATCGTGCCTGCGATCGTGCTGGTCACTCGGCTGGTGACCGGCACCCTCGGCGCGAATCCGGCCGAGGAGCTGGAACACTCCACCGGCTTCACCGCGCTGGTGTTCCTGCTCGTCTCGCTCAGTGCCACGCCGATGCGCCGATTGACGGGGGTCGCACAGTTCACCCGACTCCGCAAGCCACTCGGGCTGTGGGCCTTCGCCTACGCCGTCCTCCACATGCTCTGCTATCTGGTCTTCGACCAATCCTTGCTGTGGGGCGAGATCCTCAACGACATCATCAAGCGTCCGTACATCACGGTCGGCTTCGCGGCCTTCCTGATCTTGCTCGTGCTGGCCGTCACCTCACCGACGCGGGTGATGAAGCGGCTGGGTGGGAAGCGCTGGCAGAAGCTGCATCGCCTGGCGTACGTGGCCGCGGTGCTGGCAGTCTTCCACTTCTTGTGGCTCGTCAAATTGGACATCACGCGACCCGCCATCGCTGCGGCAGTGCTCATCGTGCTCCTGGCGATGCGCCGGCCGAAGCGAGAGCGGGGGGGGGAGCCCCAACCGGAGCTCACTGCGGGGGTCTGAGTTCGATCAGCGTACACCCCCAATGCCCACGCGGCGTAGCCGCACCCCCCTCACCCCTGTCCACTATCTTCGTTCCC
>JAABRY010000152.1 GCA_011390645.1 Gemmatimonadota bacterium
TACGATCGCCGCTACTTCGACCGCTGGTATCGCCACCCGTCACATCGCATCGGTTCCGCCGCAGACCTCGAACGGCAGGTGACCCTCGCCGTGGCGATGGCGGAGATGGTCCTCGGGCGCGAGGTCGAGTCCGTGCTCGATGTCGGAGCGGGGGAGGGTCGCTGGCAGCCGGTGCTCCAGCGTCTTCGCCCCGGGTCGCGCTACGCCGGTATCGAACCGAGTGAATGGGCCGTGTCGCGTTGGGGTCGCCGCCGGAACCTGCGTGTCGGGGACCTGACCACGCTCGACCAACTCGGCCTCGACGGGCCGTTCGACCTCGTCGTCTGCGCCGACGTGCTCCACTATCTCCCGACCCCCATGCTGCGGCGTGGTCTTCCGATGCTCGCCGAGCAGGTGGGGGGCCTCGCGTTCTGCCCGCTCTTCACCATCGAGGACCAGATCGACGGCGATCGGGAGGAGTTCCAGCGGCGGCGCGCGACGACCTACCGCCGGCTCTTCGCCGCTGCTGGCCTTGAGCCGGTCGGGATGCACGGCTGGGTCCCGGCCTCGCTTGCTGAAGACCTCGCCACCCTTGAGCGTGGCGGGTGAGTCGACGCACATAGTCGCCGTTGGGTCGCCGTTGGGCCGGGGCGGAATTATCTTCTCCGTTCGATGCCACTCCCGACCCGCCTCCTCGACGCCCCCGCCATGGGCCGTGTCCTTGCACGCATGGCCTCGGAGATCGTGGAGCGCACGGCCGACGCCCAGCGCCCAGTGCTCGTGGGGATCCAGCGCCGCGGCACCGACCTGGCCGACCGCCTCGCCCCGATGATCGAGCCCCATCTCGGACGTCCGCTGCAACGGGGGGCGCTCGACATCACCCTCTATCGCGACGATCTCTCCGCGGTCGGTCAGAGTCCCGTGGTGCACGAGACGCGCCTCCCGCCCACGCTCGACGGTGCCACCGTGGTGATTGTCGATGACGTGCTCTACACGGGACGAACCATCCGGGCGGCGCTTGATGAGATTGCCGATTTCGGGCGTCCGCGGCGGATCCTCCTCGCGGTCCTGGTGGATCGCGGCGGCCGCGAGCTGCCGATTCAGGCGGATATCACCGGACTCACGCTCGACACGACCTCGACGGACCGGGTCGAGGTGCGCGTCGCGACGCTGGACGACGAGGATGCAGTGGACCTGATCCGTGGGGGGGGGACGTGACGAGCATCCTCGGCAAGGACCTGGTCGGGCTGGAACACCTCACACGCGAACAGATCACCGCCATCCTCGACACCGCGGAACCGTTCAAGGAAGTGAGCGAGCGGCCGATCAAGAAGGTGCCGGCGCTCCGCGGCAAGACGATCGTCAATCTGTTCTTCGAAGCCTCCACCCGGACCCGCATCTCCTTCGAGTTCGCCGAGAAGCGGCTGTCCGCCGACACGGTGAATGTCGCCAGCGCGGGATCGAGCGTGAGCAAGGGCGAGACGCTGGTGGATACCGCGCGCAATCTCGAGGCGATGCGGATCGACATGGTCGTCATCCGCCACGGGGCCTCGGGCGCCGCGAAGTTCCTCGGTGATCGCATCCGCTCGAACGTCATCAACGCCGGCGACGGCAAGCACGAGCACCCCACGCAGGCGTTGCTCGACATGCTGACGCTGCGCGATCGCTTCGGACGGATCGAGGGGCTGCGCGTCTGCATCATGGGCGACGTGCTGCACTCGCGTGTCGCGCGCAGCAACATCTGGGGGCTCACGCGCCTCGGGGCAGAGGTTGCCGTCTGTGGCCCGCCCACCTTGCTCCCCCGCGAGGTGAGCGAACTGGGGGTGACGGTCTTCCGTCGCGTCGAGGAAGCCATCGAATGGGCCGATGCGCTCAACATCCTGCGCCTCCAACTCGAGCGCATGACGGCGGGCTTCATTCCGTCCCTGCGCGAATACAATCGGGTCTTCGGCGTCACGAGCGAACGCCTTGCCCGCGCACCACGCGAACTGCTGATTCTGCACCCCGGCCCGATGAATCGGGGCGTCGAGATTGATTCCGACGTGGCCGACGGGCCGCATTCCGTGATCCTGCCGCAGGTGACCAATGGGGTCGCCGTGCGCATGGCCGTTCTTTACCTGCTCGCGGGCGGTGCGCCCGATTGGGCTACCACGCCAGGCGATGCTTCGTGAACCAGCCGATCCTCTTCCGCGGCGGACGGGTCGTTGATCCTTCGCAGGGTCTCGACACCGTGACCGACCTCTACATCCGCGATGGCCAGATCATCGGCATCGGGGCAGACCTCGGCACTCCGGACGACGCGCGCATCATCGCCGCGGATGGGCTCGTCATCGCGCCCGGGCTCGTGGACGTCCACGTGCACCTGCGGGAACCGGGTGGGGAAGAGAAGGAGACGATCGCGTCTGGCGCTGCCAGTGCGGTGGCCGGTGGCTTCACGGCGGTGTGTGCCATGCCGAATACCGCGCCCCCGATCGACAACCAGGGTGCCGTCGGTTTCGTGAAGGCGAAGGGCGAGGCGGCAGGGCTGGCGCGCGTCTTTCCGATCGGGTGCGTGACGGTCGGGCAGCGCGGTGAACAACTCGCGGAGTTCGGCGAAATGGTTGCCGCCGGGGCCGTCGCGGTCAGCGACGATGGCCATCCGGTGATGTCGAGCCAGATGATGCGCACGGCGCTCGAGTATGCGAAGACCTTCGGCATTCCTGTCGCGGACCACTGCGAGGACATGCCGCTCGCCGTCGGCGGTGCCATGCACGAGGGCATTGTCAGCATGCGCCTCGGGCTCAAGGGGATTCCCGCAGCGGCGGAGGAGATCCACGTGGCGCGTGACTGCATCCTCGCCGAACTCACGGGCGGCCACGTGCATCTCTGCCACATGAGCACGCGCGGCTCGGTCGAGTTGATCCGCCGCGCCAAGGACAAAGGGCTCCCGGTCACTGCCGAGGCCGCGCCGCACCACTTCGCCCTCACGCACGAACGCGTGGGCGATTATGACACGAACGCCAAGATGAATCCGCCACTGCGCGAGTCCGAGGACCGCGACGCCATCCGCGCCGGGCTTGCCGACGGTACCATCGATTGCATCGCCACCGATCACGCCCCGCACCACTACGATGCCAAGGAGCGCGAGTTCGATGACGCGCCCAACG
>JAABRY010000153.1 GCA_011390645.1 Gemmatimonadota bacterium
TGTGGTGGTGACCACGCCGGGGAGCGGAGTGATCATGATCCCGCCGGTTTCCGTCTGCCACCAGGTGTCCACGACCGGACAACGCCCGCCGCCGATCTGCTCCTGATACCAGATCCACGCCTCGGGGTTGATCGGCTCGCCAACGGTACCGAGCAAGCGCAGCGTCGAGAGATCGTGCTTGGCCGGGTGTTGCGTGCCCCACTTCATGAAGGCACGGATCGCGGTGGGTGCGGTGTAGAAGACGGTCACGCCGTGCCGCGCGCAGATTTCCCAGAAGCGATCACGCGCCGGCCAGTCGGGCGCGCCCTCGTACATCATCACCGTGGCGCCGTTGGCGAGCGGGCCGTACACCACGTAGGAATGACCGGTCACCCAACCGATGTCGGCGGTACACCAGAAGACGTCGCCGTCCTTGAGGTCGAAGACGTAACGGGTCGTGGCCGCGGCCTGCGTCAGGTAGCCGCCGGTCGTGTGCACGATCCCCTTCGGCTTCCCCGTGGTGCCTGAGGTATAGAGGATGAAGAGGATGTCCTCCGCCTCCATCCGTGCCGCCTCGTGCTTCGGTGACGCCGCCTCGGTGGCGCGATGCCACCAGTAGTCGCGACCTTCGACCATCGGACAATGGGTGGCGTCGATCGCCCCCCCCCCACGATGCACGACCAGCACGTGGCGCATCGTCGGGCACTCGGTGAGCGCGTCGTCGGCCATGCGCTTCAGGGGCACGACCGAGCCACGGCGATAGCCGCCGTCGGCAGTGATCAGGCAGACCGCGCCGGCATCGTTGATCCGGTCCCGGAGGGATTCGGCCGAGAAGCCGCCGAAGACCACGGAGTGAATCGCGCCGATGCGCGCGCAGGCGAGCATCGCGATCGCCGCCTCGGGGATCATCGGGAGATAGATCGCCACGCGATCGCCCCGACGGACCCCGAGGTGCTCCAGCGCATTGGCCGCCCGGCAGACCTCCTGATGCAGTTCCCAGTAGGTCAACACGCGGCGGTCGCCCGGTTCGCCTTCCCAGATCAGCGCGGCCTGATTGCGCTTCGCCCCCTGCAAATGGCGATCGACGCAGTTCACCGCGGCGTTGAGCGTCCCCCCGCTGAACCACTTCGCGTGGGGCAGCTCCCACTCCAGCACGCTGTTCCACCGGGTGAACCAGTCGAGGCGCCCCGCCTCCTGCTCCCAGAAGCCCAGCCGGTCCGAGCCGGCCCGGTCGTAGATGTCGGGCTGCGCCACGGCAGCCTGGGCGAAGGCCGGGCTCGGCGGAAAGCGGCGATCCTCGGAGAGGAGGGAGGAGAGGGGCATTGGAGGGCTCCGAGTGGGGGAGGGCTGGCGCAGGAGGTGAAACGTGAAAGGTGAAACGTGAAAGGGAAAGCTATCACGGATCCCGATCCCCGTTTCACCTTTCACCTTTCACCAGGCACCGGAATATCGTCAAATAACTGTACACTGCCAGCCGGCCTCTCTTTGTGGCAGACCTCTTGCTCTTCCTACCGGCCGTATCTCCTCGTTCCCGGCTGGAGGGCCATTGCGATCGACCACGGCAGACCCTGTGCAACGGGTCATCACCGCCCCGGCAGTACTCGGACTCTCGACCAGGGAGGAGTTCCGGCTGGCCGCGAACGACCTCCTCGACGAGTTGCCTGAGGGGCAAGGCCAACTGGTCATCGACCTCTCTGCCACGCGTGATGTGGACTCGTCGGGGCTGAGTACCCTCGTCCTGTTGCAGCGCCGCGGCGCCGAGCGGCGGGTCGGGATTCTGCTGCGCTCGGTCGGGCCGGAACTGGAGTATTTGCTGGTGCTGACCAAACTCGACGACCTCTTCGCTTTCGAAAAGGCCCAGCAGCGCGCTTAATTTGAGGGATGCCTCCCCTCCTGCACGCCACGACGCTGGTCCGCCGCTTCGGTCCAGTCACGGCGCTCGCAGGCGTCTCGCTCACGGTTGAGCCTGGAGAGGTCGTCCTGGTGCTCGGCCCGAACGGCGCGGGGAAGTCCACCCTCCTGCGCTGCCTCACCGGCCTCGCCCGCCCGCTCCGCGGCACCGTGCAACTCGCCGGGCGCGATGTCCACGCCGACCCTGCCGCTCGTGCTTCCCTCGGCTATCTCTCGCACAACGCGCTGGTGTACGAAGACCTCACCTCCCGTGAGAACCTGCGCTTTGCCGCAGCGTTGCACGGACTCCACGATGTCGAAACGCGTGTCGATGCCGCGCTCGCGTCGGCGCGATTGACCGAACGCGCCGACTCGCTGGTGCGCGGTTTCTCGCGCGGGATGTTGCAGCGGCTCGCGCTCGCACGCGCGACGTTGCACCACCCGGCCCTGCTCCTGCTGGACGAACCGTTCACCGGACTCGATGTGCCGGCGGCCGGGGTGCTTCGCGCCGGGCTCAAGGCGGAACGCGAGACCGGCACCGCCATCGTCTGTGTCACCCACGATCCGGGCGAGCTCTGGGACGTGGCCACGCGCGTCGTGATTCTGGTCGGTGGCCGCGTGGTGCACGACGGCCCACGCCCCGAATCGCTCGAGGATTTCCGGGCCTCCTATGCCACGGCGGTCGCGGCATGAGCGCGGTCCGCGCGGCCTGGGCCATCGCCCGGAAGGACCTCCGGATCGAATGGCGCAGCCGCACCGCGCTCCTCACCGCCTCGCTCTTCGCGATCCTGGTGCAGTTGGTGATCGTCTTCGGGCGCGACGGTGGGACGGTCTCGCTCACGATGCTCGCGCCGAGCGTGTTGTGGATCACGATTGCGCTGTCGTCGCTGGTCGCGCTCAACCGGGCATTCCTGCTGGAACGTGAGCACGGTGCGCTCGAGGGGATCCTCGTGGCACCCGTGAATCGCAGCGCGATCTTCTGGGGGAAGTGGTTCGCGAACCTCGTCTTCGTGCTCGCGGTGATCGCGATCGCCTTCCCGCTCTGGGTGCTCTTCTTCAATGTCGAGCCCTCGACCACACTCTTCGGGGTGCTCGGCCTCGGGGTGCTCGGCGCGATCGGCTTCACCGCCGTCGGCACCGTCTTCTCGGCGATGACGGTGCGGACCCGCTTCGCCGAGTTGCTGCTCCCGGTGTTGATGCTCCCATTTATGTTGCCTCCGGTATTCTTTGCAGCGCAGGCCACGCTCCGGGTGCTCAGCAACCGACCGATGGAGGAGCTGTGGGGGTGGCTGCGGCTCCTTGCGTTGTTCGACGTGGTCTTCCTGGTGTTGGCGACCTTGCTCTTTCCAGCCGTGGTGGATGAATGACAGCTGAACTTGCCCAGGCCGACGGACATATCCGGCGCGGCCGCATCGTCACCCTGATCGGACTGGTGTCCCTGGCGGCGCTGTACGTGATGGCGCTCCAGTTCACCCCGCCCGAGCGCTTCCAGGGCCTCGCCCAGAAGATCTTCTACATCCATCCGCCAGCGGCGTATGCGATGCAGTTGGCCTTCGTGCTCACCGGGATCTCGAGCGTCCTCTACCTGCTGATCAAGGACGTCCGCTTCGATCGCTTTGCCGAAGCGAGCGCGGAGGTGGGGATGGTCCTGGCGGTGATCGTGGTGATCACCGGGCCGATCTGGGGGAAGCCGGTCTGGGGCGCCTGGTGGAGCTGGGATCCACGGCTCACCTTCACGGTGCTGGAGATGCTGGTCTTCGGCGGCTACTTCGCGCTGCGCAGTGCCGTGCGTGATCCGGTCGAACGTGCGCGCTACGCCGCGGTGGTCGGTTGCATGGCGCTGATCCTGGTGCCGTTCAACCACATGACGGTCTATCTCTTCGCGAGCCAGCACCCCACGCCGGTAGTCGTCCAGACCGACAAGCCGGACCTGCCATGGGTGATGCTGCGCACTTTCCTCACCGGTTTCGCGGTCTTCACGGTGCTCTACCTTGGGATGGTCATGCAACGTTACGGCATCGGCGTCAAGCGCGACCTGCGGGAGGCGCTCGATGCCTGACAACGGCAGCTACATGGTCGCGGCCTACATCGTGACCGCAGTGATCGTGGTGGGGTATGTGATCAACTTGTGGCGGCGGGGAAGCGCCTGACCCCAGCCGGCGGTGTCAGCCGCCCCCCAAGCTGAAAAGGGGCCCCACCAGCCGGCGGCGTCAGCCGCCGGGCTGATATCGCATGCATTCTCCGGCGGTTGACACCGCCGGCTGGTTACGCTTCTTCGTCCTTCAGCAGCACATACCCCCACAACCCCGCCGCGAGCACCGCACCGAGCATCGGGCCGATCCAGAACGCCGCGTGGCCGGTCATCGTGCCGGACATCATCGCCGGACCGAAGGCGCGGGCGGGGTTGAGCGCGCCGCCGGTGAGTGGCGCGCTGATCATGATGCCGACGAACGCCGTGAGGCCGACGGCGAAGCCACCCACCTTCATCGCGCGCTTCGAGCAAATCGTCCCCATCACCGCGCCCATCAGGAAGAAGGTCATCACCGCTTCGAGCGCGATCGCCTGCCCGAAGGTCATCCGTCCTGAGACGAGCGGCGTACCCCACGAGACCAGGTTGCCGACGCTCGCGGGGACCATCGCCTTGAGGGCGACGATCGCGAGACACGCCGCGGCGAGCTGCGCCACGATGTAGACGAAGGCGTCGGCGCCGCTGATGCGCCGCGCCACGAGCAGGCCGGTCGTCACGGCGGGATTCAGGTGGCCACCCGAAATCGGCATCGTGGTGGTTACCGCGACCGCGAGCACGATGCCGAAGACCATCGAGATCCCGAAGGTGCCGTAGCGGCCTCCAGGGAAGGAGTCCATCACGATCGCTCCGCACCCGAAAAAGACCAGGGCGAAGGTGCCGTAGATCTCGGCGAGGGCACGGCGGGCAAGGGACGGCATCAGTGGGCTCTCCTCAAAGTGATACGGGGATGTCGTCGGAATGCCGCCAATCTATACCGATGACGCCCGGAGGAGGAGCGCGGCGTTGGCCCCACCGAAGCCGAAGGAGTTCTTGAGCACCGCGCGCGGGTGGCGTGCCAGCCCACCCTCCGGCACAAACGCGAGCCCGCCATCGGTGATCGGCGTCTCGCAATTGAGCAACGGCGGCAACCAGCCACGGTGGATTGCGAGGCAGGCGATCCCGGTCTCGATCGCACCGCTCGCGCCCAGCGCATGCGCGTGCCATCCCTTGGTGGCGCTCACGGGAAGCTGGTCGGTGTGGTCGCCGAAGACGGCCCGGATCGAGCGCGCCTCGGTCACATCATTGAGTGACGTCGCCGAGCCATGGGCGTTGACCCAGTCGACCTCGTCCGGGGCGCAGTTCGCGTCGGTGAGCGCCATGCGCATCGCGCGGATCGCCTCGCGGCCATCCTCCCGGGGTTGCGTCATGTGGAAGGCGTCGTTGCTCTGGCCGAAGCCCGCGACCTCCGCGTAGATCCGTGCACCGCGCGCCACGGCGTGCTCCCAGTCCTCCAGCACCAGCACCGCCGCGCCCTCGGCCATCACGAAACCGTCGCGCCCCTGGTCGAAGGGACGCGAGGCGCGCGCGGGATCATCGTTGCGCGTGCTCATTGCGCGGATGATCGCGAACGAGCCGTAGCAGAGTTCCGAGAGCGGCGCCTCGCTGCCGCCGGCGAGGATCACGTCGGCCGTTCCACTCACAATCGCGCGGTAGGCGTCGCCAATCGCCATCGTGCCGGAGGCGCAGCTCATCGCGTTCGTCGCATTCACGCCCGCGATCCCGTGGGCGATCGCGATGTTGCACGAGACCGCTCCCGCGAAGACGGTCAGCGCGAGCAAGGGGTCCACCTCGCGCACGCCCCCCTCGACGTACTTCCGGTTCTGACCCTCGGCGAAGCCGATCCCGCCGAGCGCGGTCCCCATCTGCACCCCCGCGCGATCGGGGGGCAGGGTGGTGAGGTCGAGGTGCGCATCGGTGAGCGCAAGCTGTGCGGCGGCCAGCGCGAGCTGCGAGCAGCGATCGGTGCGCCGCGCCTGCCGGGCGCTCAGCATCGCCTCGGGATCGAAATCGTTGATCTCCGCCGCCATGTGGGAGCGGAACGGCGAGGGATCAAACCGCGAGATGCGCGCGACCGCAGACTCCCGAAGGTGCAGCCGCTCCCAGACGGCCTCCACGCCGATGCCGATCGGGGTGACGAGTCCGAGGCCGGTGACGGCGACGCGCCGGGTCATCCCCCCCCCACAGTCCGCTCGGCGGCACGGGCCACACCGGCCAGCGTGCGCGAGGCGATGCCGTGCACGAAGACGGGGCCGATCACCAGTTCGGCCGCGAGGCCACCGATCAACGGCCAGCCCGGTCCCGTCCACTCATGCACGATGGTCACGTCGGTGTGACCCTCAGGGGTGCCCACCAGCGTCCAGAGGACATCCATCCCCGTGGTGATCCCGCCGATGTGCTTGTAGCGGATCTCGTGCTTGGCGGCATCGACCCACATCTTGCTCTTCCACCAGGTCGGCCAGTCGAGCGGACCACCGAACGGTCGGTAGGCAGCCATCTCCACGACGCCGTCGCCTTCGGGTGGGCCCTCGCTGCGCGTCACCCAGCGATAGTGCGGCAGGATGTCGGGCCACTGTTCGACGCGGGCGGCGTGCGGCCAGACCACGCTGGGGGGGGCATGAACGATGAGCTGGTCAACGGTGCGCATTCAGGAGGCCGTTCTCCACGCGATCACGACGCGGGCACAGGGAAGGGAGGTGGCGAGGACGTCCCGGGCGCCGGCCTGTGTTGCCAGCGCCGCGAGGGCGGCGGCATCGCGACCGCGCGCGAGGGAGATGACGCCATCACTGACGGTCATCGGATGGAAGCCCATCAGCGGGCCGGCGAGGCGATAGCCGAACGCGCCGAGCGGCGAGGGGCGCAGGTCGGCGAGGATCACGCCCCGGCGGGCGACGCGCTGCGCTTCGCGGCACAGGGCGATGGTGCCGGCCGCATCGAGGTGATGCGCGAGTTGCGAGGCGAGCACGAGGTCCACGCTCTGGTCCGCGAGCGGCAGGGTGCCGCCGCAAGCGAGCATCGTCGGGAGGCCACCCTCGTGCGCAAGCGTGGCGGCGGCCGGGAGGCGTTCCACACCGATG
>JAABRY010000017.1 GCA_011390645.1 Gemmatimonadota bacterium
GGTGGCGCGCGCATGACGCAGACCGGCCTCTCGCTCGGCACGCCGCAGTACATGTCGCCCGAACAGGCGATGGGCGAGAAGCAGATTGATGCGCGCAGTGATGTGTATGCACTCGCGGCCGTCACCTACGAGATGCTCGCCGGTGACGCACCGTTCACCGGCGGCAGCGTGCAGGCGATCGTCGCGAAGATCATGACCGAGAAGCCGACACCGGTGCACACTCTGCGCGACACGGTGCCAGAGCATGTCGAGGATGCAGTCCTCACCGGACTCGCGAAGCTGCCGGCGGATCGCTGGCCCACCGCTGCCCGGTTCGCCGAGGCGCTGGTGCAGGACGCGCCCGTCGCCCGCACCACTGGCACGCGAGCGGCTGCGACGCCTCGCAGCCGCCTCAGCATGGGCGTCGCCCTGCTCGGCGCCGCCGCGCTGCTGGGCGCGGGCTGGTGGCTCGGCCGACAGGGGAACACTGCGACAGGCCAGTGGACAGCGTACACCCAGCTGACCGACGCCACCGGCGAGGAAAGTGCACCAACCCTCTCGCCCGATGGTGAATCCTTCGCGTACACGAGCAATGCGCGGGGCACATGGGACATCTACGTGCAGCGCGTTGGCGGCCGCAATCCGATACTGGTGGCCGGAGACAGCACCCTCGATGAGCGTGGGCCCGCGTACAGCCCCGACGGCCGACAGATCGCCTTCAGCGTCAAGGGTGGAGGACTCTTCGTCATGGGTGCCACAGGGGAGTCGCCGCGTCGACTGACCTCCATCGGTGCCGATCCTGCATGGTCGCCCGACGGCCAGCGCGTGGCGTTCGGGACCGAGGAAGTCTTGAATCCGTACGTCGTGAGCGGCGGTCAGATCTTGATCGTCGACGTTGGCGGGGGCGAACCGACGCACCTGATCGGAGACCCATCAACGACCGTCTACCAGCCCTCCTGGTCGCCGTCCGGGAGTCGAGTGGCCTACTGGGTGGAGCGCGATGGCGTGCGTGACATCGCAACCGTGGCCGCCGCTGGTGGCGAGCAGGTCTTGGTCACGGACGATCGGGCGGTGGACTGGGCCCCTACCTGGTCGCCCGACGGGCACCACCTCTACTTCGCCAGTGACCGCGGCGGAACGATGGGCATCTGGCGGATCGGCGTGGACGAATCGTCTGGCCGCCCACGAGGTGCGCCGGAGCTGGTGATCGCCGGGGTCGACGTGGCCATGGACCGCCCGCAACTCTCCCGGGACGGGGAAACGATCATCTTTCGCTCACGGCTCGAATCGGTGAATCCCGCCGCGGTTGCCTTCGATCCAGCCACCGAACGCATTGGCGCAGTGACACTGCTGCAGCAGCGATCCGGCAACTTGGCGCCGACCGACATCAGTCCCGACGGTGCCTGGCTGGCCCTCTACAATTCCCTTGAACGGCAGCAGGACGTCTTTCTCATGCGCGCCGATGGCCGAGACCTGACTCGGCTCACCGATGACATCGCACGGGATTGGCTGCCGCGTTTCACGCCGGACGGAGAGGCGCTCGTCTTCTACTCCAACCAGGCCGGTCCCTACGACGGATGGCTGATTCGACGCGATGGCAGCGGGCGCACGCGGCTGAGCGATTTTTCGTCCCTGGGGGGAGCGGTGAACGCGGTGTTCGCCCCGGACGGAAAGCGCCTGCTGATCGTGGCCTCGGACAGCACCATCGTGTTTAACGGCGCCCCGCCCTGGCCGGTGACCCCGGAGACCGCAACGCGATTGACGGGTTCGGACCTCGCGGGGGGGGCACGCATGCTCCCCTCCCAGTGGTCGCCAGATGGGCGGTGGCTCACAGGTGTGGCGGTGGTGCCGCCCCCCTCGGGCGGGTTTCGGGGCAATGCCGTCTACGACATGGAAGCCGGCCGAGCCCGGATGATGAGCAGCGACGGCACCAGCCTGGTGCTGGCCTGGCTTCCGGGGTCTCGGCGCGTGCTGTACTTCACGGAGTCCGGTGCGCTGGTCGTTCAGGATATTGGATCACTTGAGCGGCGTGTCGTGAGTCCGGCGTTGCCATACCCGCCGGATCAGCTGGGCAGCATCACCGCCGCGCCAGATGGCAAGACGCTGTACTACGGCGCACGCCAGGTGGAATCCAACATCTGGATGGTGCGCCGGGCGGCACCTGCGGGTGGGCCGTGACGGCGGCGATGGACCTTGAGCTCGCGGCTGAAGCCGCGGCTCGGCAGACGCCGCTAAAGCGGCGGGGCTCCCCATGGCATAGCGCCGGTCGCTTTAGCGACACCTGCCGAGCCGTCGCTTCAGCGACGTGCTCATTCGCGACGTGCTCAATGGCGATGAGTCCACGATGACGCTCGACGCGCTGCGCGACAGTCTCGCCGACCGCTATCGCCTCGAGCGCGAACTCGGCGCCGGCGGCATGGCGACCGTCTACCTCGCACGCGATCTCAAGCACGACCGCGAGGTTGCCGTGAAGGTGCTGCGGCCCGACCTCGGCGCGGTGCTCGGGGCTGACCGGTTCCTCGAGGAAATCAAGATCACGGCCCGGCTCGACCATCCGCACATCCTCACCTTGATTGACTCGGGGGCCACCGAGGGGATGCTGTACTATGTCCTCCCCTATGTGCGCGGCGAGACGCTGCGCGGTCGGCTCGAGCGCGAGAAGCAGCTGGGCATCGAGGAGGCGATCGCGATCACCAAGCAGATCGCCTCCGCGCTCGACTACGCCCATCGGCAGGGCGTGGTGCATCGCGACATCAAGCCCGAGAACATCATGTTCCAGGAAGGCGAGGCGATGCTCGCCGACTTCGGCATCGCGCTCGCGGTGAAGGAGGCGGGCGGCGATCGCCTCACGCAGACCGGCCTCTCGCTCGGCACGCCGCAGTACATGAGCCCGGAACAGGCCACTGGCGACCGCGCCCTCGATGCGAGAAGTGACGTTTACTCGCTCGCGGCCGTGCTCTACGAGATGCTCACCGGCGACCCGCCGGTCACCGGGGCCACTGCGCAGGCAATGATCGCCAAGCTGATGACCGAGCGACCGACCCGCATTCGCGTGGTGCGCGACGCCGTCCCCGAATCGGTGGACACCGCGGTCTTCAAGGCGCTGGCGAAGATCCCAGCCGATCGCTTCAGCGGAGCGCGCGAATTTGCTGACGCGCTCGATGCCGGGATGCGGCCGGGCGTGTCAGGGGTAGATCGCCCACGCGTGTCAGGTCGCGCCATCGCGGCCGTGGCAGCGGTCGCGGTCGTCATCGTTGCGGCCACCGCCGTCATCACGCGCGATCGCGGCGGCGGTGCCACCGGTGCGCCCGCGATGTCACTCGAGCCCGGCCGCCAGGTCTCGTTCGTCGGCAATGTCGGGGCGTTCGCCGTCGCCCCTGACGACCGCACGGTCGCCTACCTTACTCCCGACCAGACGCGCGTGATGTTGTTCGACCTGGATGGTGGCGGATCTCAGGTGCTCTACACTGCCCCGCAAGGCACCACGATCGATGCACTCCAGTGGTCGGTGGACGGGGGACGCCTCCTGATGACGGCGTTCCCCTCCAACGGCCGCATCTTCAGTGTCCCCCGCCTCGGCGGAGTGCCCCGCGAGGAATTGCTGCTGCCCGACATCAACGCGCTCAGTGGCTCGGAGGTCCGCCAGCTCGAGGATGGCGCGTGGCTGGTGGCCGGACGCTCGAACACCTTCTACCTCGGGACCGACCCCGGGGCGACGCGGGTAGCCGGCACCCAGCTGGAGGGACCGGGCACCTTCAAGATCCCCGGCCTCACCATGGTGAATGAAGCAACGGTCCGCCCCTCCCGCGACGGGACCTTGCTCGCCTATGAGGGGGCGACCCCGGACGGCCAGGACGTCGGTGGCATCCTCGCGATGTCGACCACCGCGGCACCCCGCGTGATTGCCCAGTGGCCCGGCATGTCGCCGGTGGGCTGGAGTCCCGACGCGCGGCAGCTGGTCATGGCGCGCACCGTCGGTGATCAGATCGCTGACCTCCTCGTGGTCGATGTCGACCCCGAGCGCGGCCGCACGACGGGCGAGCCGCGACTGTTGTACCCCCGGCTGGCCGCGAGCAGCATCGCGCTCAGTGCCGACGGCTCGCGCATCGTCTATGTCGCCGGGGCGAAGGTGGTGAACGTCCGCGAGCTCACCATCGACGCGACACCAGCGGCCGAGGACAACCCCTCACGGATGGTGACGGAGGGGACCGGTCGGTGGGGGCTCGGCCTCTACCTCCCGGATGGCGACGTGGTCGCGATCCAGCGCACCAGCACCACCATCGAGGCGCGTCGCTTCGGCCGCGATGGCACCTCGCAGCCGGTGATGCAGCGGCCCGACTCGGGACTGCGCTGGCCCAACGCACTCTCCGTGGACGGGCGGGTCCTCGCGTCGGGAAGGTCGCAAGGCGGTCGCTCCACGCTCTTCCTGCACGACCTCACCACCGGGCGCGCCCGCGAGGTGACGTTGCCCCAGGAGCCCTCCGGCATGGCCTGGACGCCCGACGGACAGCACCTCGTGGCGATGACGGCGTACAGCGTGGATGAACTGATGGTGATCGACGTGGCGGCCGGCACCACGCGCGTCGTGAAGCTCCAGTGTGGCGAGAAGTGCGAGTTCGCCTGGGAGAATGTTGCCATTGGCGACGCTTGGCCCGAGGTCGTGATCACCTCGGAAGTGGACACCTGGATCGCGAACATCGAGACGGGCGCCCTCCGACACCTCGCCAGCGAAACCTGGTACGTCATCGGGTGGGTGAGGGGCTGGGTCTACTTCATCCGGGCGGGCGGACAGACCGACTACCCGGGGATGGTGCTCTACCGGATCGCGGCCGCCGGGGGAACCGAGGAGCGTTTGCTCAACCTCCCTGTCGAGTGCGACCTCAGTTACGGGGCGCGACTCTCGCTCGATGGCACCCGCGTGACATGCGGCCTCAACGAGTCGAAGCGCGACCTGTACGTGATCAGCGGGGTGCTTGGGGAGCAGTGAGGCTGTCACCCTGAGCGAACCCGCAGGGCGAGCGAAGGGGCCCGCCCCCCGCGCTGGCTGACCCCCTCGGGAAGGCGTAGATTTCCGGAATCCCATGGAACCCAAGCTGAATGACCCGATGGCCCGCCTCACCGCGGCCCCCCTTCGACTGCACTCAGGGCATGCTTCGGTCGCTTCTTTCCCTCAGGCGGACAGCCACCTCCGGGAGGAGTGTCCATGAATCTCGACCGCCTCACGGCCGCGTTGGGAGACCGATATCGTCCGGAGCTCGCGGCTGAAAGCCGCGGCTCGGCGGATGTCGCTAAAGCGACGCGCTCGCCTCAGCGCTGTGAAGCCTGTCGCTTTAGCGACATCTGCCGAGCCGTCGCTTTAGCGACGAGCTCGTTGGCGACGAACCCGATGGGCACGAACGCCCGATGACCATCGAACGCCTCAGGGCAAGCCTCGCCGACCGCTACCGCCCCGAGCGCGAACTCGGGCAGGGCGGCATGGCGACAGTGTACCTCGCAGAAGATCTCAAGCATGAGCGCAAGGTCGCCATCAAGGTCCTCAAGCCCGAGCTCGCGGCCGGGCTCGGGCACGAACGGTTCCTGCGAGAGATCGCGACCACCGCGAACCTGCGGCATCCGCACATTCTGCCGTTGTTTGACTCCGGCGCCGCCGATGGGCTCCTCTACTACGTCATGCCGTTTGTGGAGGGCGAGTCGTTGCGCGACTGTCTTGATCGGGAGAAGCAGCTTCCGCTTGCCGACGCGCTGCAGATTGCGCGCGAGGTCGCCGACGCGCTGAGCTACGCACACGGCCGAGGCGTGATCCATCGCGACATCAAACCCGAGAATATCTTGTTGGAATCTGGGCATGCGGTCGTGGCGGACTTCGGGATCGCGCGCGCGGTAGATGCCGCGAGTGAGGGACAGCTCACCGAGACTGGACTTGCCATCGGCACGCCCACCTACATGAGTCCCGAGCAGTCAGCCGCCGAAACCCTCGATGCGCGCAGTGATCTCTACAGCCTGGGCTCGGTGCTCTACGAAATGTTGTCCGGAGAGCCGCCCTACACCGGGCCGTCGGCCAAGGCGGTGATCGCCAAGCGGATGATGGAGCCGGTACCACACGTCAGCACGCTCCGGGAAAGCGTACCGCCAGCGGTGGAACAGGCCCTCGTGCGGGCTCTCGCCAAGGCACCGGCGGACCGCTTCGCCACGGTGGATGAGTTCGCGCGCGCGCTCGATCAATCGAGGACCGTGTCCACCACCGCGTCCAGCAGCAGGCCACATTGGCGAAGGCTTGTCGTTGCCGCGATTATCGCCGTCGCAGGTCTCACGGCTGTGTGGGCGGGATCCCGCCTGCTCGGTGGCGACCGCAACGTGCGTGCGTCGATGGAGGACCGCCACAACGTCATCGCCGTCCTCCCCTTCACCGTCCGCGGCGCACCGGAGCTGGCGTATCTGGCCGAGGGCCTCGTCGACCTCCTCAGCGGCAAGCTGGATGGCGCGGGACCGCTGCGGATGGTGGATCCACGTGCCGTGGTCGGGCGCCTCGGCGAACGACAGGCCGAGACCCTCGACGCCGCCGCAAGCGGTCAGTTGGCGAGCTCCCTGGGTGCTGGTCGATTCATCACCGGACAGCTGGTTGGCCTTCCCGGCCGCGTCAGCCTCTCGGCGCGCCTGCATGCCACGGACGACCCGACGGCGGAACAACCGCTGGTGACCGTCGAGGGGAGTCCCGACAGCCTGGCGGGACTGGTGGACGCGCTTGCCACCCAATTGCTGGCAACGTCGCTCAGCGGTGCCAACGCACGGATCCAACGGAGCGCTGCGCAGAGCTCACGGTCCTTGCTGGCGACGAAGGAATTCCTGCGCGGCGAGCAGTTTCACCGTCGGGGGCAATTCGACAGCGCATCGGCGGCATACAACCGAGCCATTGCGGAAGACTCCACGTTCGCGCTCGCGCACCTGATGAAGAGCATGAACAACGCGTACACCTACGACACCGACGACTACCTCGCCGCGGTCGCCGCGGCACGGTTCTCCACGAACCTGCCGGAGCGCGACCGCGGGATCATCCTCGCCTTTCTCGACCAGCAATCTGGGCGCCTGGCATCCGCTGAGCAGCGGTGGATCGCCCACCTGCAGCGCTACCCGGACGAGGTGAAGGCACTGCTGCAGTTGGGGATGCTCTACAACCGAGCCAATCCGCGGAAGGGGCGTCCGATCGAGCAGTCACGCCCCTATTTCGAGCGCGTGCTTGCGCTCGAACCCGACAACGTCCCCGCTATCCACCATCTCGCACGCCTTGATGCGGCGGCCCGCCTCGCAGACTCGCTCCCGATGCGCGCGGAGGCGCTCGAGCGCATCGCACCCAACACGGAATGGGCCGTGGACGCCCGGACCATGACGATCGTCACCGGCGCCGACAGCTCACACATCCAGCGCTTCATCGCGACCTATCCCGACCAGACCTTGCTGTCACGGATCTACGGGGCGTACAACGCGCTGCGGTTCTCGCCTGACCCGCACCTCGTGGACCGATTGGTGGCGCGCATGGCGGAGGTGGGACGCGCCAACACCACGGGACTTCCCGATGCCGTCGCCATCGACGCCGACTTCTCTCGATTGATCGAGGTGCTTGCCCATCTGGCAGCTGGTCGGCACAACGCGGTGCACAGCTTCCTGGCGGACTCGACCCGACGCCGGACGCCCACTTGGGACATCTACGACGGGGAACTCGTCGCGCTCGGCCTCGTGCCGGTCGATTCTGTGATGCTCGCGCAGGTTGTCGCACGCGTGCGCGCTGTGGACCCCCAGGAGCGCTTGCGCACGAAGTTCGAGCCGCTGCATGACATCTTCACGCCTGCCGTGGCGGCCCTTGAGCGGGACGTCGTCCTCGCGAAGCTGCTCGCGATGCAGGGCAACGTCGACGAGGCCTGGACGATCCAGCGCCGGCTCGCTGCGTTGCCGCCGTTCACCGCGTGGGAGTCGCTGCGCGAGGACGCCGCGACCGGACTTGCCGCGGAGCTGCACTACCTGGCGGGTGATCATACCCAGGCGCTCGACCTCTTGCGCACGCTTCGGTTCGAGGTGCCGCAGACCGCCAACTCGCTCGCGATCACGGCTGGCAGTCAGGCCCGCTATCGGCGTGCACAACTCGAGATGGAGCTCGGCGACAAGGCTGTCGCCCTGCAGTACTACGACGGCCTGGTGCGCAGCTTCACGCCGTCGGACAAGTTCTTCCTTGCCGATGCGTACGAAGCGATGGGCCGGCTTCATGAAGCGGCCGGACGCGACGCCGACGCTATTTACTGGTACGATCGCCTTGCCACGTCGTGGCGGGATGCAGACGCTTCACTGCTCCCGAGACGACGTGCAGTCGAGGAGCGGCTCGACGTGTTGCGGCGCGAGGCGCGGGATGAAGATGCCGGACGCCCGACGCGCCTGCCGCCTGTGTCTGGGACGACCGGCGGATGAAGATGGACGCGAACCGCCTCGGCGCAGGACTCGCCGTGACGCGTGACAAACCGCTGCTCTTTGTCGGCGATGATTTCTCGAAGACGGATGTCGAGGTGTGTCCATGGTAGTCGCGGTCATGACCAACGAGCTCGCGGCCAAAGCCGCGCCTTGGGAGAGCTCGCGGCTGAAAGCCGCGGCTCGGCGGGTGCCGCTAAAGCGGCGGGGCTCCCGTGGCGTAGAGAGCTCGCGGCTGAAAGCCGCGGCTCGGCGGATGCCGCTAAAGCGGCGGGGCTCCCGTGGCGTAGAGAGCTCGCGGCTGAAAGCCGCGGCTCGGCGGGTGCCGCTAAAGCGGCGGGGCTCCACATGGCATGGAGCCGGTCGCTTTAGCGACATCTGCCGAGCCGTCGCTTTAGCGACGTGCTCAATGGCGACGTGCTCGTTCGCGACGCTCTCAATAACGAGGCGTCCGCAATGACCCTCGACCGCCTCCGCACCGCCCCTTCCGCCCCTTCGGCGCCGCCCGCCCTGGAGTCCCGGCCATGAGTCTCGAACGCCTCAGGGCAAGCCTGTCCGACCGCTACCGCGTCGAGCACGAACTCGGCGCGGGCGGCATGGCCACGGTCTACCTCGCACACGACCTCAAGCACGAACGCGACGTCGCGATCAAGGTGCTGCATCCGGACCTCGGTGCGGCGCTCGGCGGTGAACGCTTCCTGTCAGAGATTCGTACCACTGCGAAGCTGCAGCACCCCCACATCCTGCCGCTGTTGGACAGCGGTGACGCCGACGGCCTCCTCTACTACGTCATGCCGCTCGTCACCGGCGAAACGCTGCGCGCCCGCCTCGACCGCGAGCAGCAACTTCCCGTTACCGATGCCGTCCTGATCGCGCGCGAGGTCGCCGATGCGCTCGGGCACGCGCACGGGATGGGGATCATCCACCGCGACATCAAACCCGAGAACATCCTGCTGCAGGGTGGCCACGCACTGGTGGCCGACTTCGGCATCGCACTCGCGGTGCAGAGCGCTGGCGGCGCGCGGATGACGCAGACCGGCCTCTCGCTCGGCACGCCACAATACATGAGCCCCGAACAGGCAATGGGGGAGCGCGCCATTGACGCGCGCAGCGATATCTACGCGCTCGGAGCGGTGACCTACGAGATGCTGGCCGGTGAGGCGCCGTTCACAGGCCCCAGCGTGCAGGCGATCGTGGCACGGTTGATCACCGAAGAACCACGACCGCTGGCAGCGCAACGCAAGGCGGTGCCGGAGCACATCGAGGCAGCGGTGTTGCGCGCACTCGAGAAACTCCCCGCGGATCGCTTCGTGAGTGCAGCAGAGTTCGCAGGCGCGCTTGCGGGCACCATGACGGCCGGGACGGTATCACGCACGGCACAACGTGCGCCCGCAGCGAGCGGTCGGTGGCGCGCAGTGAGTGCCGCGCTCGGTGTCACGACCATCGCGCTCGCTGCGGTCGCCGCGTGGGCATTGACGCGCACACCGAGCTCTACGGGGCCGAGCGTGTACGACGTCGCGACCCCCGACAGCGCGCGCGTCTCGTTCATCAACAGTTCCTCGCGCCTGGACACCTACGGTGCGGTCAACCGCAGCGTGTCAATCGCCCCCAACGGCGAATTCGCCGTGTATGTCGCCCTGCCACCCGATTCCGTGCCGTCCCTCTGGTATCGCAACCTGCTGACCGACGAGGCGCGACCGATTCCGGGAACGGCCGGGGCGAGCGCGCCGCGAGTGTCGCCCGATGGCTCGCAGGTCGCGTACTTCGGCACTGATCAGGTGATGGTGACCTCGCTCACCGGCGGCCCCTCCCGTCCGCTGGCCACGATCATCAACGGGGGGATGCTGGATTGGGTCTCGTCTTCCGAGGTCCTCGCGCTCGGCTCCGACGGCGATCGCGCAGTCTGGATCAATCCGGGCGGCGGTGAGCCGCGCGAACGCGCGATCGTGCGTTGTCCGCTCGGCACCTGGACCGCGAGCCTGAGCGAGTTGCTCTGCTCCTTCAACGGCGTGGCCCGGACGATCAACCTCCAGACCGACTCCACGCACGAGGTCAAGACCGCGCAGGATGACGGCACGCCTGGCGCGTCCCTCGCGGGCTCCGAGTTCCGGCTCATTGATGGTCGCTACCTCGTCTTCATCAATCCCGACGGCGTGCTGTCGGCGGCACGATACGACCCCGAGACGCATCTGGCCGACCGCCCGGTCGCCTTCTTCTCGGGGATCCGTCGTGAGGCGCTCGGACAGGCACAATTCGATATCTCGGGCACAGGTACGCTGATCTACGCCCCGGGGATTGATGTGACGAATGGCCGGCTGGTTCGGCGCGTACCGGGTGCTCCTCCAGAGCCCCTTCCGATCGAGGCCGCGAACTTCCAGCGCTACGACGTGAGCCGTGACGGCCGGTGGTTGGCCGCGGTGGTGCAGGCGACGAATATGAACGAGTTGCGCATCTATGACCTGCGCACGGGCCAGCACACCGTGTGGCAGCGCGCCGAGAGCATGCGACATCCGATGTGGAGCCCTGATGGTCAATCGATGGTCTTCCAGGCGCGCACATCCGATCGGTGGTTCCTGGTACGAGGCTCCCCCGGATCCGGTGCGTCGCTCGACACCCTGGCGCGATACGCCGTGGATAGTGTGAATTTCGATCCGGTGGGGTATGTCACCGACTCGTCAGTGATCGCGCAGGATTGGAATCGCTCCATCGTCGCGCGATTCGACCCACGACAGCCAGCGGCCACGATGGACACTGTGCTCAGCGGGGCGCGCTTCCCCAGCGTCTCGGCGACCGGGCAACTCATCGCCTACCAGACGAGGGATGGTAGCCGGATCATGGTGACCACCTTCCCCGCTCCAGGTAGACGGTGGCAGATCGCCTCGCAGGGTGTCGAGCCTATCATGCTCTCGCCCTCCACCGTGCTCTTCCGTCAGGGCGCCGCGTGGTACACCGCCATGGTGAACCCGGCGACCGGTGAGCCGAGTGGCGCACCAGTAATGTGGGCGACCGATCCACGCTTCTCCGATACCTCCGGGTGGTCGAACGTCCCGACGCACGATGGCGGCATCATCTACGTGCAGGGCCCTGAGCAGGAGAGCCCGGGACACTTCCGGGTGATCCCCAACTGGGTTGCCCAGATGAAGCGCGCCGTGGATGCGGGGGGCAAATGAGCCTCACCACCAGGAGCTCGCGGCTAAAGCCGAGGCTCGGCGGATGCCGCTAAAGCGGCGGGGCTCACCATGGCATTGAGAGCTCGCGGCTAAAGCCGCGGCTCGGCTGATGCCGCTAAAGCGGCGGGGCTCACTCTGGCATGGAGCCGGTCGCTTTAGCGACACCTGCCGAGCCGTCGCTTTAGCGACGTGCTCATTAGCGACGAGCGCTTGTCCGCCCACACCATTATAGCTATTATAGCCAGATGACCACCGCATCCGTCTCCGAAGCCAAGAACCAGCTCAGCGCCCTGCTCCGCCTGGTGCAAGCTGGTGAATCGGTGCTCATCACCGACCGCGGTATCCCCGTGGCACGACTCGAGCCGGTGCGTCTCGGGGCCGGCATCCCCGCCAGCGTCCTCGGGCTGGCCCAACAGGGCCTGGTGCAGCTGCCGGAAATCGAACCCACCGACGACTGGCTCGACCTTCCTCGCCCAGCCGTGATGTCTGGCCGCTGCGGCTCCGACCTCCTCCTCGATGAGCGGCGCGAGGGGCGATGAGGTTCTGGGATTCGTCCGCGCTGGTTCCCCTGCTCCTACCGGAACCAACGACAGCACACTTGATGGCTGTGATGCGCGCAGACCCGGCGGCGGCCGTCTGGTGGGCAACACCCGTTGAATGTGCTTCAGCCATCGCGCGACTCACGCGAGACGAACGGCTGTCGAGAGACGATGCCGCGATGGCCACTGGCCTGCTCACGACCGCGCAGCGCGGGTGGAGCGTGGTGCCACCGACCGACCCGGTGCGTCAGCAGGCGATGCGGCTCCTGCGCCTGCATCCGCTCCGCGCGGCCGACGCGCTGCAGCTCGCTGCGGCATTGGTCCTCGCCGAACATGACCCACGCACCCTGCCATTCGTCACCCTCGACGACCGACTCGCGCTCGCCGCAGAGCGTGAGGGGTTCGAGGTGATGGGAGCTCGCGGCTGAAGCCGCGGCTCGGCGGATGCCGCTAAAGCGGCGGGGCTCCCCGTGGCATGGGAGCTCGCGGCTGAAGCCGCGGCTCGGCGGATGTCGCTGAAGCGACATGCTCTCCCTGGCACGGCACCCGTCGCTTTAGCGAATCCGCCGAGCCGTCGCTTTAGCGACGAGCTCATTCGTTACGCACCCAACGCGTTAAATTGTGGTGATCCACGAATCAATCGCTTCTCGAACACCCCCGGAGCCGTGTGAACCCACACGCCGACGCTGGCGCCACCCGCACCGGCACCACCCTTGGGCGCTATCGCCTGCTCGATCGGCTCGGCGCCGGCGGGATGGGCGAAGTCTGGCGCGCACACGACGCAAACCTTGATCGCGACGTCGCGATCAAGCTGCTCGCACCCGGCGCCGTGGCCGATGCCACCACGACCGAGCGCTTTCGTCGCGAGGCGCTCGCCCTCTCGCGGCTCTCGCACCCGGGTGTAGCGACGATCTTCGACTTCGACGCACAAGACGGCACCGCCTTCCTCGTGATGGAACTCGTCAGCGGCGGCTCCCTCGAGGCACGACTCACCGACGGACCGCTTCCCATCGTGGAGATCGCCCAGCTCGGCGCGGCCATCGCCGATGCCATCGCCGAAGCGCATCAACGCGGCATCCTGCATCGCGATCTCAAGCCGGCCAACATCGTGCTCACCCCGGCAGGACAACCGAAG
Source organism: Gemmatimonadota bacterium (assembly GCA_011390645.1). Taxonomy (GTDB): domain Bacteria; phylum Gemmatimonadota; class Gemmatimonadetes; order Gemmatimonadales; family GWC2-71-9; genus Palsa-1233. Next base: position 13,275 of record JAABRY010000017.1, read on the forward strand.
ATCCTCGACTTCGGGATCGCACGCCTGCTCGGCAACGCCGAATCGGCCAAGCTCACCCAGACGGGGATGCTGATCGGCTCACTCCCCTACATGGCCCCCGAGCAACTCACGGGCGACACCGACGATGCGCGCACCGACATCTACGCGCTCGGCGTGATGCTCTTCGAGATGACCACCGGGCGGCGTCCGTTCGTGAAGGAACGCCCGGAAGCGCTGATGTTCGAGATCTTCGGCAATGCCGCGCCTGCCGTGCGCTCCCTCCGCGCAGAGACGCCACCCGCGCTCGACCGGCTCATCGACGACTGTCTCGCGAAGGATCCCGCGCGACGCCCGGCCTCTGCGTCTGACGTCGCTGCAACACTCCGTTCCCTTGGCAGTGGGACGACCTCCGGTCCCGTGGCGATTCCTGTCCACGATGCCATCCGCGCGATCGCCGTACTCCCGCTCCGCAACGTCTCGGGTGACCCGACCCAGGAGTATTTCGCGGACGGCCTCACCGAGGCGATCATCTCGGACCTGTCGCGTATCAAGGCACTGCGCGTGATCTCACGCACCTCCGCGATGCAGTACAAGGGCAGCACCAAGACGTTGCCGGAGATCGCGCGGGAGCTGAACGTGGACGCCGTGCTCGAGGGTTCGGCACACCTCGTGGGGGAGCGCGTGCGCGTCAGCGTGCAACTCATCGCTGCGCGCAGTGACGAGACGCTCTGGGCAGACCGGTATGATCGCCAGCTCGATGATGTGCTGACGCTGCAGAGTGATGTAGCCGAGACCGTCGCGCGGGAAGTCGCCGTGCAGCTCACGCCGGAGGAGGCTGGGCATCTCGCGCAGCGGCAGGTCGTGAACCCAGAGGCGCACCTTGAGGTGCTCAAGGCCAGGCATTCGATGTTCGCCGGCACGAAGGACGCCCTCGAGGTGGCACTGCGCCACGCGCGTCGCGCGCTCGACCTTGCCCCGGACTACCCCGTGGCGTGGGCGGCACTGGCCGACTGCCAGATCGTGCGGGTCATGCGCGGCATGGCGCCCCCCGCGGAAGCTGGCGCGGAGGCGTGGTCGGCCGCGACCCGTGCCCGCGAGCTGGACCCCGCGCTGGCCGACGCGTGGAGCTCTCTGGGAATTATCGCGTCCTACCAGCGTGACGTGCCCGGCGGCCTGGAACTGCTCACCCGCGCGGTCGAGCTGAATCCCGGCCTCGCCTTCGCCCATGCGATGCGCGGGATCGCACTCATCGCCCTGGGCCGCACGGAGGAGGCGGTGGCGTCCTCCCAGCGTGCGATCGCACTCGACCCGCTCTCGTCGATCATCCGCACCGGCCTCGGCGACGCGCTCTACTACGCGCGCGAGTTCCAGCAGTCCGTCTTCCACTACACCATGGCGATCGAGCTCGACCCTCGGTTCGACGGCGCCCATACCGACCTCGCCCGCTCCCTCGAGGCGCTCGGGCGCTTTGAGGAGGCGCGCACCGCCTATGAAACCGGACGTCGTTTGGCGGGGGGCATCGCGGGTCCCACGTTCGGGCTCGCGCACTTGGAAGCGGCAGCAGGGAACACCATCGAGGCACGGCGCATTCTCGCGGAGCTCACCGCCGCTCGCGGGAGCCGCGTCGTCTCCGCGTGGGGAATTGCCGCCCTGCACGCATCACTTGGCGACGTGGATGAGGCCTTCGCATGGTTGGAGACCGCGATTGCGGAGAACGCCTCCGGCCTGATGTGGTTGCGCATGCACCCCCGGCTCGACCCGATCCGGAACGACCCGCGCTATTGGCCGATGGTGGTCCGGGTGGGGCTCGATGATGGGGGGGAGGGCGCGTGAGCTCGCGTGCGATTGCGTGCGATTGCGCGCGATTGCGCGCGCTCGCGGCTGAAGCCGCGGCTCGGCTGGTGTCGCTAAAGCGACGGGTGCCGTGCCAAGGAGAGCCCGTCACTTTAGTGACACCAGCCGAGCCGTCGCTTTAGCGACGTGCTCTTTAGCGACGTGCTCAAGCGACGGGGCAGGCTCCCAACCCGCGATGGCTTCCGTCGGATGGTGCAGGTGTTGTGTATTGACGTAGGCAAGGACGCGTTCGAGTCCTCTGGGGCTGACCGAGGTGACGCTGTATCCCTTCGCCCTTTTGAGTGGCGTTTGCGCTGACGAGTTGGCCGCATTGATGCCGTAGGCGGTACCACCCTTCATCCGCTGGAGCAGCTGTGGGAGGTCGGTTGTGGGATGCACACGCAGGAGCATGTGAAGGTGTGTGGCCACTATGCCGAGCGCCAGAACGCGAGCCCTTCCCTGTCTGGCGATGATCGGCAGGTGTTCACTGAGGTACAACGCACGCCCACGATCGAGCGAGGCAATACGATCTCGCGTCGTCCAAACGAGGTGTACATGCAGGCGATGATGCATCATGGCCAAATGCTACGACACTGGGGGCTCGGGCACGGCACGTTTCGCCGCGTTGCGGGGCGCATTGATGCGTCCGTCGAGCTCGCGGCTAAAGCCGCGGCTCGGCTGATGCCGCTGAAGCGGCGGTCCCCACGACCACGGAGCGAATGTCGCTTTAGCGACATCTGCCGAGCCGTCGCTTTAGCGACGTGCTCATTCGCGACGTGCTCGTTGGCAACGAACCCAATGGCGACAGACACACGATGATCCTCGAACGCCTAGCCGCCGCATTGGCCGACCGCTATACCCTCGACCGTGAGCTCGGCGCGGGCGGCATGGCCACCGTCTACCTCGCGCGCGACCTCAAGCACGAGCGCGACGTGGCCATCAAGGTGTTGCGACCGGAGCTCGCGGCCGTGATCGGTGCCGATCGATTCCTGTCGGAGATTCGCACCACGGCAAACCTGCAGCACCCGCACATCTTGCCGCTGTTTGACTCAGGCGCAACGCGCCTGAGTCATCCCGAGCAGAGCGAGGGATCTCAACAGTTCCTCTATTACGTCATGCCCTTCGTCGAGGGCGAGTCACTCCGCGATCGCCTCGACCGCGAAAAGCAGCTCCCGATCGCTGACGCTCTCCGCATCGCGAGCGAAGTGGCGAGTGCACTCGACTACGCCCATCGCCGCGGCATCATCCATCGCGACATCAAGCCCGAAAACATCCTGCTGCACGACGGCCAGGCGTTGGTCGCCGATTTCGGCATCGCGCTCGCCGCCACCAGTGCGGGCTCCCGCATGACCGAAACCGGGATGTCGCTCGGCACGCCGCACTACATGTCTCCCGAACAGGCGATGGGCGAGCGCAGTCTGGATGCGCGCAGCGACATCTACGCGCTGGGCGCGATGACCTACGAGATGCTCGTGGGGGATCCACCGTTCACGGGGAGCACGGCGCAGGCCATCGTGGCCAAGGTGATGACCGAGAAGCCGGCCGCGCCGAGCCGGATGCGCGACACGATTCCCGCGTCGGTCGAGGACGCGGTGCTCACGGCGTTGCAGAAGTTGCCGGCTGATCGTTTCGCGAGTGCGGCGGAGTTCAGCGCCGCTCTCAAGGGCGGGGATGGCACCACGTCACGGCAGACGGTGGCATACCGGACCGCGGCACCGGCGGGACCCGCGCGCTTCATCTGGCCAGCGCTCGCGGCTGTGGCCGTGGCCGCGGCGGCATGGGGGTGGCTGCGACCCACATCCGGGGACTTCGCTTCGGCAACGCTCCGGTATGCGGTGTCCCTTGATTCAATTGCCGTGGGTCGCGATGCGGTGGGACAACTCGCCGTGTCACCAGATGGCGAGTTGCTGGCCTATGCGTACGGTCCCGATGACCGACTGATGCTACGGCGGCGCGATGCGGTGGAATTCTCGTCGCTGGCCGACACGGAGGATGCCCGCTCACCGTTCTTCTCGCCTGATGGCGAATCGCTGGGCTTTCTCAGGGGATCGCAGGTGATCGTCGTGCCGCTCGGCGGAGGACCACTCACCGTCTACACCGATTCCCTCGCCGGTGCACAGACGCCCGCCTGGGGTGACGACGGGTACATCTACGGGATCTACCGCGGGGAACCTGGCGGGTTGATGCGCATGCGTGCCGAACCGGGCGCACCGATCGAGTCGTTCACCACCCTCGATCGCCCGGCGGGTGAGATCTGGCACCTCTTTCCGGACCCGCTCCCTGGCGGCCGCGGGGTGCTGTTCACGATGCAGCACCCACAACGCGGCTACCACATCGCGGTGGCCGCGCCCGACGGCACCCACACCATCCTGTTGGAGGGAGCCCGCGCGCGCTATGCGAGCACTGGCCACCTCCTGTACACTACCATGGACGGTACCCTGTGGTCGGTCCCCTTTGATCCTGGCACGCTGCAGGTGACGGGCGATCCGTCGCGCGTGGCGACACAGCTCAAACCATCCGTCGTCGGTCCGATCGAGTTCGCGATCTCACGGAACGGCACCCTGGCCTACACTGCGTCCGATGCCAGGACGAGTCGTGAACTCGTCTGGGTCAACCGTGACGGCGGAGTGACGCCGGTGGACTCCACGTGGCGCGGGGACTTCGTCACCCCGGCGCTGTCACCGAACGATGACCGGATCGTGGTTACGCTCCGCGAGGGCGATGTCGCCGATCTCTGGGTACGCTCCACAAGTGCAGGCCAACCATCCCGTCTCACGTTCGGACAGGGCAAGAATGCTGGGGCTGTGTGGCACCCAAATGGGCAGTCGGTCGTATACCTCTCGGGGGAGAACCGACCGGAGGATGTCTGGATGAAACCCGTGGACGGCACCGCAGCTCCGACCCGGCTGACGACTTCCGACCGGGCGATCTCCGAGGTGATCATGTCCCCCACCGGGCAGTCCGTGTTGGTCCGCACGACGACTTCGACCGCGGGCTCCGGAGACATCCTGGAATTCACGTTGGGGGATTCTGTTGTGGTGCCGATCATCAGCAGCCCGGCCTTGGAGTATTCGCCGACCCTGTCGCCAGACGGTGCCTGGATGGCCTACGCCTCTGACGACAACGGACGACTCGAGATCTACGTGGTCCCATTTCCGATCCGTAGTGGAGTCCGTTGGCGCGTTTCAACGAATGGTGGGTCGATGCCGCTCTGGTCCCGCAATGGTCGCGAGATCTATTACGTGGATCGGATGTCGCGGTTGGTGGCTACCACCGTTACCACCGGAGGCAGCGTGCAGGTCGGAGCCACAATAGAGCTATTCAGTGTCTTGCCCTACGTGGTGGATGTCATCTCGCGCCGGAACTACGACGCAGATGCCAGCGGCAATCGCTTTTTGATGATCCGCGCCGTGGGTGGCCAGTCTGGCGAACAGGTGATCGTAACCGAGAACTGGCAGGGACCGACGTCGGAGTGAACAGGCGATCCTTCGGCGTGTCGCAGCGGCAGATACCGGAGTCTTCTTGCTTTCTCGCATTCTCGCTTTCGAGGTTGCCATGCCAACAGAAGTCCGCACCACCCGCACGAGCAGCGTCGAGCCAGACCGTCCCCGCGATGACGAGCTCGATCTCTTCGGCCTGACGCACACCGGCAACGTGCGCAAGAACAACCAGGACCACTTTCTGCTCGCCACCGTGCACCCGCAAGTGGTGCTCCACGGCACATCGCTGCCGGAAGCCGAGCGGATGCCGATGCGCGGGCAGCGCGTGGCGACCCTCATGCTGGTGGCGGATGGCGTGGGCGGCACGAGTGGTGGTGCGGAAGCGAGCCAGCTCGCCGTCGAGGCGATCATGAACTACGTCTCGGGATCGCTGCGTTGCTATCACCTCGCGGGTGACAGTCACGATGGCGAGTTCGAGGAGGCGCTCCGCACCGCCGCGTTCGAGGCGCACGCCAAGGTGCGCGCCGAGGCCGCGTCGCACCCGGACACGCCGAAGATGGCCACGACACTCACCATCGCGATCGTGACCTGGCCGTGGGTCTATGTGGTGCAAGTGGGCGACTCGCGTTGTTATCGCTATGTCCCCGGCGACATGCACCAGATGACGAAGGACCAGACGATGGCGCAGGCGCTCGCCGACCAGGGTGCGCTGCCGCGCGAGAAGATCACGATGTCGCCACTCAACAACGTCCTCGTGAGCGCCATCGGCGGCGACACCGCCGAACCCGACGTGATCCGCTTCGACATCCGCGACCGCCGCTCACTGCTGCTGCTCTGCACCGACGGCCTCACCAAGCATGTCAGCGATGCCGAGATTGCTGACCACATTGACCGGATGACCTCCGCCGAGCAACTCTGTCGCGACCTGCTGGCCCTCGCCTTGGAGCGCGGTGGCAGCGACAACGTGACGATCCTGGCGGGGCGGGCGCCCAAGCAGTGAGGGGGAATTGCGTGAGGGGGAACACTGGACCCATGGGAAAGTTGATCTCGCCGAGGTGGCCCTGAGGTTCCCCCTCACCCCTCACCCGAGCTGTTCTCCGTTGTCTGTTCCCTGCCTACCCCGCCTTCACCTCGGTCCACACCCGATCCCACAGCTCGGTTGCCGCACCGAGATCTTCCTGAAATTCCATTCGTGCGAGGAAGGCGGCGTCCGGAAGCCGCACCGGCTCCTCCATCAGTTCGACTGCCCGCTCGTTGCACGGCCCGAAGCCGGTCTCTTCGGCGATCTCCACGGCGATTTCGGGGCGCAGCACGTACCGCAGGAAGGCGTGAGCAGCGTTCCGATGCGGCGCATTGCGTGGGATGGCGAGGAAGTCGGTGAAGATGTTGGATCCCTCCGCAGGGATCACCAAACGGATGTTCGGCTCCTCCATCGCCGCGGCCCGTGCGTCGCCATCCCAGAGCTGCGCGATGGCGATGTCCCCGCTGATCAGCTGTCCCTTGACCGGCGTGTTCACATAGGCGCGCAGGTTGGCCTTGATGGTTCGGGCATCCGCGCCTGCCGCCCGTACCAAGGCAGGATCAGTGCTGTTGAGGGAGTGGCCGCGCCACTTGAGCATGGCGCCGAGCACCTCACGGCCGTCATCCAGCATCGTCATCGTCGCACCGCTGGACGCAAACACGCCCCACCCCGTGGGAGCCCCAACGAGGTCCTGTCGATAGGCGATCCCCGTCATCCCCCACTGGTACGGCATCCCGTAGCGTCCCTGCGGATCACGCGCGGAATCATGGAAGAACGCACCTATCGCCTCCCACCCCGGCAGGGCGGCGTGATCGAGCGGTGCGAGCAGACCACCGTCGCGCAGCACCGGAACCAGGTAGCCGGTCGGGCCGATCAGGTCATAGCCACTGCCGCCCGCCACCAGCTTGGCGACCATCTCCTCGTTGCTCTCGAAGGTGTCGTAGATGATCCGCACCCCCGTCTCCTGCTCGAAGCGCTCGAGGGTGCCGCGACCGATGTAGTCGCTCCAGTTGAAGATCCGCAGTTCGTCCTCGAGCGGCCCGTCGGCAGGCGGCGCCACCTCGTTGGGGGGGGGAGCCTCGCGCCGGGTCACGCACCCCCACAGTAGCGAGGTGGTGGGCAACGACAAGCCGAGTCGCAGGCAGTACCGGACGAACGCTCTGCGCCCATGCCCCCGTTCACCGTTCACCGTTCACCCTTTCCGTTCACCGTTCACCGTCCCGGCGGCTGGGAGGGACGTTCCCGCCGATCGCTGTTCGCCGCTCGCCGTTCGCCGCGAGTCGCGCAGCGACGAGCAACAGCACCGTCGTCCCCACCACCAGGAGGGTCGACAGGGCGTTGACCGTCGGCTCCACCGTCCGCCGCACCATCCCGTAGATGACCAACGGCAGCGTGCTCGTGCCCGGACCCGCGGTGAAGAAGGTGATCACGAAGTCATCGAACGAGAGCGTGAAGGCGAGCAGCGCAGCGGCCAGCACACCCGGGGCCAGCTGCGGCAGCGTGACCCGCCGAAATGCGGTGATCTCGTCTGCTCCCAACAGCAGGGCCGCTTCCTCGAGCGATCGGTCCATCCCGCGCAGTCGGGCGCCGACCACCAGAATGGTGAAGGGCAGGCAGAACGTCGCATGGGCAATGATCACGGTGCCCAACCCGAGCGAGACGCCGGCCCCCGCGAAGAGCACCAGCAGCGAGATACCGGCCACCACTTCCGGGGTGACGATCGGCAGTGTGAGCAGCGATTCCGCCGCGCGCATCGCTCGCCCACGCCCGCGCGCAAGTGCCAGTGCAGCAATCGTCCCCAGCGCGGTCGCGATCACCGTCGCGGTCACCCCGACGACCAGAGAGGTCCGCAGCGCCTCGAGCAGGTCGGCCCGGTCGCCCAGTCGACGATACCATTCCAGCGTGAAGCCATCCCATCGTGCACCCGTTCGTGAGGCATTGAAGCTCCACGCCACCAGCAACAGCATCGGGAGATGCAATGCGGCAAACCCGACCAGCGCAATGATCGGCACGATGCGGCGCGTCACGAGGCCTCTTCCGGGTCGCGCCACCGCAATCGCACCAACATCGCGAGCAACACCACGCCGAGTAGCACCAGCGACAGCGCCGACCCGAACGGCCAATTCCGTGCGGTGGTGAACTGGTTCTGCACCAGGTTGCCGACCAGCATCACCTTCGCGCCGCCCAGGAGGTCGGGCGTGAGGAAGGCGCCGAGGGCGGGGACGAAGACCAACAGCCCGCCGGCCACGACACCCGGCCGGGACAATGGCCAGGTGACGCGCGAGAAGCGACGCCAGCCGCGTGCCCCGAGGGCTTCGGCCGCCTCATCGAGAGCCGGGTCGAGCTTGTCGAGGGAGGCATGGATCGGCAGCACCGCAAACGGCAGGAAACCGGTCACCAACCCGAAGAGGACCGCGCCCGGGGTATACAACAGTTGGATCGGTGACCCGATGATCCCCAGGCCCAGCAGCACCTGGTTCACCGCCCCGGAATCACGGAGCAGGAAGATCATGGCGTAGGTGCGCACGAGAAAGGAGGTCCAGAACGGCAATACGACCAGAAAGAGCAAGGCATTCCGCCAACGCCCGGCGCGGGTGATGGCCAATGCCATCGGGTAGGCGAGGAGGAGTGCGAACACTGTGGCCACCGTGGCCAGCCACAACGAGCGGAGAAGCACCTCGACATAGATCGGATCGAGCAAGCGCTCGAGTGCAGCGATGCTCCACCCCTCGTGGACTCCGCCGAGAATGTGGCGGGGCCGCGCGGCGTAGGTGGCCATGATGCCGAGCGGGATGGCGAAGAAGGCGAGCAACCACACCCCGGCCGGCAGGAGCAGGAGCGCCTCGCCGAGGACCGGATGACGCGCCGTGAGTCGGAGGAGTCGAGTGCGGACCGTCACGACTCGAGCACCTGCGCATCCTGCGGCAACCATGCCACCTCGACGGCCTGACCGACCTGCCATTGGAGCGGGTTCTGCAGGATCCCCTCGTTGCGGAGCGCCACGCGCACCAGCGTCCCCCCCCCAACGTCCACGACAACGTGCAGCGTCTCCCCCAGGAAGACGATCTCGACGATCGTGCCGGCCAGCGCGTTCTCGTCGGGGGGCGCCTCACCAGGAAGGAAGAGGTCATGCCACTCCGGTCGCACCGCGATCGCGACCCTTTCACCTTTCACCCAACCGCGATCCCTCGGGATACGCCAGAGTCGACCATCCGCCTGGCGGGCGGCAACAATTCGGGCGTCATCCCCCTCGGTGACCACCCCCTCGAAGAAGTTCGCCTCCCCGATGAAGTCCGCGACGAACGCGGTGCGGGGTTCCTCGTAGACCTGGGCCGGCGTGCCAAGCTGCGCGACTCGCCCCTCATGCATGACCGCCACCCGGTCACTCATCACCAGCGCTTCTTCCTGATCATGCGTGACGAGGATGAAGGTGATCCCGAGTTGGCGGTTGAGGCGCTTGAGCTCGAACTGCATCTCCTTGCGGAGCTGCAGGTCGAGCGCGGCGAGCGGTTCATCGAGGAGCAGGATCGGTGGCTCGAGCACGAGTGCGCGGGCCAGCGCCACCCGCTGCTTCTGCCCGCCGGAGAGTTCGGTCGGCCGACGCCGTGCAAAGGTTGCAGGATCGAGCCGCACCAGCTCAAGCGCGCGCCCCACCCGCTCGCCGATCTCCGTCGCCGGCACCCGACGCTCCTCGAGGCCGAAGGCGACGTTGCGTTCGACGTTGAGGTGCGGGAAGAGGGCGTAGCTCTGGAAGACCATCCCCACGGGGCGTTCCCATGGACGCCGGGCGGTGACCACTTCGCCCAGCATCCGGATCTCGCCGCCGTTCTCGGGGACATCAAAGCCGGCGATCATCCGGAGCGTCGTCGTCTTGCCGCACCCCGACGGACCGAGCAACGAAAAAAACTCCCCCTGGGCCACGCTGAAGGACACCCCGTCCACAGCTGGGGTGCCACCGAAACGTCGTGAGACGTTGCGGAGTTCGAGGACGGGTGGGGTGGTGGGCACGGGAGGGACAAATATAAAGGCAAGGGGTGAGGGGTGAGGGGGAACTGGGGTGAAACGTGAAAGGTGAAAGGGGTTCGATTCCGTTTCACCTTTGACCTTTCACCTCGCGCGGCCGCAGGCCGCGCCCCCCTCACCCCTCACCTCACCGCGGCGTCAGCCGCGTCCCCTGCTTCAGAACGCCCAGCGCAACCCACCCGCCAGTCGGTTCTGATCGAAGAAGCTGATCCCCTGATGCTCGACAAAGATCCGCGGCTTCCGGTCCATGGTGGTGCCGTCCTGCGGCTCGAAGGTGACGCCGTAGGCGAAGTTGAACCCGAACTGTGAATCGGTGTCGCCACCCGCTGCCAGCAGGCCAAGGCTCAGCCGCGTGTGCGGACGCAGCCGGATGGTCTCATTCACCTGCAGCATCCCGAAGCGATACTCCGCGCCACCGGCGAAGAGCACCGACTTGTCACCGGCAATGCCGATGGCGAACTCCGGCACGAACCGGAGCTGCTCCAGCCCGAACAATGGGCCGGCATCGAGCTGCACGCCCAGCACCAGCGCATCGAAGCCGGCAACGTACGCCGCCACGCCATCAATCACGCGACCGGTATCCGTGGGCATGTCGATCTCCGGCGTCTGCACGCCGGGCATCACCATGACTGGGGCTGCCTGGTTGTTCGGCGCCTGCATCTGCGGGCGACCCGGCGTTGCCTGTCTCGCAGCCGGCGGCATCCGCTCCATCCGATACGCCAGCAGGCTGTCAATCCGGGCGGACAGCGCGGCCACAATCCGTTGGATATCGGCCTCGGACATCCCGGCGGTCGAGTGACCCGGTACGCTGTCGGCCCGGACCATGCGCTCCATCATGCCGCCGGTGGCGCCGTAGCGCACGTAGATCTCACCATTCTCCGGCACAGGGAGCATGATCACCCGGCCACGCATGCTGTCCGTGGCCTCTGGACGACTCATCCGACGGATGGCGGCCTCACGCTTGTCGTCATCCCGGTCATCGCGGGTCCAGGCATCGTCCCGATCGCGACGATCAATGTCATCGGCCCGATCACGAGACCGGCCAATGTTGAAAGCGATCCCGGCGCTGAGCATCCAGTTGTGGGTCAGCTCATCAACCGAGGCGATATCATCGATGTCGCGGCTGCTGCGGATGAAGTCCCGTGCGGCCACGTTGAGCCGGAACTTGTCGGTGAGGCGGAGGCCGACACCACCACCGACAACCAACGCGTTCTCATCCTCTCGGACCATACCGAGCCCGTCGCGGTAGTCATCCTGATAATCGATGCGGTGGGCGCCAGCGATCAGAAAGGGCGCAACGCCCAGGCTGGCATTGAGGTTGAACTGCGCCTCGGCGCCGTAGCCCTGGATCGGCATCCGCTCGCCGAATCCATCCGTCCGACCCTGCCAATACACGCCGCGCAATCCGACGTAGTTGCCGAGATCCACACCGGCACGAACACCGGCAACCGTCTGCCGCGGCATGTTGTCATCATCGAACTCGAGGCGACCGACGAACGGCTCGATTGGAATCGACGCAAAGGACCAGCGGTCCTGCGTCTCATCGTAGTCATTGCGCGGGCCCCCGAGTGCGAAGCCAAGTGATGCTGAGGCCGTCCAGTTGCTCCGCGTCGCCCGGGGATCTTCGCTGGGGACATCAGGTGTCTCCGACGAGAACGCCTCGGGACGCAACAGGAAACGCGAATCCTCGAGCAAGACGGTGGCGCGGATGTTCCGAGCCACGTCATACTGGAGGCCACCACCATAGCGGTAGTTCACTTGCTCCACGCGGGGCGCATCGGCAGGTGTAAAGCGGATGACGCCAGCGCCGCCGTGCACGAACGGCACGATCGTACCCGAGCCCAGCTTCAACTCGAGGTTGGTGCCGAATGTTTCGACATCAGTGGTCGTATTGGCGAACGGCGTGCCGTCCGCAACCAGACCACTCCGGACGAAGTTCACCGGAATGTCATCGCCACGATGGTACCACGCGGTGACGCCCAGCAGGCGGCCGAAATCGGCACCCGCACGCGCGCCGATCAGTGTGTAGTCCTTCAATGGCACGGCATCATCCCACCAGACATACTCCGCCGACGGCGCGAGCGTGAAGCGCACGCCTTGCGATGCAACTGGAGTGACGAACACTCCGAGAGCGAGGATTCCAGAGGCTAAACGAGGAAGAACCTTCATAATCAACCGAGTCACTTTCCACTTGAGGGGTGCACTGACGACCGCATTGCACTGCCGCCGTCCACCCTGAGTAACGTCTCAGCAGCGGGTGGGGACACAACGACGTTCGCCGCTCATCAGGCGCACTCCATCGTCGGATTGAGAGTCGATTCCCCTCATCCTCGAGGCCCAATCCGTCGCCCTGCAGCGCGGATCGTACCGCCAACATGTATTTTCCCCCGCATGCAGGAATCCTTCCCACCCGCCGCCGGGGCCGAGCTCGCTGACGCCATTTTTCAGGCGATCATCACCGCGGGACTCGCGGTGTTTGCGCTCGTCTTGTGGCGCCGAGTCCGCGAGCGCTGGTTCGCGTGGTGGGCCGCCGCCTGGGGCCTCTACGTCGTGCGCCTCGGCGCCATCATCGCCTTTCTGTCCACCGGCAACCTCGCCTGGCTCTTCTGGCACCAGGTCGCCACGGGGTGGGTCGCCCTGGCCATTCTCTGGGCGGCACTGGTCTTCTCGCGCAACGCCCTCTGGCGCCCATGGTACCTCGTCTTCGCGGTCGTCCCGTTCGGCTGGGCATGGGTCGCGGTCAACTCGCTCGACCGCTTCCTGCTGGTCGCGCTCCCGATGGTGCTGCTCATCTCCGGCGTCACGCTGTACACCGGATGGGTCTTCTGGCAGCACGCGAAGCGCACCGGATCGGGTGGAGCACGGTTCGTCGCGTTCGCCTTCCTGCTCTGGGGTTTGCACCACCTCGACTATCCCTTCCTGCGGGCCCGCGGTGCGTGGCAGCCGTGGGGATACTTTCTCGACATTGTCTTCGAGCTGGCCGTGGGGGTCGGCTTCGGATTGATGGTGCTCTCCGACCTGGCCAATCGCCTGACGGCCCGCACCGATGAGCTCGGCCGCTTGCAAGCTCGCGTGGTGCGTCAGCATGAATCGGAGCGTCGGCGCCTTTCGCGTGAGCTGCACGATGAAACGGCACAGACGCTCTCCGCAGTCAAGCTCGAAATCGGAATGCTCCGCGAAGGCGCAGCGCCAGAAGCGGTCGATCGCCTCGATCACGTGCTCGGCCTGGTGGATGGGGGCATTCGCGGCATTCGCCGGGTGATGAACGACTTGCGCCCCGCCCTCCTCGACGACCTCGGCCTCGCCGCCGCGATCCATTCGATGGCAACCGATGTGGCTGAACGCAGCACGTTGCAGGTCACCACGCGACTCGAGGACCCGGTGCCCCGCGCCCCGGCCGAGGCCGAACTCGCGCTCTTCCGGGCGGCGCAGGAAGCAATGGCCAACGTCGTGCGCCACAGCGGTGCCACCAGCGTCACCATTCAATTGGGGCAAAGCGCCGGGGTGATTCGACTCGTGGTGCGCGACAACGGTCGCGGCCTCCCCGTCCACTCCGATCTCACCGCATTTGAGCGCGAAGGCCATCTGGGCCTCGCCGGGATGCGCGAACGGATCACCGCGCTCGGTGGAACGGTCCGTATTGATGCGGAGGATGGGGTCGCCGTCGTCGTCGAGCTGCCTGCGGTTTGGAAGGGGTGAAAGCTGAAAGGTGAAAGGGACGCCGCTGACGCCGTGCCCCCTTTCACGTTTCACGTTTTACCTTTCCCCCGTTCACCGTTCACCGTTCACCGTTCACCCGTCAGGCGCGTCGCATGTCCACCATCCGTGTCGCCGTCATTGATGATCACGCCGTCGTGCGCGAGGGGATCCGTCGCGTCCTCGAGGGCGAACCGGGCGTCGTGATCGTGGGCGAGGGAAAAGACGGCGACGAGGCGCTGCTCCTGGCAGAGCGCGGCGGGATCGATGTGCTGGTGATGGACGTCGCCATGCCGGGCCGCACCGGCATCGAAGTCGCCGCCGAACTGCAGCGACGCGGCGATCCGGTCCGCATTCTCGTCCTCTCGATGTACGACCAACCCGAGTATGTCCTGGAGAGCGTCAGGGCTGGCGCGCGCGGGTATCTGCTGAAGGACTCCCCACCAGCCGAGCTGCGCAAGGCCGTCCGCACCATCCACGCGGGCGACCAGTACTTCCCGCCCAACATCGCCGCGCGCCTCACCGACGCGGTCCGAAGCGATCCCCCCCCCAAGGCGACGGACGTCCTCACGCCGCGGGAGAAGGAGGTACTCGGGGGCATCGCCGCCGGCGAAACCAACAAGCAGATCGCCGCGCGCCTCGGCATCTCGCACCGCACCGTCGAGACCCATCGCGAATCATTGATGGCCAAGCTCGATGTCCGCACCGTGGCCGGGCTCACCAAGCTCGCGCTGGAAGAAGGTCTGTAGCACCCCGCCGTTCACTCCGTTGCGGCCTCACCCGAGGAGATCCCATGCGATCCGTCCTGCCCGCCCTCGCCCTCACGCTGACCCTCCTGCCCACGCTTGCCACGGCCCAGGATCCGGGCGCCGTCCTCGTGGATTTCGACCAGAAGCGAGGTGGCACCGAGAACATGACGCGCCTCGCGCACGTCGAGAACAATCCCGGGGCCTGGAAGGCGGCCGATATCGAGCTCGAGCAGGACCCGGGTCGCCCGTTCGTCTATGTCTCGGGGTTCGTCAACTACAACTTCTTCATCTATGACCTCACCAATCCGTCGGCCCCACGGGAACTCTTTCAGTGGACGATCGAAGACCCCGACCTGCACCGTGGCATCGGCGCCATGGACGGGAAGTACTTCAAGACCGGCGGGCGCTACTACTACGTGCAGTCGTTCCAGTTCAATCCGGGCAGCCCGGATGGCGATCTCGGCGCCGTCATCTTCGACGTCACCGGGCTCCCGAATCCCGCCAGCGTGCGAGAGGTGGCACGCATTCGCTATGCGGCGTCACCCGGCGGCTTCCACAACATCTTCGCCTACAAGCACTCTACCGGCCGGGCGCTGCTGTTCAGCACCATCGGCGGCGATCGTGCCCTGATCTGGGATCTCGACAAGATCGTCTCGGGTGCCCCTGAGGCCGATTGGCTCGTCGGCAATGTCCCGAACCCCACGCCGATGCGGCAGATGGGCGCCAGCGGCTACCACGACTTCTACGTGGGCTTCGACCCGGCCACCAACACCGACAAGTTCTACGGTGCTGGCCTGGGCGGCTACTCCACCTGGGACGTCACCGATCCCGCCGCACCCACGCTGCTCTTCACCATCACCTCCCTCGGCATGGACCTGGCGCACACCTTCACGCCCTCGCCGGATGGTCGCTACGCCGTGACCGAGACGGAATATCAGTACACGCCGCTGCGCATCTGGGACCTGCAGGATGGCCAGGCCGGCCGCACCCAGAACATCGACCAGCCGATCAGTGCCTGGACCTCCGACTGGCGCACCCTCCCGCACAACCACGAGGTCCGCTGGCCCTACGTCTTCGTCTCCGGCTACGAGGATGGCCTGCAGGTCTTCAACCTGAAGGACCCGCACAACCCGGAATCCGAGGGCGGGTTTTACACCTGCAATTGCGAGCACGGCAAGGGATTCGGCGGTTCGCAGGAAACCGGATGGCAAGGCGGCCCCAGCGTGATGCAGGGCGCCTTCGGCGTGGATGTCCGCAACCACGATGGACTCGTGGTCATCTCCGACATGCGCACCGGACTCTGGACCTTCCGGATGGCAGGCTTCGACGGTTGGAACGGTCGTGATCATGGCGTACCCAACATCTCGAGTGTGCAGGACTGGGACCGCGGGCCGGAACGGTCGCGGCCGATTCCGTGAAGGCCGTGATGCTGGCGGGCCTCCTCCTTCTGGGGGGGGGAGGTCCGTATGACATTCTCTTCCTGCCGACTCGCGCTGCCCCGGAGGCACGTGGGACGGCCCGGTTGCACTACGCGACTTCACCCTTTGGCGTCGCGGTGACGGCCGAGGGCGTGGCGCGCTGGACGGTGCGCTTCACGCTGGAGGGTCTGCCCCCTGCCAGGTCGATCGGCAACGCGCAGGGCTACGTCGCGTGGGCAGCTTCCTCCGACTTGCGGGAGTGGGACCGACTCGGCACCGTCACCAACGGCACCGCGACCCTCGGCCACGTCGCACGCAACAAGTTCATGGTGGTCGTGACTGCCGAGCAGGATACCACCACCACCATGCGACGCGGACCGACCGTGCTCTCGGGTATCTCGCCGAGTTCCTGGATGCAACCACTCCTGACCCACGCGCTATTCCGTGGGATTCCTCCGGGATGACGCCGATGCGCGCGGTGCTGGCCGTTCTGTTGCTCGCGATACCTGCGCGCGCGCTGGCGCAGGACCCAGGTGCCCACGACCACGGCAGCCATGGTGGCGGGATGCGCATTCCGATGCCGCCCGGGATGTACATGTTGCCCGGCCTCACCACTGAGGAGCCGCGATTGACGCCGTTCCTTCCCGGCAATGGGATCGACCTGCCGAGTCTCCCTGAGGCACGGCCGAGCGAAACGATCCGGCTCGCCACCGGCGACACCCTCGATCTCACGGCCACGCTGGTGCGTCGTACCATCAACGGCACCTCGTTCGCGGCGTATGGATACAACGGGATGGTCCCCGGTCCGCTGATCCGAGTGGATCAGGCCGCAACGATCATCGTGCGCTTCCGCAACGAGATCGACATGCCCAGCACAGTGCACTGGCATGGGCTCCGGCTCGACGATCGCTTTGACGGCGTACCCGGCCTCACCCAATCCGAGGTCGCGGTGGGTGAGACGTTCACGTACGAACTGCGCTTCCCAGATGCCGGGATCTACTGGTATCACCCGCACGTGCGCGAAGACATTCAGCAGGCAATGGGACTGATCGGCAACATCCTCGTCGATGCAACCGCCGATGACTACTACGCCCCGGTCAATCGCGAAGTCTCGCTCCTGTTGAGTGACCTCCTGATCAATGCCGACACGCTGATCCCGTTCGGCGAAGAGACGGTGGACTTCGCGCTGATGGGCCGGCTCG
The DNA here is from genome assembly GCA_011390645.1 of Gemmatimonadota bacterium. Classification (GTDB taxonomy): domain Bacteria; phylum Gemmatimonadota; class Gemmatimonadetes; order Gemmatimonadales; family GWC2-71-9; genus Palsa-1233. The sequence continues at coordinate 30,636 of JAABRY010000017.1, forward strand.
GCAATGTGTTGCTCATCAACGGCGCCCCTGACTGGCGCATGTCAGCGGCCAAGGGCGAGGTGGTCCGGCTGTACCTCACCAACGCGTCGAATTCCCGCACCTGGAACCTCTCGATGCCGGGTGTGCGGATGAAGGTGGTCGCGACCGATGTCGGCAAGTTCGAGCGGGAGGAGTGGGTCGAGAGCGTGGTCATCGCGCCCGCGGAGCGGTACGCGATCGAGGCGCGTTTCGAGACGCCGGGAGAAGTCGCACTTATCAACGCCGTGCAGGCAATCAACCACTTCACGGGCGAGTTCGACGCACGCGTCGACACGATCGGTACCATCACAGTGCGCAATGACGCTGCCGATCCGGACCATACTGAAGATTTTGCGATCCTTCGCGAGAACGCCGATGTACGGGAAGACATCGCCGCATACCGTGATCAGTTCGCACGCGACCCCGACTTTGCGCTCACGCTCACGATGCGCGCGCGCGGGCTTCCGCTCACCACCGTGCAGTTCATGAACGTGGACACCGCGTACAAGGCGCCGGTGGAGTGGGCCGACGCAATGCCGCTGATGAACTGGCTTTCCAACGGTACCCAGGTCACCTGGATTCTTCGCGACCAGGCAACCGGTGCCGAGAATATGGACATCAACTGGCGCGTACCTGTCGGCAGCGTTGTCAAATTGCGTATCTTCAACGATCCGAAGTCGTTCCACCCGATGCAGCACCCGATCCACCTGCACGGTCAGCGCATGCTGGTGCTCGAGCGCGACGGCGTGGCCAATACCAACCTCGCCTGGAAGGACACCGCCCTGATTCCGGTGGGCGCCACGGTGGATGTGCTGATTGACGCCTCGAATCCCGGTGTCTGGATGTTGCACTGTCACATCGCCGAGCACCTCGGCGCGGGGATGATGGCGGTGTTGCGAGTGGAGTAGCTGCGAAGATTCATCCCAGCCGGCGGTGTCAACCGCCGGCCCTCGCCGTCATCCCGAGCGCAGCGAGGGATGACGAATCACACCGCCGTTCACCGCTCGCGGCTCGCCGTTCTCACTCCGGAATCGGGATGCTCCCCGCATTCGCCTGCAGCCACGTCCGGAAGTCCTGCATGTTCGGGTTGAGCTTTCGGGCCTCCTCCACGCTCCGTGGGCGCACGAAGTCATCGTTGAATTCACGCTTGACCTGGAACATATTGCCGAGGTCGTCGGCCCCGGGGAAGCCCAGCGCCCGGTACGCATCGTCCTCCATCGCGCAGCAGGCAATCGGTTGGCCAAGTGCTGCGCTCATCGCCGATGCCATCTCGGTACCGGTCAGGTGCTCACCGGCAATGCCGACCGTGGCATTGATGTGTCGATCACCCGCCGCGATGATCCCGAACGCGCACTTGCCGATGTCCTCCACCGCGATCCCGGGAAGCTTCCGCTCTCCCATCGTGTTGAGGAGTGCCAGCGTGCCATCAGGCATCCGCTGCGGCCCGCTGCCGAAGTGGATGAAATTTTCCCAGTAGAACGAGGTGAGCAGGAAGGTTGTCGGTAGCCCGAGCTCGCGGAAGATCGCGTCGGCTTCACCCTTCCCGTCGAAGTGCGGCACCTTGTACTTGCCGTGCAGCGTCGGCATGCGATCATCGTCGAGCGGCACCCACTGCCGGGTGTCCTCAAGCGTCGACCAGACGACATGGCCGACCCCTGCGCGCTTCGCCGCCTCGGCCATGCTGCGCGCCTGCTTCACCTCGCGCTCGGCAGAGAAGTGCTCCCAGAAGTTGGTGACGAGGAATGCCGCGTCGGCGCCCGCGAAGGCGGCATCGAGCGTGGAGGGATCGTCGGCGTCCGCACCGACCACCTCGGCACCAGCCGCCGCGAGGGCACGCGCCTTCTCCCCATCGGGGTTGCGGGTAATGGCCCGCGCCCGGAAGCGGTGCGACGGATCCGCGAGAATCGCGCGGACCAAGGCGCCACCTTGGGCACCGGTCGCGCCGATGACGGTGATGAGGGACGACGACATGGAATCTCTCCTGTAAGAGCTTTTCGTGGTGGACCGATGTGCGGCCTGCGGGCAGTCACCTTCAAGTGAAACCATCTCCCGGCCTCAGCGGTAGGGAGGAGTATCAAAGCCCTTCTCCTCAGGCGGTTGGAGCACCACCAGATGCGACGGATCACGGCATGCACGGCGACCCTCATCGCCACAGCACTCCCCGGTGCCAGCCTCACGGCACAATCCCTCCCGTCCCACACGGCTGCGGCGGCACTCTCCTACTGTACCGGCGCTCCCGATGCGGCCACGCGGGCACGGGCGGAGGTGGTGGTGGCACCAGACGCACGGGACGCCACCGAGCGCGACGAGGCGTCGGCACTGTTGATCCGCGCTGGCATCCAGGTCGCCGAGACTAACGACGGTGCGGCATGCGCGAAGGTCATTGCGGAAGGACGACAACGCTTCACGCGGACGCTGGAGCGACAGACCGCACGCGTCCGCTCGAACGCAACGTACGACAAGTCGGCAGTGGCGCGCATCGCGGAGGTACAAGCCCGGTTGACGGCGCAGTGGGTCGCCGATCAAGCCGGCCGAATGGCGTATCTCGATCTCCAGACCACGGACCGCACCGGCCCCGCCTTCTGGGCTCAGCGTTTGGCCACGGCCAACGCCGTGGCGACCGATGCCGTCTCGACCGAGATGATGCGCAAGCTGTTGCAGGAGTTCGACTGGATTGACAGCCACCGCTTCGGATCCAGAGTGGCATCACGTGCATGGATACTCGTGCAGCACGCCGATGATCACCCCGACTTCCAGCAACTCGCACTCGACCGCATGGCCACCCATTTGGCGACAGGTGGTGTGCGCCCTGCTGACTACGCCCACCTCTGGGACCGCGTCGCCGTCAACACGGGCAAGCCACAGCGCTACGGCACGCAGCCCACCGCCACCTGCAACCCGGATGGCACCCTCGACCTGCGCGCGGTGGAAGACCTTTCCGAACTCGACGCGCGCCGCCGCACGATGGGCCTCGGACCCGCCGCGGCAGAACTGGCGCGCAAGGCGGCGGAGCGGTGTCGACGCGGGAGATGAGCGGAGGGTTGGCCTCGCGCGCTACGTGCTGGCGTCGGACACGCGCAGGTAGGCCACCCAGTAGACCGCACCCACCAACACCGTCCCGCCGATGATGTTGCCGAGGGTGACCAGGACGAGATTCTGCACCACACCCTCGAGGGGAATGGCTCCCGCCGGTGCGAGGAGCATTCCGTACGGCAGGAAGAACCAGTTGGCGATGGAGTGTTCGAGGCCGATTGCCACGAACGCCGTGATGGGAAAGACGATGGCAACGACCTTGTCGGCGACGCTGCGACCGCCCATGGCGAGCCACACTGCAAGACAGACCAGTGCGTTGCAGAGCACGCCACGGGCGAAGGCGGCCCCCATCGAGAGGTCGGCCTTGGCCGCAGCAATCTGGACGGCGGTCTCTGCCACCGCGGCGCCGCCGAGGGCACCCACATCAGCCCACCCGACCACGGCGACAGTCGCGAGACAGCCCGCCACATTGCCAACATACGCCAGCACCCAGTTGCGGAGCACCGCACGCGTGCTGATCAAGCGGGAGGCCCACGCCATCGCGAGCAGGTTGTTGCCGGTAAAGAGCTCTGCTCCGGCAACGACCACGAGGATCAGGCCGAGCGAGAAGACCACCCCACCCACCAAACGCGTGAGACCAAAGCCCAAGGCCGATCCCGTCACGGTGACGGTGAAGAAGAGCGCACCGAGCGAAATGAACGCGCCAGCCAGGACGGCCAAGACGAGCACCGTGAGCGTGTCCATGTGGGCCTTGGTCACACCGAGCGCTTCCACCTGCCTCGCGATCTGCCGCGGCGGGCGGGCGTCAGCGGTGTCAGTTGTCATCGTCACCCTCGCTCACCATCCGCTCGCTGATCGTGAGCTCCTCGCACTGGTGATCGAGTCCTTCGTACTCGGCGGCGTGCTTCTGCCGGAAGACGATCCATGCCGCCTCCGCCTCCCAACGATCGGTGGTCCGGTATGCGCCATCCTCGAGCCGCTCGAGGTCAGTGCCGAGGTATCCCAGCGCCAGTCCGAAGAGCTGCGCCCAGGCGCCATCAGGGCCGTAGATGCGCTCGAAGGCCTCCTCGCGGCCGGGGGCCGGGATGAATTCCCAGATGCGGACGAACATCGGCGGCCTCCCACGTAGCTGAGGGGTCAAACCAACGCTTACTTTGGGGGATACCCATCCAAGATAGCCGACCCTCCCGTGACCCGCCTCGGCGCGAGGCCGACATCCAAGGGCGTGACCGATGATCCCGTTGCGCATCGCCGTCGCACTGTTGACCGCCACCCCGGCCCCACCCGCCGAGACCGTCGTCTGGATCGAACAGGCGATGGCGTCGCTGGCGTGCACGGCACTCGCGGAAGATGCGGAGATCGCGTCGCTGCGGCGTCCGGTGCTGCAGAACCCCGGCGACGCAAGCGCGTTGCGTGCCTACTTCCAGGCAACACCACGTGACGCGCGACATGCCCGCTATCGTCACCTCGCCACGCTGTCGGGCATCGCGTGGTGGGCTGGTCGTATCAACGACCAGGAACTGCGTGGCGACGTCCTCGCCAACATTCTCGGCACGGCACAACAGGCGGCGGCGGCGGACCGCGATCCGCTCCTGTTTCGTCAGATCCAGCAGTGCGCCTTGGCACAGATCGTCGTGGTGACCTTGGAACAGGGCCGCTTCGAGGCGGCCGACAAGCTCACCGCCGCGCTGCTCACCACGCGGCGCACGGCAGCCGTGGAGGACTGGCCGCTGATTCTCGCGCTGCGCGAGGCGCAGCTCCTCCCCGCCGCCCGGACCACCACCGCCCGCCTGGCCACCGCGCTGCTGACTACCGCCGGCACCGCGCAGGCCGCAGGCGACAGTGCACGCGCGTCACGGCTGTATGCGGCGGTGAGCCTCGCGCTGACTGCCCTCGGTGAGCCTCGTGCACGCGATGCGGCGCTGCAAGCGCTGGTACTGAGCGGCCGCCCGCCCCGTCCTGCCACCGCTTGGCAGGTCTTTCCAGTGCTCTTCGACGCCCAGCATCGCGCCACCACGCTCACCCAGGCCGCCGGGCTTGCCCAGCTCGTGGCCCCGGGGACTCCCCCCCCCACCCTGCGAGACAGCCGGGCCGTCTTCGCGACGCTGCAGCGGCTGGCAGCCATCGCCGAGGGTCGTGAGGAGTACGAGACGGGAGGACAGCATCGGCTCGCGGCATTTCGCGCACTCAACACCGCCGGTGCCCTCGATCCGCCCTCGCTGCTCTTCCTGCGCACTGGCCTCGCCGACCTGCTTGGCCCGCGCGACACCACGATCCGAACCGTCGCGCGCGCCAGGCCCGCATGGGGTCGGGAAACACTCGCGGACTATCTGAAGGCGCCCGCCACCCTCGCCACACAGGCTGCGAACCAGTTCGTGAGTGACGCACCGGCACGCCTGATCGAGCGCTACAAGATTGACAGCAACCTGCGCGCCCTGATGCAATTGCACGATGCGATGCCGACAGAACGCGCACGAATTGTCGACGCGGCGTTCCGCCTCGCACAGCTCCGTTCCTTTGGCCGCCTCACCCTCGCGACGCTCAGCGCCGAACTGGCGCGCAGTCCGATCCCTGCGGCCCGGCGCTTCGATACCGAGCGGTTCTTCTCGCTGGCGAGCCAGGATGGCACCTGGATGCGGGGGTTGCTCAACCAGATCGCCACCCCACACGATGCCCCACCCCCGGAAGGCGCGCGCCTTTGGCCGGTGGTCTTCATGCTGAGTGTCTTCCAGAACGAAACCACGCAGGGGCTGGCCGACTACCTCGCCTACGTGCGCGCGAACGCGCCGGCGGTCGGCGCGCTCGCCACCCCACGTCCATTGGCGTTCACCGCGTTTCAGGATCGCCTCGAGATCGATGAAGCACTCGTCGCCACGCTCGTGACCACGCATGAGAGCTACGTCTTCGCGATCACCAGCCGGGCAGTGCGCATGGTGCAGGTACCGATCACCGAGGCAGAGCTCGTCGCCACCATCACGCGCCTCCGCGCAGGGCTCACCCCCACCGTGGTGGCCGGAGCCACCCGGCTCCCTGATTTCGACGCCGCCGCGGCACACGCGCTCTACCAGCACTTCTTCGCCCCGGTCGAGGACATGCTCGCCAATGTCCGCACCATCACCTGGTATGGCGATGGCCCGCTCGGCAGTGTCCCGCCGGCTGTGTTGCTGACAGCTCCTCCCCCCACGCCCACGGTGACGCACGCGGCGGACATTGCGCAGTTGACGTTCCTGCTTGACAAGCACGCCATCGTGGCGCTGCCGGACCTCGCCCTCTTCATTCCCTATCGTGACCGCGCGCGCGCCCCGGAGCGTGCACGAAGCTTTTTCGGCGTGGGCGCCCCGATGCTCGCGCCGGAGGAGATTGACGGGACGCGACGTGGCCGCTCGACCGAGCTCGCGGGAGCGATGGATGGCCGCGCGCTGCGGGAACTACCCACGCTCGCCGAGTCGGTGGACGAGATCCGAGGCATCGCGGCACTCTTCCCCGAGGGCGGTGCCACACTGCGACTCGGCCCTGCCGCCAACGAGCGCGAGTTCGTGGGCAATCAACTCGCCGGGCATCGCGTGATCGCGCTCGCAACGCACGGCTTCCTGGCGGGCGAGGTCGCAGGGGTTCCCGAGCCGTCGCTGATGCTCGCCCTGCCGGACGATCCGGAGGGTCGGTTCGACGGGATCCTGCGCGCGAGCGAGATCGCGCAGTTGCAGCTCAACGCCGACCTGGTGATCCTCTCCGCGTGCAACACCGCCACGGCCAACGGCCGGCCGCGTTCCGAGATGTACACCGGATTGGCACAGGCATTCTTCACGGCAGGTGCGCGGAACCTGCTGGTGAGCCATTGGCCCGTGGTCTCAGGGGCGGCGGTGCAGCTCACGGTGGCAACGGTACAGGACCACGTTGGAGGCACCGTCCCACTCGCGCAGAGTTTGCAGCGCGCGATGCAGCAGGTGCGGCGTACAGCAACCACGGATTTCGAGGCGCACCCCGCCTACTGGGGGCCCTTCGTCATTGCGGGCGACGGTCGCTGACGTCGGCTGCACGACCCCAGAGGATCGCATCGCCGAGGGCACTGGCGAGTTCGTCGCCCGCACGGATCAACGGACGCAACCGCTCAAACGCATCGAACTGCCAGCGCCCGGCGTCCAGATCCGCGAGCCACGCGGCGTGGGCCACCGTACCGAACGCGCTGGTGTCCGCAACCAGCTCCGGTGGGGATGTCGGCAGCGTGGCCATCACCTCCAGTGTGCCGACAAAGCGCTGACCCGCCGCATCACCGATCACCAACTGCAGCGGACCCGGGCGCAGGCTGAGCGCATTGAGGCGTACCTGTGGTGCTACGATGCCCGTACGATGCGCGAGCGTGTCATCGCCCGCGAGCAGATGCACGGAATACGGTGGACAGCCACCCCGCCACGCCAGCGGCAGGTCGCGTGGGCCCGTCGCGATGCGGGCGCCGGGGGTCAGCATCGGAAACTCGATCGCGGCCGCAGGCGTCCCTGCCCCCGGGCACTGCGTCTGGCCGCGTCCCGCGGCCATGCGTGATTGCCGGTACGAGTCATCAAAGAGATTCGGCAGCTTCCGGAAGAATGACGCGAGCGCGCCCATCCGCGGCGACGCCGGCACCACCTGACGCCCCGGTCCGTTGAGGCGCAGCGGTTCAGTGCGAGGGCGCTGCACCATGATGGAGGCGCCCGCGGGCAGGAGCACCGCATCACCGGCGTGCACCACCGTGCCGAGCTTGACGGCGACGGAATCACTGGGGCCGCGCAGCAGCACGAAGCGCCCGGTGACCGGCCGGTACTCCGCCACGACACCGACTTCATCGCCGGACTGTGCGGTAGCAATCGTCGGCATTGCCATGGCGCTCGCGATCACGCACATCAGCGCATTCGACCACTGTCGCATCACGCGCCCTCCGCATTGGGGGATTGCCATACTGCGTCTTTCACCGCACGCCAGGTGCGCCGGGGTTGTCCGGCATAGGTGGCGCGCCCGCGTCGGATGTTGCTGATCACCTCGCTGACGGCACGCAGCGCCTCGTACCAGATGGTCAGCAGGATGGCCGCCTCGAGTGATTCCACGAATCCGAGCCACCCGAACGTACCTAGTGCCACGCGGGTCAGCACGAGGACGAGCAACACCAACACCACCACCGTCGGGACGACGCCGCGCAGGTGGGCAGCCAGCCAGATGAAGGCACCGAAGAGCAGCAGGCCGATCACCCGCCGACCGAGTTCGGGACCGATCCCGTCGCCAGGCTGGAATGGTGCGAACTGCACGGTGCCCGCGAGCAACTCGACGCCGGGGCGTGGGCCAGCGGGTGTCATCCAGAGATCACCGCTGGTGGTGTGGGTGAGGCCGAGCAACACCACGCGATCAGCGAAGAGCGCGGCGTCGTCTCGCGCGACCAACGTGTCGAGCACTGCGATCGCCGGAATCACCCGCGCCTGTGACGCGAAGCCCCCGGCGCCGATGCCGGTGAGCGACGGCCCGACCAGCATCGGGCGATCGGCTGGGTCGTCGGCCTCGGTGCATCCGGCAGGAGGAGCCGAGGTTGCATCATCAACCACGGCGTCAGCCACGGACGGTAGCATGACCGGCGCGTCCCCATCGCATGCCGCCAGCCATGGCGACCAGCGCCGCACGCTCCCGGATCCTTCGACCATGAAGTTCGCATGCGCCCAGCGCACGTGCGGGTGCAGAGCCACGAGCGAGTCGAGCGGACTGACCGCAAATCGTCGCGTACCATCTGCATCGGTGCGCACGCGCTTGGGCAGCACCACCATCGTCGGACCAGGGTGGGCCCCAAGGAAATCACGAAGTTCCGGCTCACCTGCCGTCGAATCGCGCGTCGTCCCCCACGAGACATCAATGTCCACCACCAGCGCGGTCGGCCGTTGCACCACGATTCGCTCGATCACCTGCACCAGCTCGGCGCGTGGCGTCAGCGCCGGATTGCCCCACGCCGCATCGGTCGCATCATCAATCGCCACCAAGGTGATCGGGGTGGTGCGGTCATCAGGGAGCCAGCCGATTGCTGCTGCGCGCAGCGCGATATCCGGGTTGACAGCACCCGCGCCGACCAGCGCGATCGGCCACCCGGGCGCCTGGCTGCCGCACGCGAGGTAGATCGCACCGAGGAGCGGGGCGAGGCGGGAGAGGCCGTGGCGGGCGAGGAGGGAGGGCAAGGGAGGTCGTAGGTCGTAGGTCGTAGGTCGTAGGTCCGGAATGGTGGTCAGGCCGTTTGGGGAGGATTCTCCAATATACGCCTCCGGCCTAGGCCGGAGCCCCCCCTTTCACCTTTCACCTTCGGCGGTCCCCCGTTCCCCGTTCCCCGTTCACCGTTCACCGTTCACCAATCACCAATCGCTCCTTTGACCCTCCGTATACCTCCTGACCCCCTCCCCGCACGATTC
>JAABRY010000154.1 GCA_011390645.1 Gemmatimonadota bacterium
ACGTGACGAGCGCAATGCAGATAGATAAGACAACAATTCCAAGCATCAGGATGCGACGCAGCTGCGGGTCGTCCATGGTCACCTTGATTCAGCCAGTGAAACACTGTCGGATTCGTCGGATAGGGGCAATTCAGCAATCAATCCCCGTATCCACGCAGAGTAGTCTGTGATCGCGGTTGGCCCGACCAGCCGCGTAACGACACTGTCCGGACCGACCATGAAGGAACCATCACCTGTGAGCTCTACTGCGCGAGTGACAATGAGTACGGATGGGGTCGCTCCGGTCCCAGGATGATCTCGCAGCATATACTTCAGGACAGATTGATTGAGCCAATTCCGGCCCAGGTGCAGTTCATCAAATTCCCCATAATCACGAATGAAGCCGATTGCGTCTTCGTGCCTATCATCGGTTACAGCCGCAAGTGTAGTCGGTTTGTCTCCAATCGAGCGCACCTGTCGGTCAAGCTCCCAGATCATGTCAACCACAGCCTGCCGAAGGCCAGGCACATTGCAAGCAGGGCAATGTGAGCTGGCAACAAAAATGACCTGCCATTCCCTGCCGACATGACGTTCCCCGTGGTTGCGCGGCAATTTTGTCCGGTCTGCGCCGAGTTCCGGAATCGCCACGAAGAGGGTGAGGAGTGGAATCGCTGCCACAACTGCCATCGCGATGATGCGCTTTAGTGGCCGCATGATCCTCCCCTCGCTATCTGCGAGTAAGGGGGTGGTAACTGAGGGAACAGCTGACTGGCGGGCGCGCGATTGCGCACCCGCCCGTCAATCACTCAATTGTCGCCCGTACAGGTCCCCTGGAAGCAGAGAAGCTCCTGGGTGAAGATGCAGTACTTCTCGTCATTCTGTAGGCAGGAGCCCATTCCACCTGGGGTCTGACATTTCCCGCGATACCCGCCGCTAGGCAGATTGTTGCACTCCGGCTGTGCGGCCCGAGCGTCCGAGGCTGTCAATGCGGCGATGGCCGCAAAGCCAACAACTTGAAGTGCGAAGATACGAGCCAGATTGGTACGCATTACACAGCTCCTTGAAAGGGGGTTTGTCGCACTCTTCTAATGCGACGGGGCATGGGAGCGGCGTCTCCCACTTCTGTATAGCTGGCCCGGCGCCTGGGGAAGTGGCGGTGGCGTTTCTCGGCATTTGGGAAGCTTCTGTGGACATCGTCGTCGGTGAAGTACTTCTTTGTCTGGAGAGTGTCGCACCACGCACTGCGTGATGCCAATAGGACAATCCTGTGGGTAGGGTGCTGAGATGCTCGCTCCGCATGAAAACGCTCGGCGAGCGGAACCCGCGTCCGCGATACATGCCAATTGTTCCGTTGGGATCGAACCTGTGAAACGATCATTTCACCGACGCTGCTCCCAAAAACACCACAGGGACGGGTGATGCGTCGTTCGGATGGCGTGGTAGCCTGATTGTACATCGTGCGAGTACGCCGTGCTCCGTACCCCGTGTGGTGAGGCAGTTGGCTGGCCCGTGGGCGCTCCAGGGAACATTGTGCACTTCGGATCCATCTGAACCCTCGCGCGGCGGACGAGACCTCCAACTGGCACCGTGTCGAACCAAGTCTGAACCGGGAGGGCAACTCTTGGAACAACGCCTTGACCGAGAAATTCCTCGGCAACCTGAAGAAGGAGCGGATGAAGAAGCACATCTAACGGGATCGGTCCACGGCCACCGCGGACATCATCGACTACGTGGACCGACTCTAACAGCTCGCTGCGCCACCACAGCTACCCCGGTGGTATTCGTCCAGTGCAATTCGAAAGGGTCAACACGGCGGCACGGTCGGGTCTCGACCCCATGCTGAGAACTCCACTTGTCGACGGACTGAATACGCCATCACCCTTCAACAACCTATGGCAGTAGCCCGAAACTGTCGATTGCACCGCGCGCGTCACTCCGGCCGCGTTACGCCGCTGGAGTAACACCCGGAGGAGTCGGTTGGGCCGCCCCCAATTCGCCTCGGATCCAGGCCAGATGCCAGACGGCCGCGACGATCCGCCCGGCGAGCTCGGTTCGAGTCTTCACACCCAAGGCGACCTCGAGTTGGCGCGCCTGCACTTTCACCGTATGCACTGATTTCCCGAGCGCTGTGGCGACCTCTTCGCTGGTGCACCCGTCAGGCAGCCAGCGTGCAACCCCGGCGATGGCCGAGGAGACGCCCAAAGCCTCTTGGATCGCGAGCAGGAGACTCGCTTCGTCGTAGCAGGGTGGGAACCAGCTAACCGGGCGCGAATTCACGGGGAACCTCCGGGGGGACGGAAGGACTGCCCTGACGCGATTCACGCGGGTGCGCCAGACGGCGCCAGACGGCGCCAGACGGCGCGTCACACGCTACAATCGCACAGATTCGTGGGACAAGAGTGGGAACGCAACGATTGCGTAACCTCTTGGCGACGCCTCCACCGACTACTTATCGCCGTTCGCCGCTCGCTGTTCGCCTTCCAAGACCCGCCGCACCTCACTCACGTCGGTCCCCGCCACTTCTGCCAATCGCGCCGCTTCCAACGCCAGCAGTCGGTACAGCTCGCGGGTCTCACCTTGGAGTGCGTTGAGATGCGCGGCGATGGTGCCCGCGTCACCGCGCCGCACCGGTCCGGTCAGGGCCGAGGCAGGATCACTCGCAGCGAGGTTGGCAAGCGTGCGCGCCATCAACGGTTGAAAGACAGCCGCCCCTCCTGGGATCCCCCGCTCCGCCACCAGTCGCCCCGCCAGATCCGCGAGCACCACGAGCGAGTTCCCCGCCAGCACCGCCGCCGCGTGGTAGGCCACCTTCGCGTCGCTGGGGACCTCGATGATCGGGGTCATTCCGCATTGCGCAGCGAGGGCGTGCGCCGCCGCCACCGCACGCGGACCCCCCTCCAGCGCCGCAGGTGCCCCCATGAGCGCCTCCGGCTCCCCCTCAGGTGCGACGAGACTCTGCAAAGGGTGCCAAGACCCCAGAGCGGCACCAGTGCCTGCCAGTGGAGCGAGTGCGGACACATCGAGGCGACCCGAGGTGTGCAGCACCACGTGGTCAGATCGTACTTGCCCTTCCGCGTGGAGGTGGGACGCCACCGCCGTCACCGCATCGTCAGGCACGGCGATGATCACGACCGCGGCCGCAGCAACAGCCGCCGACCAATGGAGCTGGACAGGGAGGAGCGGCGCCGGAAGTGGGTGAGCGGTGCGTCCACACACGCTCACCACACTCCCGGACTGCACGAGGGCGCGTGCGAGCGTAAGCCCGACGCGCCCTGTGCCGATGATGGCCACCGCGGGGAGTGGGGTCACTCCCCGGTGATCTGCGCCATCAAGTCGCGCGGTGTATCAGAGGTGCGCAACAAGTCCGCCGCGGCGCGGACCTGCGGATCATCGAGGGCCCGGCGCATCAACTCGGCCTGCCGACCGAAGACATACCGAGCGATTTCATAGCCCAATGACTGCGATACCAGGCTGGCGCCACCCGCGCGCTGCTCCGGGGTCAAGGCCACACCGCGCTCTGCAAGCCGACTGTAGACATCCTCGACCATGGCCACCGTCACCTCGAACTGCTGAGTGGTGACCGACCGCTTTTGCTTGATATCGAGGGCCACACCGACGAGCGCATCACGATACGCGGCCACATCACCACCGACCGCCTGCGCAAAGGCGCGCTCGCCGTCGCTGAGCGTATCGGTGCGCACGATGCGGTCGGGCACGATGCCGCCGCCACCCTTGACCAGGCGCCCGCTGATCGTCTTGTGCGTCGGCAGCGAGTCGAGCGAGGTCGTATCCTGACCGGCTTCCTGCGCCGCCAGCCGTTCGGCCTGTTCCTGCTCGTTGCGGACCTCGCGCTGAATGCTGCGCCCGCTCGGCGTGAACCAGCGTGCCGTCGTCAACTTGAGGGCACGGCCATCACCGAGGTTGAAGAGCGACTGCACCAACCCCTTCCCGAAGGTCGGCGTGCCGACGATGACGGCGCGATCGTTGTCCTGCAGGGCCCCCGCGATGATCTCCGCCGCCGACGCGCTGTAGGCGTTCACGAGCACGACGACAGGCATCTCTCCCCATGGCTGATCGGTCCGCGCCGCGAAATCGCGCGAGATCCCCTCCGCACGACCGCGCGTGGAGACGATCTGCTGCCCGGGATCGAGGAAGAGATCAGACACCGCCACACCCTGATCGAGCAAGCCGCCGGGGTTGCCGCGCAGGTCGAACACCAACCGCGTCATGCCCTGCTTGCGCAGCGCCTCGATCTCTTCGCGCAGTTCCTCCGCGGAGGTCTCGCTGACAGGGGTCAGCTGGACCATGCCGATGCCGCCTTCCAGCAGAGTGCCAGGCTGCACCGAGCGGAAGTGGATCGTCTCGCGCTTGATCTTGAAGGGGATCAGTTCACCCATCCCAGGGCGGCGCACTTGAATCGCCACCTCGGAGCCCGGCGTGCCGCGCAGCGTCTTGACGGCCTGGTCCTGGTTGAGGCCGCGCGTGTCCTTGCCATCCACCGCGAGGATCTGGTCACCCGCCTCGATACCCGCACGCTCGGCCGGGGTCTGCGGCAGCGGCGCCACGACCGTGATCAGGCCGTCGCGCACGTCGATCTGGATGCCGAGGCCGCCGTAGTTGCCGGTGGTCTGCTCGGTGAGCTGGCGGTAATCGTCCCCCTCGATCATGGTCGAGTAGGGATCGTTCAATTCGAGGAGGAGGCCGTCGGTCGCCTTGCGGAACAGCGAGTCCGATGGCAGCGAATCGACGTAGTACGCACCGACCGCATTGAAGACGCGGTCGAACAGTTGTTCCGGGGAAAGACGTGGTCCGGCGGCACCGTGCAGCAGCCACCCACCGCTGAAGAAGGCCGCACCACCAACGAGAGCTCCAAGACCCCAACGCTTCTTCACGACACCTCCCACGGGAAACCTTCCATCCCTGACACTACTCCGAAGTGGGGCCGAACGTTTCGGGGCGCTCCCGCTGGAGTACCCGCCACGCCGCGTTCAACACATCCTCTGGAGACGCGTCGGCCTGCAAATGATGCACCCCAGGCCCGCTGGCAGCCAGATACGCCTGCGCGACCCGCTCGTGAAACGTCGCATCCTCCCGCTCCATCCGGTCGGCGCCCTTCCCCGCGGCGTGTTGACGCTCGCGGCCCACCGCCGGATCCAGATCGAGCACCAGCGTGACGTCGGGGGTGAGCCCCCCGGTGGCGGCGTCATTGACCCAGCGCACGTGTTCCATCGGAAGCCCTCGCCCGGCGCCCTGATAGGCCATCGTGGAGAGGTCGAACCGGTCCGAGAACACCGCGCGGCCCTCGGCCAGCGCGGGCCGGATCACTCGCGTGACCAGGTCCGCACGGGCCGTCGTCATGTACAGCAATTCCATCGCCGGCGTCCACGGGCGGTCAGCATTGAGCAGTTCGCCTCGCAGCGCCTCAGCCACGGGTGTGCCGCCTGGCTCGCGCACCATGACCGCACCAATCCCGAGTGCACGGCATCGATCCGCGAGCCCGCGCAGCAGCGTCGTCTTGCCGGCCCCCTCTGGTCCTTCGAGGACCACGAAGCAGCCGCTGGACATCAGAGGGTGATGATCCCGCTGGTGGCACCGCGCTCGATGCCTTCACCGATCGATTGATTCACCTTCTGCATGAGCTTGTCGACGTTGGTGCGCGCGACGAGATACGCCTGACCGATCGGCGAGAGTTCGAACTCCCGCAGCGTGTTCTCATATTCCTTCGCCTGCTCTTCCGCCGGCGACTGCCCCTCTGCGATCATCGCGTCGAATTCACGCGTGAGCCGGGAGATCGTCTCGAGACGGCCCTGCGCCTCAGGGTCATCACGAAGGCTCTGTTCTGCACGGCGCATGGCCTGATATTCGTTCGACTGGCCGATCAGACGGCCGAGCTCGGTGGCCTTTTCGTCAATCATCGTCATCCCTCCCATCGCGCCGTACAGAAACGGTCGCGACCGAACAAGTCCTGGTGAATGCTCACCTCACGCCAGCCGAGTGACTCGGCCAGCGACGCGACGAGCGGAGCGCGGTGACAATCCAGCTCGAGCGCGAGCCAGCCACCGGAACGTACCACCGAACGGCCTCCATCGAGGAGACCACGGACGGCGTCCAGCCCATCCTCGCCCGAGACCAACGCGAGGTGTGGTTCCCATGCGGCCACGGCAGGGTCGAGTGCGGCGAGTTCGGCCGCCGTAAGGTAGGGCGGGTTGGAGACGAGTAGATCCACCATCTCGCCCGCCAACGGCGCCAGCAGATCGCCCTGACGCCACTCGATGCGCGCGCCAACGCGGCTGCCATTCTCCGCCGCGAGCGCGAGGGCCTCGGTCGAGAGGTCCGTGCCGATGACTCGATCGTAGGCCCCCTCGGTGGCGAGTGACAGGGCGATCGCGCCAGTCCCCGTCCCGACATCCGCGGCGACGCCGTGCCTCACCAACGCCAGGGCGCGCCCCACGAGTTCTTCCGTCTCCGGCCGCGGAATCAGCGCACGGCGATCGCACGCCAACTCCAGGTGACGGAATCCGGTCCAGCCGGTCACGTAGGCGATCGGCTCGCCCGCCGCGCGTCGCCCGACGGCCGCAAGAAATCGCTCCGCTTTCGGCGCTGCCACCGACTCCGCACGTGCGAGCATCGCACGGGCCGTCGGCGTCTGCTCGAGATCGCTCCAGAGCCGAATCGCCTCGCGCCGCGGCTCCGCAACGCCGGCGGCAGCGAGCACGGCGCCGGCCGACTCCCATAGTGCCTGCAGGGTCAGCACGGCCTCAGGCACCGTCGGTCTCCTCCGCACGTGCCGCCAGGCGGAGGGCGTCCACCAACTCGTCGAGGCGCCCTTCGAGGACTTCGGTCAGGTTGTGGACCGACAGGCCGATGCGATGGTCGGTGATGCGACTCTGCGGGAAGTTGTAGGTGCGGATCTTCCCCGAGCGATCGCCCGTGCCGACTTGCGCCTTGCGGGTCGCGGAACGAGCAGCCTCCTGCTCCGCGATCATCCGATCGAGCAGTCGAGCGCGCAGCACTTCCATGGCCTT
>JAABRY010000155.1 GCA_011390645.1 Gemmatimonadota bacterium
TTGCCTGGCAGCGCAGCGGCGCGCAGTCGCTTACCTCGCTCACGCTCGGGCGCACCTGGACGCGGTACCGCACCTCACAGAACGACTCGACGCTCACCGAGATCTTCTCGAATCGCTCGACCGAGGGGGAGTGGTCGCTGCGACTCGATCACACGCGGCAACTCAACGACGCTACCACCATCGCCGGCGGAGGAGCACTGCGCTACGCGGGCTCGTTGCGGTACGAGGCCAACCTGCCCGGCTTCCTGCGTCGCGACGCCGAGGGCGTGGAGCGCCCGCTCACTGTGGATACCGCGTTCACTGCCTGGCGACCGGGTGCGTGGGCCGAGGTGACGCGTCGTGTGGGGGGGGGAGCATCGGTCACGCTGGGTGGGCGCGTTGATCACTACAGCCACCTCGCCGGTGGCGTCACGCGCGCCGCACCACGGCTGGGTATTGCCGTTCCCGCAGGTGAACGCACCACGCTCACCTTCAGCGCGGGGCGCTACTGGCAGGGGCCGTCGTTCATCTGGCTCACGGGCGATGAGCGCAATGCCGACCGCCTGCTGCCGATTCGCGTGGACCAGGCGGTGGCCGGCGTGCAGCACCTGCTGCGCGACGACCTCAAGGTGCAGCTCGAAGGGTACGTGAAGGACTACGACGATTACCCCGCGCGGCAGTTCCGCCCGCAGGCCGTCCTGGCACCGAGCGGATTCGAGGAGGTTCGCACCGACATCCCGTTCGGGCTCGAGCCGCTGCAGGCGGGTGGCACTGGCCGCGCGTACGGTGCGGAGCTGTTCGTCCAGAAGCGGTTGAGCGGGGTGCCAGTCTTCGGACTCGCGAGCGTCAGTGTGGGGCGGGTGGAGTTCGCCGGACTCGATGGCATCTCCCGCACCGGCGCCTATGACACGCGGGTGATCGCCAACCTCGTGGGCGGGTGGCGGCCCAACCCGCAGTGGGAGCTGGGGGCGCGCTTCCGGGTGGCGACCGGGGCACCGACGACCCCGTTCGTAACCAGCGGCGAGCTCGCCGGAACGCTGGACTTCTCCCGATACAACGCCGGCCCCCGTCTCCCGGCCTTCTCCGCGCTTGACCTGCGGGTGGACCGCCGCTGGGCCTGGAAGGGATCGCAGTTGATCCTCTATCTCGACATCCAGAACGCCACCGGACGCGAGAACGTCTCCGCCTTCGAGTGGAACGAGCGGCTCGGCGTCGCGGAGCCGAACACTTCACTTGGTGTGTTGCCGAGCATCGGACTGAACATCGCATTCTGAGACCCGGCGGCTGGCCGCATTCCATTACATTCCTTCGGATTGTGCCCTGTCACCCCCTGTGGCGGGGCCGTTGGCGATTGGCGCGACCCACCCTGCCAGGGTGGGAGCGGCCGGGAGCCGCTGACCTGACGCGTCGGAGCCCACCATGTTCTGGGTGTGGTTGCCCTTGCTGGCCCTCTTCGGATCCATGCTGCCGGGACCGTTGCATCGGTTGCGGCGCATTGATCCGTCGTGGACCGCCGGGGCGATCACCCTCCTCGGGCTAGGGCTCCTCCTCCCATTCGGCCCCGGGATTGTCTGGGAGGGCTACAGCTACATCTGGCGCGTGGAGTGGGTCCCGGCCCTGGGGCTCTCGTTCGCACTGCGTCTCGACGGCCTCGCCTACCTCATGGCGTTGCTGATCCTCGGGATCGGCTTGCTCGTGGTGGTCTACGCGCGCTACTACCTCAGCGAAGAGAAGCGCACCGGACGATTCTTCGGGCCGCTGCTGGCGTTCATGGGGGCGATGCTCGGCATCGCGCTGAGCGAGAACCTGCTGCTGCTCGTGGTTTTCTGGGAACTCACCAGCATCACCTCGTTCCTGCTGATCTCGTTCCTGCAACACGAGACCGCCGCGCGCCACGGGGCGCGCATGGCGCTGATCATCACCGGACTCGGCGGCCTCGCCCTGCTGGCCGGCGTGATCCTGATGGGGCAGGTCCTCGGCAGCTATGACCTCTCCGTGATCCTCCAGCAAGGTGATGTGCTGCGAGCGGCGCCGGAGTATCCGGTCATTCTGGCGCTGGTGCTGGTGGGCGTGTTCACGAAGTCGGCCCAGTTCCCGTTCCACTTCTGGCTGCCGCACGCGATGTCCGCCCCGACGCCGGTGAGCGCTTATCTGCACTCGGCAACGATGGTGAAGGCGGGGCTTTTCCTCCTTGCGCGCCTCTACCCCGTCCTCGCCGGCACCGATGCATGGTTCCTCGTGGTGACGACGGTCGGGCTCGTCACGATGGTCTTCGCGGCGTTCGTCGCGATCTTCCAGCACGACCTCAAGGGCCTGCTCGCCTACTCGACGATCTCCCATCTCGGGTTGATCACGATGCTCTTCGGGCTGAGCACGAGTCTCTCGCCCACCGCGGCGCTCTTCCACTTCCTGAACCACGCCGTCTTCAAGGCCTCGCTCTTCATGGCGGCGGGGATCATCGACCACGAGACCGGAACGCGCGACCTGCGCCGGCTCGGTGGCCTGCGCCGCCTGATGCCGATGACGGTGATTCTCGCCATCGTCGCGACCGGGGCGATGGCGGGGATCCCGCTGCTCAACGGCTTCTTGAGCAAGGAGATGTTCTTCGCCGAGACGCTTGACGCGCGAACGCTCTTCGGACTGTCGTGGTTGCTGCCCGCGGCGGCCACGCTCGGGGCGGTCTTCTCGGTGGCGTACAGCGTGCGGTTCATTCATGACGTCTTCTTCGGCCCGTTGACGACCGAGCTCGATCGGGTGCCGCACGATCCCGTGCGGTGGATGCGCATCCCGGTCGAGATTCTCGTGGTGCTGTGCATCGCGATCGGCGTTGCACCGGCGCTGCTGGTCGGTGACCTCGTGCAGGCGGCGGCCGAGGCAACGGTGCAGGGGCAGTTGCCCGAGCACACGATCTCGATCTGGCACGGCTTCAACTTGCCGTTGCTGATGAGCACGATTGCCCTGCTTGGCGGGTTCCTGATCTTCGAGCGCCGTCGGGTGCTCTTCCGCTGGGTGGAGGAGCACGCCAACATCTCGCAGGGACGGGCGTTCTTCGACTGGTTGCAGGGCGAGATCGTGGCCATCTCACGCCGGATCGAGACGGGCCTCAAGACGGACTGGCTCCACGTGCACGTGCGCTGGCTGCTGGCGGCATTCCTGTTGATTCCCGCGTTGGTGCTGCTCCCCATTTTCCCGTGGGAAGTGCTGGTGCACGAGATGCCAGGGCCTGTCCCGATGGTGTTGCTGGTCGGTGGCGCGGTCGGGGTGATCGGAGTGGTCCGCACCAGCGGCACCCCGTTGACGGCGATCATCCTGCTCGGGGTCGCGGGGCTCGTGGTCACCCTGACCTTCGCGTGGTTCTCGGCGCCCGACCTCGCGCTGACGCAATTGCTGGTGGAACTGGTGGCGGTGTTGCTCCTGCTGGTGGCGCTTCCCCACCTCGGAACCCCCCCTGCCGACCGGCGTTCGGTGGCCGGCAGGGGGGGGGACATGCTGCTGGCGCTCGGTGTGGGAGGTGCCGTGACGCTCGCCGCCTGGCTGCAGCTCTCGACCACCGTGCCAAGCATCTCGGCGTGGATGCTCGAGAATTCCTATCCGCTCGCGGAAGGTGCCAACGTTGTCAACGTGATTCTGGTGGACTTCCGAGGCTTCGACACCTTCGGCGAGGTCACGGTACTCGCGATCGCGGCGATCGGTGTGCTCGGGTTGCTCGATCGCCTGAGCCGGATCCCTGCACCCGAGGAACTGCGTGCCAACACGCCGTTGCTGTTGCAGGCGGTGGGGAAGGTGATGCTCAACCTCGCGCTGGCGACGGCGGTCTTCCTGTTCCTGCGCGGTCACAACGCGCCGGGGGGGGGATTCATCGCCGGACTCACCGCCGCGGTCGGGCTGATCTTCGTCTACCAGGTGCGCTCGCCAACCGGTGACCCGGTGCGGCGACCGGCCTCGATGGTGCCCTGGTTGGCGACCGGCGTCGGGCTGGCGGCCTTCCCGGGGATCATCGCGATGCTCCTCGGACGACCGTTCCTCACCTCGGCGAGCATTCACCTGCCGGTGCCGATCATCGGAGAGCTGCACCTGTCGTCGGTGCTGATCTTCGATCTGGGCGTGTTCGTGGTGGTGATCGCCGCGGTGATGGCGATGTTGCCCACCCTCGGGCGTTTGCCGCTGGCCGACACCTATCACGCCGAACGGGAGGGCTGAGGTGCCACTCACCGTCGCGCTGCTGATCGGCATGCTCACCACCGGTGGGACCTACCTCCTGTTGCGTGCGGATCGTTTCCGTGCCGTGCTGGGGCTGACCCTGCTGAGCTATGCGGTGAACCTCTTCCTGCTCACCTCGGGTGGCATGGTCGTGGGACAACCTCCGTTGGTCCACAACATCGCCGAGGCCGGCGGGGCCGCCGATCCGCTGCCGCAGGCGCTGGTGCTCACGGCGATCGTGATCGGGTTCGGGATGACGGCGTGGCTGATCGCGCTTTGCCTGCGGATGGTCATCGACGAGCCGGTCGTCGCACCGCGCGAGGACGACGCGACGTGAACCATCTGATCACCTTCCCGTTCATCCTCCCGCTGCTGGCGGGCGCACTGTTGATGGTGCTGGCCGATCGGCCAGCGGCCCGCAAGGTGGTCACGGCGATCATGGCGATGGTTGGCCTGGCCGTGGGTGTGGCACTGGTGATGCGCTCGATCGAGGGACCCGTCACCTACCAGTTGGGCGATTGGCCCGCCCCGTTCGGGATCTCTATGCACCTCGATCGCCTCAGCGCGACGATGGTGATGCTCTCCGCGGTGATCGCCGCGGTGGCCGCCTTGCCGGCGATCGGGGTGGACGATGTGCGCTCGCGATATGCGTTGGCACTGGCGCAGTTTCAGGTGGCGGGCATCAACGGGGCGTTCCTCGCGGGCGACCTCTTCAACATCTTCGTCTGCTTCGAGATCCTGCTGATCAGCAGCTATGCGTTGATGGTGCAGGGGAACGGTCGCGCGCCGCGCGCCGCGCTCGTCTACACCGTGATCAACCTCACCGGTTCGGCGATTTTCCTGCTCGGGATCGGCCTGTTGTACGGGGCAACGGGCACACTCAACCTCGCGGATCTCACCGTGCGGTTGCAGATGATGCCACCCGAAGTCACCGCGCTCGGCGTCACCGGGGCGTGGTTGGTGGCGCTCGTCTTCGCGCTCAAGTCGGCCGTGCTCCCGATCGGGCTGTGGCTGCCGGGCGCCTATGCGATCGCGGGACCGACGGCGATCACGCTCTTCGCCTTGCTCACCAAGGTGGGTGTGTACACGATGCTGCGCGTCTTCGGCCCCTGGTTCGGCGGCGACAGCGCTCTGGCTGGTATCGGGACGGCGCTCTGGGTCGCTGCCCTCGTCTCGCTGATTTTCGGTGCGGTGCTGGCGCTCGCCGCGATGACGCTCCGACGACTCGCGGGTGCGCTGGTGGTCGGCTCGGTGGCGACCGCGTTGCTCTCGCTCTCGATCGGCGGCACGCTCGCCCTCTCTGCTGCGCTCTTCTACACCCTGCACAGCACGATTGCGGCGGCGGCGTGCTTCCTGGTGGCATCGTCCCTGAGTCGCCTGCGCGGCGTGGCCGAGGACCGACTCGACGTCGCTCCGGCGATCACGGGGCGCGGGGCGATGATGCTGCTCTTCCTGGGAATCGCCATCGTGGTGACGGGCTTGCCGCCGCTCTCCGGCTTCCTCGGCAAGGTGAGTGTGTTGCAAGCAGTGATGCCGACGTCGCGGGCCACGTGGAGCGTCACGATATTGCTGGTGTCCTCACTGCTGACACTCCTCGCCGTGGCGCGTGCAGGGAACGCCGTCTTCCTGAAGGCACCAAGTGCGCCGGCGACCGAACGGGGCAGGCCGGGGGGGGCCATCACCGCCGTGGCGGCTGGTGTGATGCTCGCCCTCTCGGTGGCGATGTCAGTCTTCGGTGGGCCGCTCCGACAGTGGACCGACATGGCGGCGTTTGAGGTGTCGCGACTCGCCCAGCCCGGATTCAACACGGCGCCGGACGTGGTCTCGCCGCACGGCATGCCGCCGGAGCACCCGTGATGCAGCGTCTCTTCCCGCACCCGGTGACCAGCGTGCTGGTCTTCATCACCTGGCTGGTGCAGAGCGATCCGCGCACCCCGGGCCCGTGGGTCATGGGGCTGGTGCTCGCATGGGCGTTGCCCTACCTGACGCGCCGGTTGTGGACCGAGCAGATCCGTGTCCGCTCGCTGCCGCGAATCATGGCGTACATCGGGATCGTGATCTGGGATGTCCTCAAGTCCAACATGCGGGTCACGTGGCTGATCCTGACGAAGAGTCAGCAGCTGCACCCGGTGCTGGTGAAGGTCCCGCTCACGATCCGCGATACCTACGGCATTGCGACGCTCGCTGCGACGATCTCCTACACGCCCGGAACGGTGGCGGTGGACGTCAGCGAGGATCGGAGCCACCTGCTGGTGCACGTCTTCCATACGCATGACCCGCATGGGGTCGTCCACGAGCTCAAGGAGCGCTACGAGCGCCGGCTGCTGGAGATCTTCCCATGCTGATCATTGCCGGGACGATCGCCGGGGCGTTGCTGGGCTTCGCCTGGCTCTGCTGCCTCTGGCGCCTCGTGCGTGGACCGAGCGCACTTGACCGGGTCCTCGCCGCCGACACGCTCGCGATGAACAGCGCCGGTCTCGTGCTGGTCTTCACGGTCGCGAGCAATCGGAGCGAGTTGTTCGAGCTGGTCTTCCTGCTGGCCCTGCTCGGCCTCCTCAGCACCCTCTCGCTGGCGCGATTCGTGGAGAAGGGTCGCTTGAGCGACAGCCCGTTCAAGGAG
>JAABRY010000156.1 GCA_011390645.1 Gemmatimonadota bacterium
AGGGTGAGTCAGCCGTCTCGGTGAGCAAGGCCGCGGAGGAGGAGGCGCGACACCGTGCACTGCACGACGCTGTCACCGGCCTGCCCAATGCAACACTCTTCTGCGATCGGCTGGAACAGGCGCTCGAACACGCCGATCGGCATGGCTGGCGACTCGCCGTGATGTTCCTCGATCTGAACGGCTTCAAGGAAGTCAACGACACGCACGGCCATGACGTCGGCGACCGGGTACTGTTGGAAGTGTCGAAGCGGCTGACCGAGACGGTCCGCGCTGCCGACAGTCTGGCCCGTCGAGGCGGTGATGAATTTCTGATCCTCGCGCTCGAAGTGCACGACGACGATTCCATCAACACGCTGGCGCACAAGCTGTGCGACCAGATCGGCGCAGGGATGGAGATCGATGGCACCACCGTCACCGTCGGCGCGAGCATCGGCATTGCGGTCTATCCCGAGGACGCGATGACCTCGGCCGACCTGCTGAAGTGCGCCGATCTCGCGATGTATGTCGCCAAGCGGGAAAAGACCTGCGTCATGCGGCACGCAGCACACACACTGGGGGTCTCATGAGCAAGATTCTGCGCGGGCTCGCGGCCGGATGGGGCGCGAAGAAGTTGGGGGGCGGCTGCTTCACGACCGTCCTCGTGTTTCTCCTCCTGTGGTGGTTGCTGGGCGGGATCGGGATCTTCGAGTAGGGCAGTGAGATGTTGGATATTGGATGTTGGATGTTGGGGATCTCACCGCACCCTCACCCGATCGCCGCGCACGAGATAGCGATCCCACAGCAGGATCGGCAGCGGATCGCCGGCCATCGGCGCGCCAGGTGGCCCGGGTCGCTGCGCGTGAATGTGCAGGTGCGGTTCGTCGGTGCCACCCGAGTTCCCCACCGCACCAAGCACCTCACCCGTCGTGACCTGATCGCCCGCTGCCACGCGCACGGACCCTTGCTTGAGGTGTGCCAGCACGACGTGGGCGATGTCACAGTCGATCAATACATGGTTGCCGGCCGGATGCGCGCGATCATAGGTCGGCGGGGATTGATCCGGCAAGCCATCCACCATCACCAGAATCGTCCCGTCGCACGGCGCGAGGACGTCCACGCCGAAGATCGCGTACTGCGCCGGGTCGCTCGGCAAGAGACCGCTCGCACGCCATCCGAGCGCAGTGATGGCGACGAGGTCCACCGCGTGCCCGTTGCCGCGCCAGTCGCGGAGTGGCAAGATGGTCGTGTCCATCGACGCGCGGTGCGCGTTGATCAGGAGCGCGCCGCCCCCATTGACGACGAGGTATCGCCCCGCGGCGAGCGGCGAGGCGAGCGCGATGGCCTCGGGTGATGTGGGTCGTTGGTGCGCATGATGCAGTTGCCTGAGCAGCTTGCCCGCCCCGACGCCGAGCGCGGTGAAGAGCACCACGCCACTCCAGGCCACGACGCCGTGTGGCAGGACAGCACGGGTGTGTCGCGCGTGCCAGATGGTCGCCAGGATGAGCACCGCCATTGCGGCGTATGGCGTCCACCACGATGGGAAGAGCCAGAGGCCTGCGCGCGCGAGCGCCAGCATACCAAGCAATGAGCCCCCTGCTTGAAGCAGGAGGCCCACGGTGCTGCGCGGTGGCCAGCGCACGATCCAGACGCACAACGCGATCAGGATCGCGAGCTGGCCGACGAGCAGAAGGCGCACGGTATCTCCGAGCCTCGCGGCTCAGAACCGCTTGGAGAAGCCGATCTCCAGCGCCACGTACTTCAGGTCACCAGTGGTCGTGACCGAACCGACGGTGAAGTCGCGTGACAGGGCGCGGTAGCGCACGGTCGGCGCGAGCCGCCAGGAACCACTGAGCGGCACCAGCAGGCCGACGCCTGCCTCATACCCGAGTCCGTGACCGGTGTCGACGGTGATGTCGCCGTCTTCATCCTCGAACTCGAAGTGCTTGTACGTGCCACCCGCCTCGAGGCGATACATCGTGCGCGACGACGCGCCGAGTGGGTGTTCGAAGCGCAGGCCGAAGGTGTAGCCGGTCTCCTCGAAATCCGGCTCGGGGCCGGCGAACGATTCATCGGCCGCGAAGCGCATCCAGTCCCAACCGCCGTAGAGGTGCAGGTGCTGCTGCAGTTGCACGGCAATGGTCGCCCCGAAGCCCGCGCCAGTGCTGAGGTCGGCGTCGGCAAGGTCGGCCGTGGGCATGGCGATCGCGCCCCGGAGATCGAGTGTCACTTGCTGTGCAGGAAGGTCAGAGGCGAGTGTGGTCGCCGCGAGTGCCAGGAACCAGGGAAGTTTCATTGTGCCATCTCTCCCATCTGTGTGTGCTGCGTCGCGCGTACCCTACGCGCACCAGAAACCTACTGATCCTTTGATTGACAAACAACGCGCAAACCCGCATTGTGACTGGGAATCCCGACGAAAAGGGTCGGAGAAATGGAGGATGTTGGACGTTGGATGTTGGGTGCACGTCACTGGCTATGTTCGGGACGAAGGGTGTGCCGCAGGCTATAGTTGTAGGTGGCTGCGGGGGTGCGGGCCATTCTGCAGCAGCGAGGAGGGCGAGCATGGATCAGATGTTTTTTGCCGGATGGCAGACGCTCCTCCGGACGCTCGTGGTCGGGGCGCTGGCCTACCTCGGGTTGGTGGTCATGCTGCGGATCTCAGGCCGGCGCACGCTCGCCAAGATGAACGCCTTCGACTTCGTTGTTACCGTTGCCCTCGGGTCCATCCTCGCGACCATCCTTCTCAGCAGCACCGTCGCACTCGCCGACGGGATCCTCGCGTTCGCGCTGCTCATCGGGCTGCAGTATCTCGTGACCTGGTCGAGCGTGCGGGCACAGTGGGTCCGCCAGATCGTCACCGGCGAACCGATCCTGCTCCTCCACCATGGCACCATGCTGCGCGCGGCGATGCGGCGTGCGCGGGTCAATGAGGATGAGGTACGGGCGGCAGTGCGCTCGGAGGGGGTGGGGTCACTCGATGCCGTCGAAGCGCTCGTTCTGGAGACCGATGGCTCGTTCAGTATCATCCGGCGGGATGCCGTGGGGGACGGGAGCAGTATGGAGGGCGTAGCTGTAGCGAAGAGCTAGGGGTTGGCGAACCGCGAACGGTGACCAGCGAACGACAACTCCCCTTGCTGTCATCCCGACCGAGCGCCGCAGGCGCGAGTGGAGGGATCTGCACTTCATGAGGCCCAGATGAAAGATCGCGTCCTACCACTGCTTGGCATCTTCCTCGTCGTCTCGGTCGTGCAATTCATTGGCGTGGTGTACCTGTACGCACCGATCGCCAACACGGTTCCCGCAGGCGAACCGCTCATCCCGCGGCCCCTCGGGTTCGCGCTCTCGATGGCGCTGGCCGTGATGTTCTTCGACTGGGTGAACCAGCAGATGCGTCATCCAGTGAAGGCCGCGCTGACCATCGCGATCGCGCAGGCGTTGCTCGTGGATGTGGATTACGTGCTGAGTGGTGAGCGGAGTGTCGCAGCAGGTGCCGCGAGTGCGGTGGTGCTCCTGCTTTCCTGGGGCCTCGGCGGCCTCATCTACCGACGACTCTCCGAGAGGGCCCCGACATGACGTGCAGGAGATTCACGCAGTCCCTCATGCTTGCTGCGGCCATGGTCGCTGGGTCATCGGACGTTGCGGCTCAGTCGCAGGCGCCCTCCCCGCTCCAGCGGATTCGGTCGTTCGGTCTGGAGACGTCGGCATCGCAGCGTGTCACGACCTATTTCGCTGCGAAGGATCGCATCCAGGCAACCCGCCTGACCCCCATCATCGAGATGTCCGCGATCTGGTATCAGGGCGTGCTCGGTGTGTCCCTCCGCCCACTCCACCTGGCCGTGCTGAGCCCGGACTTCTGGTTCGTGCCCTATGCCGGCGGCGACCAGGAGCCCTATGGGATGCCCTGGGGGTGGGTCGAGGACGCGTTGATGACCGCGCCCGCATCGCTCACGGAGGGGGTGCTGATCACAGGCCCCGACAACCCTGCCAACATTCAGCGCATCCAGTTCGTGTTGCTGCATGAGTTCGGTCACCTGCTGAACAAGCAGCATTTGCATCCCGACAGCCCGCACCCCTACTCGCCCGTGCGGTGGCTGGAGGAGTTGCTCGCGACCTATCATGCCTACGCCTTCGTCCACACCATGATGCCAGCATGGGCCGCGACGAGTCGGGCAGAGTGGGAGGAGTTCGTCGCCGGGTACACGCCGGCAGTGATCTCGCTCGACTGGAGCTTCATGCGCGAATTGCCGCCGGCGGAGTTCGGCCGCACCTACGCCTGGTACCAGAACCTCCTCAACCTGCGCGTCGCCGAGCTGTATGAGGAGCACGGCAACGAGTTCCTGAAGCGGGTGAAGAGCGAGCTGCCGTGGGCGGAGGCCGATACGTGGACCACTGAGCAGATCCTGCCGCTGCTCGAACGCATCGCGCCGGGGTTCGAGACGTGGGCGGCAGACCCCGCGAACGGCCGACGGCGGACGGCGAACGGCGAACGGTGAACGGTGAACGGTGAACGGGAAACGGGAAACGGCGCCTCCCAGGTTTTCATCCCCCATTATCTTTATCGCATCATTTCCTGTGGGCACCCACATCGCGCGAGTGGTGACCGGCTTGGCGGGATCACGCCGTCTCGGTTCCGAGGTAAGTCATGTACGAGCGCACTGCAGCACCTGAGTCCGGGGCGACCGCCCCACCCACCCGGAGCGACGAGTGACTCCCTCGGAGTTGTTCGTCATCGAGGATTATCGCCAGGTCTACGAGGCCGTCGCCCTGCCGGTCCTGATCATTGATCATGCGTCGTGGGTGATCCTCGCCGTCAACGACGCCGCGCTGCGCCAGTATGGCTATACGCGGGAAGAATTCGTCGGCATGTCGGTGCTCGAGGTCCGTCCTCCCGAGGGACAGGCGGAGGCCCGGAAGGTGATGTCCGAGCTGCCGCATGGTTTCTGGAAGGCGACGGCCGTGCAACACCAGCGCAAGGATGGCTCGCGCTTCAACGCCGACGTCTGGTCTCGCGACACCGTCGTGGATGGGCGTTCGGTGCGCATCGCCACGATTCACGAGGTGACGGAGCGCGTCCAGTTGCAGCGCGAACTGCAGCAGGCGCAGAAGATGGAGGTCGTGGGCCGACTCGCGGGTGGCGTGGCGCACGACTTCAACAACGCGCTGACCGCGATCATCTCCGGTTCGCACCTGCTGCTGGGGCAATACGGCCACGATCCGGAAGCCAGGGCCGACCTCGAAGCCATCCTGAAGTCCGCCGATCGCGCGGCGCTGCTGACGCGGCACCTGCTGGCGTTCAGTCGGCAACAGGTCATGCGGTCCGAGGTCTTCCCGCTCGCCGCCATCGTCGAGCGGTGCGTGGAGTTGCTGGAGCGCGTCCTCGAGCCGCACATCGAACTGCGGTCTCGAAACGATGATGGTAGCTGGTCGGTGCAGATCGACGCGATCCAGTTCGAGCAGGTGATCGTGAACATGGCGGTGAATGCCCAGGACGCGATGCCCGACGGCGGCACCTTCATCCTCGATACCGCGAACATCTCCGTGTCACCGCAGGATGCGTTGCAGGATCCGACCGTGCCGGCCGGTGACTACGCCGTGTTGAGTGTCAGTGATACCGGCGCCGGGATGGATGAGATCACCCGCGCCCGCGTCTTCGAGCCGTTCTTCACCACGAAGCCTCCTCCCGAGGGAACCGGGCTCGGCCTGTCGATGGCGTACGGCATCGTCCGCCAAAGCGGCGGATATATCACGGTGGAATCTGCGCCGGGATCCGGGACCACCTTCCGGATCTATCTGCCCCGCGTGTCGAGTGATTCGGCTGACACCCCGACCGCTGCTGCGGCCGGGCCAGCGGGAGTGCGCACGGTGCTGGTCGTGGATGGCGACGACGAAGTGCGGCGCTCGACCGGTCGGGTGTTGACGGGGCTCGGTTACAAGCCCTCGTATGCCGCCTCCGCCGAAGAGGCGCTGCGCACGCTCGATGGTTCGGCGACGGCCCCGGACCTGCTAGTGACTGCGTTGAGCCTGCGAGGGATGGACGGCAAGACACTGGCGGACCGCCTCCAGCAGGCGGTCCCGGCCCTGGGCGTACTCTTCCTGTCAGGCTACGCGATGGAGGGGGATGACGACCTGCGAGACGTCACGGGCGGCCGACGGTTGCTCAAGAAGCCCTTCTCGGTGGAATCGCTGATCGAGGCGGTGCGGCAAGTGAACAACGAGGGGTGAAGAAGGTGAAAGGTGAAAGGGGAACGAGGGGTGTCAGTGCCAAGCACCAATCACGTTGGCCCGGCGGTTGACACCGCCGGCTGGGATTGGCGCCACCGCTTCCACGCCTCCATCGCGATCAGCACGGGTGCGGCGAGCATCGCCACGGCGAACCATGTCTCGGGGGCGAGTGGGGCGATGCTCAACAGTGATTGCATCACCGGCAGTTCGGTCGCGAGGATATGAATCCCCAGCGCCACCGCCGCGCCGACCACCAACAGGCGATTGTTGCGGAGGGGCACACCGAACGCCGACTGCCGTTCGCTGCGGCAACTGAAGACGTGGTAACTCTGCATCACCACCAGCAGCGCGAGAATCATCCCCCGCGCCTCCGCTTCCGCGACATCCGCCTCAAGCAATGCGATCCACGCGGCGAAGCAGATCACCGCCATCGTGAGCCCACCGACCAGCACCTGCGCGATCAT
>JAABRY010000157.1 GCA_011390645.1 Gemmatimonadota bacterium
ACGCCGTGACCGCATAGAAGTAGGTCAGGCCGTTGCGGACTTCCTGGTCGACGTACACGAACGGCACGCCCGTGTTCGACAGCGCCGGGAAGCCGGTGTCGCGACCCGTGACCGCGGTGTCGGTGACCAGGTTGATCACGTCGCCGGTCGCCAGCAGGGTACGATCGCCGGCGCGGACCTGCACCAGCGCGCCATTCAGGTCATACGACCGGAAGAGCGTGGCCGCCTCGCCCGGAACGACGGGCGAGAAGAAGTTGTTGCAGGTGGTCGTCAGTCCGAGTTCGGGGGCGCACCGGCTGCCGATGGCGGCCGAGACGACCTGGCCGCGATAGTCGCGGAAGGTGGTGCCCGAGTAGTCGTACTGTGCGACCAGACGCAGCGACGTCGGGGTATCTGCGCGACCGCGGTAGATGCGGTAGCCCTCGGTGTCGAAGCGGCGGTAGTTCGGATCGTACAGGAGGTTGGTCACCGGCGTGCCGCCGCCCGAGGGGACGGTGGTGGCCTGCGACGCGACCTCGAAGTACGGGTCACCGGTGGTCTCCGACGCCGACGGGCGCCACAGGACCGTCACCTGCCCGTTGCCCGGGATCAGGAAGAAGTCCGGAGCTTCCGGCGCGAACGGGAGGAGGAACTTCGCCTCGAAGATCGTCTGCGCGGTGAGCGACTTGCCGTAGAGCGAACCCGGCACGACGGTCATCTCGTCCTGCTGCACGAGGCCGTCCTGGTTGGCGTCCTCGAAGCCAGCGAAGCCGGCCAGCGAGTCGACCAGGTTGGCACCCTGCGAGAGAGCCGTCACGTCAGACAGACGGCGCGGATCGCCCGGGCCGACGCGCGTACCACCGACGTAGCCCGGCACCGCGACAGGTGCGGCATGGACGTACGCGATGACGATGCTGCCAGCGGCTCCGGCCTCGAGGGCCAGACCGGTGGACGACTGCAGGAGGCGGACGTCAGCCGGGTTGCCCTGGGTGACGAAGCAGATCCGTGACTCGAGCGGGTCACCCTGGTTGCAGCTCACGCCGTCAGCCGGAGTGATCGTGCCCGAGAGGTACTTGTAGAGGCGGACCGCCGAGTTCGGGTCGGGGAACGCGCCACCGTTGGTCGTGTTCGAGTAGAGCTGAATCTCGCCTTCACCGGTCGGCGACTTCAGGTACTTCATGCCGACAAAGCCCGAGCCCGCGAAGAACGGGGCACCGAAGATCGTCGGTGAGAAGGTCCAGCCCGCGGCAAGCGGGAAGTCGGCGTGATAGGCATAGCCCATCGCGAACGGGAGGTTGACCGACGAGTAGTTCACGCCGGCCGAGTTGGTGACGTCCGGGTCCGCCGAGAAGGCGGCGTAGAACGGATCGATCGTGTAGCCCTCGGCGGGCAGCGTGATGTTGAACTGCGAGTTGTTCAGTTCCTGGAACCGACCCGCGTACTCGATCAGCGTCTCACGGATCCCGGGACGATAGGCAGCGTAGGCCGCCGGG
Source organism: Gemmatimonadota bacterium (assembly GCA_011390645.1). Classification (GTDB taxonomy): domain Bacteria; phylum Gemmatimonadota; class Gemmatimonadetes; order Gemmatimonadales; family GWC2-71-9; genus Palsa-1233. The sequence goes on from JAABRY010000157.1 coordinate 1,473, forward strand.
TTCGTCGTCGTGATGTTGTAGAAGGTGATGACGAGATAGAGGATGTCCTCGTTACCCGACGGGAAGTTCCAGCCCAGCGTGCGGTACTCGGCGACGATGCCGAGCGGGTGCGGACGGGCAGAGTTCAGGCCCGGGTCGCCTTCCCACACGAGGAACCAGTTGTCGGACTGCGAGGCGGAGATGCGGCCGCGGAGGAGTGGGTCGTAGATCTCTTCCGAGAAGTCGCCCTGCGGCACGAAGGCGCCCTGCGGCCAGTTCGCCTGGTCCACCGGGTTGCTGGCATTGAAGATGTCCGTGATCGCCGTGCCGTGCTGACGCAGACCGGAGGCGTCGAAGAACATGCCGCCCGTGGTGTCACCCGCCCAGGGGTTCCCCGGCTTGGTGCCCTGGATGATACCGGCTACCTGCAGGCCGGAGTTGAACATGTACTGGTTGCCGGTACCCTTCGGCCAGAAACCGCCACCGATGGTCGAGGAACCCGTTGAGTCGACACCGACCTCACCGCGGTTGCTCAGACCATAGTAGAGACGGTTGACCGTGGTGGCACCGTTACTTCCTGCAAAAAGCCGGTACTTGCCCGTCGTCGGGCGCTTGGCGCCCGGCTCCGGTCCGGCCGACGCCGTGTTCGGCGCCATCGTGAGCACTGCCAGCGCCAGCGACAGCGCGCCGATCAGGGCCCTCTTCCCACTCAGAGCATGCATTGCGACCTCGCGAGTATGGATGCGGTCGTCCGAGCCGACAGGGGAGGTCGTTCCCCCCCTGTCGACACGGGCAGATCGTCGATCAGAAGTTCACTTCCATGCCCAGACGGACGCGGCGACCGGTGCCGGCCCAACGGGAGATATGGAAGGTGCTGAGGCGTGAAAGATCCGAGGCCCGGCGCTGCTCCTCGAGGGTGTAGACGCCATCGCCGTTGCCATGGCGTTGCTCACCCTTGCGGAAGAAGTAGCAGGTCGTCGGAGACGGGTTGTTGCCCGTGGTCCGCCACGCTCCGCACTCGGCATCGCTCTTCGGCAGATCCAACGCCCCATTCGGGAGACGAATGCCGTTGGCCGTGCCGTTGATGGCGAAGGACGTCGAGTCCGTGCCCCACAGATTCTCGCGGTACCGCTGATTCTCGGTGTTGCCGGTCTGCGCGAAGACGTTCAGGACGTTCTCGATGTTGAAAACGTTCCGGGCGTCGGCGTAGGCCGTCAGGTCGAGGCCACCCATCCGGAAGCCCTTCGTGACGCGGAGGTCCACGTTCTTGAAGGCCGGCCGGCGCGACGAGTTGAAGTCGGAGCCGAGGGTGTTGCACGTCCCGCCCGACGTGACCGCGAGGTCGTCGTCAAGTGAGGCGTCGCAGCGGGTGTACGGCGTACCCGAGGCGTACCGCGCGGTGCCGGTGATGTTCATCCGGCTCATGATCTTGCCAACGATCGACCCGCTCTGGAAGTCCGCCGGGAAGTTGAAGGCGAACTGCGCCGCGAGGTTGTGCGGACGCGAGTAACCGACCGGCTGCGCAGCCTGCGGCGGCGGGGCGGCACTGCCCGTGACGGCCGAGGTGATCCGCGACCCGAACGAGATGTACGTGTACGGGTCGGAACCCGTGCTGCGCGCATCCTGGTACGAGTAGGAGAGCACACCATTGAAGATGTTGCCGATCCGGCGGTCAAGGCGCATGTCGAGACCACGCGTGTTGCCGAAGTCCTGATTCGTGGTCAGGCGGAGGTCCACGCGGCTGTTGCTGCGCGGATCGATGCCCGGAATCAGACGGCCGGCCGCGTTGGCCAGGTTGTCCTTGTTGTAGACGGCGATGTCGAGCACCATGTCGTCGTCAAACGCGTGGCGCACGCCGAACTCGAAGAGAATCGTCTTCCCGAAGTCGAGGTCGGTGCCGTAGTTGTTGTTCGTGTTCGTGATCGACAGGTCGGTGTTCGAGCCGCGCAGGATCACCGAGTAGTCCGGCGTCTGCACCTGCTGCGAGTACGAGAGGCGGAAGTTGGTCCGCTCCGTCACCGGGAAGGCGACCTGGATGCTCGGCGCGATGTAGTCATGGCTGGTGTACGGCTCCAGGACGGCATCGACGTTGTCCGGATCGAAATCCGGGTCCGAGGAGATCCGCGGGAAGCCGCTCCACTTGCTTGCACCCACGTCGAAGTAGTCGTACCGCACACCGGCCACGAGGACGACGTCGCCGAGGTCGAGGCGGTCTTCCACGAAGAGGTTGTACGAGACCGGGCGGGCGAGGTAGATGTCGCCGAAGCCCTGGCCGGACGAACCGACGTTGTAGGTGCCGAGCTCGGAGTCGATGTACTGACCACCGATCTTGACGCGGTTGTACCGGTCAAGCTGCCAGTCGAGGTTCGCCCGAGCGATCAGGCGGTTCTCGTACGCCGTGTTGAGCGTGCCCGGGGCGCCACCATAGCCGCCGACCGAGCCCGGGTTGCCGATCGAACCACCGAAGCCCGGCTGACCCAGATACTGCTGGGTCTGGAACCGGTCGTACAGCGTGATCGGGTTCTCGGGACGCTGGGTCCGGAAGTTGTTGATCAGCTCATCGTTGACCGGAAAGTCATCGAAGCCGTACTCGTAGTCGAAGTTGGTGAGCAGGAACCCGCCGAACGGGTCACGCGTGCTCTCCTCCGACTCCGGGGTCAGCACCGAGTTGATCGAGCGGTCCCACTGGTACGACAGGTAGGCGTCGAGGGCCACCGCGCGCGATGAGGAGCGCGAGAGGACCTGGTTCCAGTTGAGGATCGCCACGTTGTTGGTGTTGCTGGTGCCGCCGGTCGCATCGGTGCCACGCTGGCCACGCGAGAGGCCGCGCGAGCCGATGAACGAGAGGGCGATACGCGAGCCCTGACCGAACGAGTAGTTCAGCTTGCTCGTCATCTGCGCGCTCGAGGCCGGCGAGTAGGACGTCCGGTTCTGCTGGCAGTCCTCACCGTAGTTGTTCCGGATGTCCGGATCAGCCGCGTTGGCCACGTAGTACGCGTCGCAATCGCCGTTCAGCAGCGCGTAGTTGAAGACCGGGAGGCGGATCGAGTCCGAGGTGGCGCTGGTCGTCCGCGCGATCGTGTACGTCGTATCGACGCCCACCGGCACCCAGCCCGGCGTTTCCCAGCCGCGATAGCCGGCGTTGCCCGACCGCGTGCCCTCGAGCACGCCACCGACGAAGAACGTCAGCGACTTGGTGATCGGACCACCAAGTGAGGCCTGGATGCGATTGAACGCGCTGGAGTTGCGCAGACCCGAGAATTCGTCCGTCTCGTAGCCGATGTTGCCCGAGAACGACTGACCACCGGTCCGCGTGGTGATGGCGATGACGCCACCTTGCGCGTTGCCGAACTCGGCCGAGGTTGCACCGGTCGTGATCGAGGCATCCTCGAACGCGTTGGTGCCGACCTGCAGCGTCGGAAGGGCCCGGCCACCACCCGTACCACGGTTGCCCGGCTGGACCGGGACACCGTCGATGTAGGTGCTGTTCTCGTCGGGACGACCGCCGCGCACCGACAGCGAGGTGCCGCTGGTGTTCGACATGACGCCCGGCTGCAGTGCGAACACCGCACCGAGTCGGTCCACCGGCAGATTGTCGGTGAAGTTGCCGTCGATGATCTGCTTCGAGGTCACCTGGTCACGAGGCACCAGCGCATTCTGCGCGCCGACGACCGTGATTTCCTGGAGCTCGACGTTCGTGGCTTCGAGCGTCGCGTCCTGGGTGATGGTCTGACCGGATTGGATCCGGAGACCGGTGATCCGCACGGCCTTGTAGCCGATGTACGCGTACCGGATGTTGTATGCACCAGCCGGAACGCTGTTGAAGAAGTAATAGCCCTGGGGATTGGCGGTCGTAGCGAACGCCGTCCCCTCGATCACGACTTGCGCGTTAGCGACGGGCTGACCGCCCTGGTCGAATACGCGCCCCTCGAGCTTGCCGGTAGCGCCCTGGGCTGCCAGCGCCGTAGCGCCGAAGCCAGTCACCACCGCCGCCAACGCGATTGCTCGCGTCACGCGGGCGAGGGTCCTCACACCACTTTGAGTCATCGAACCGTCCTCCGAAGGCGAGTGCACGGGAAATCCGCTCCTTCGTTCCCGACCGCTGATACCGGGCGGCATCAGTCAGTCATGTCCTGCTGTGCCGCGTGAGATGCGGCGTACATCGGACCCTGCAATGGCAAACCAATCACCGCAAACCAGGAGCGGAGACCAATCCACCGAGACGTCATATGATGACGTCGGGGGCCAGCCCACCGGGCCAGCCGAAAAACCCTGAATTGTCCATTACGGAAGCTCCGGCGATTCGCCGGCACGACCCAATATGTCCGGGACGAAAGCCAGTGTCAAGCAATGGTAACGAAAGGCAGGGGGGGGCGTGGGGATAGGTTTCAGTGTGGAACTATCGGGGGTTCGCGGCTGCGCCGCTCAGGGGTGAGGGGAAACACTGGGCCAGAGACTGTCATCCCGACCGAGCACCGCAGATCCCTCGACTTCGGCGCTGCGCGCCTACTCTCGGGATGACAACACCCCCC
>JAABRY010000158.1 GCA_011390645.1 Gemmatimonadota bacterium
CACTACCCCGCCGTCACCAACTCCCGCTGCATCTCCCCCGGCGTCACCTCCAGCCCCTCTGCCCCCCAGAAGAGGTTCACCTCGCTGCGCACCCCGAAGCGCCCCGGCAAATAGATGCCGGGCTCCACGGAGCAGCCGGTGTTGGGGAGGAGCTCGCGATCATCGTGGGTCTCGTAGTCGTCGAGGTGCGGACCCGAACCGTGCAGGTCGCGATCAATCGAGTGCCCCGTGCGGTGCACGAAATACTCGCCATAGCCCGCGGCCTCGATCACGCCGCGCGCCGCGCGATCGCCGAGGTAGCCCGGGACGGGCTCACCCGCCGCGATGCGGTCGCGCAACGCGGTGATGGCGGCGTCGCGCGCATTGCGCACCGTGGCCCACACCGTCGCGACCTCCGTCGGCACGCTCGCGCCGCTGAACCCCATCCAGGTCTGGTCGGCGAAGATCGACCCCTCGTACTCCCCCCCCCACAAATCGAGCAGCACCACCTCGTCCGGCCCGAGCGTGCGGTCGTGCCCCGCGTGTGGCTCGTAGTGCGGGTTCGCGGCGTTCGGCCCGAAGCCCACGATTGGCAGCGTGGTGAGGAAGAGACCCGCCGC
>JAABRY010000159.1 GCA_011390645.1 Gemmatimonadota bacterium
GACTCATTGCAGGACTTCAATCAATTCCGCTCGCGCATGAACGACATCATCCTCGGGGCGGGCAATCTCACGATCAACCGCTTCTTCGCGCTCGACAACCGCGCCTACGAGGACGGGGCGCTGGGCAAGAAGCAGAAGGAGATGCTCGGGCTGGTGGCGTCGATGGTGCTGCGCTGCGACGACTGCATCACCTATCACATCGAGCAGTGTCATCAACTCGGCGTGACCCGCGAGGAATTCCTCGAGATCTTCAGTGTCGGGCTGGTGGTGGGCGGCAGCATCGTGATTCCGCATCTGCGGCGCGGGATGGGGCGGTTGGAGGAACTGCAGTCGTAGGTCGTAGGTCGTAGGTCGCGAAGGGCCGGTCCCGCGTGGGGGGCCGGCCCTCCGTGTTTCCTACGACTTATGACCTACGACCTACGACTACTTCTTGATCACAAACTTCTCATATGCCGCCGGATCCCACACCGGGCGCGCGGGCGCGTTGGCCACTTCGGCGCCGAGGTAGAAGGCGATCTTGGCGACGCGGGCGAGCTTGTCGGTGTCGATCAGGTCGACGTGATCGCCCACGCGGTGGTACTGCGGGTGCACGCCATTGAAGAAGAAGAGCACCGGCACGCCGTAGCGGGCGAACATGAAGTGGTCCGAGCGCTCGTAGAAGCGCTCCTCGGGCCACAGGTCGGCGGAGGTGGTCATCCGCAGCTCGGGGCGGCCGGCATTGACACGCGCGAGCGTGGGGCCGAGGTCGGAATGCTCCTGGCCGATCACGACGATCGAGTCGGGGTTGTTGCGCCCGATCATGTCGAGGTTCACGTTGGCGACCATCTGCTCGAGCGGGACGGTCGGGTGATCCGAGAACCACTCCGAGCCCCAGAGCCCCTTCTCTTCGCCGGAGACATTCACGATCAGGATCGAACGACGGGGCTTGCGGCCCAGCTTGGCGAACGCTTCGGCGACCATCGCGACGCCGATGGTGCCCGAGGCGTCGTCGTCGGCGCCATTGCAGATCATGTCCGTGCGGTCATCATCGCCCCGGTGGGCACAGCCGCCGACGCCATCGCCGATCGTACCCACGTGATCCATGTGGGCGGTATAGACGACGTACTCGTTCTTGAGCACCGGATCGGAGCCCTCGATCTTGGCGACCACGTTCGGCACGGTCACGCGCTCGACGATCTCTTCCTCCGCAAAGACGCGCATGGCCACGGTCTCGGGGATCGGCATGATCACCGGGGTGGCGCTGAGGCGCATTGACGCCAGGTCGGGGCGATTGGCCTGCATCGGATCGTTGGCGAACATCTGGTCATGGACGAACACCGTGACCGGCTGCGGCCGTGTGCTTGGCTTGTCCACCACGAGCGAGGCCATCCCGGCACGGTCGCGGAACCGGGCGAAACCCTCTGGCGCATCGTTCCGGATCACCACCACTGCCGCCGGGCGCTTGGCGGCAACGGCCTGGCTGATGCGGTTCCAGTCGATCGCCTTGGCGGCATCATAGACCATGAGCACGATCTTGCCGGTGAGGTCGAGCGGCTGCACGTCCGCGACGGTCATCGTCCCGGCGAGGAGCATCGACTCCCCGATAATTTCCTTGCCAGTCGCGTTGCCCGTCGTGTACGCGAACTCGCCCATCGGGTAGCGGGACACGGTCCCGTTCTCGTTGAGCTCGAGATAGGCGGTGGTCTGGTTGACGCGCTTGCGGACCAGCGGATAGCGCTGATACCAGGTGCCATTCTCGCCCGCCGGCTTGAGGCCGGCCTTCTGGTAGATCGACACCAGATACGCGGCGGTCTTCTCGAGCCCCGGCGACGGGGTGTTGCGGCCACCCATCGAGTCGTGGGCGATGACCGAGATTCGTTCGTAGACGAGCTTCGGGGTGATCCCGTCAGCGGCCTTGCGGAGGTCGTTGGGCGACTGGGCAGCGAGCCCGGCCGGGAGGACCGCCGCGAGGACGGCGAGGTACAGCAACGATTGGCGCATCACGGCGACTCCATCTGAAGGGACCAGGGTGTTCGTAGCCAACCCTTGAAGCTACTTGGGGACGCCGCGGAGTGGCACCAGATTCACGTCACTAGCTTTCGCGGTGTCGACCACCCTGTCAGTCTTTCCCGGAGCGCCTCATTTCTCCAGCTCGCCTTGACCTGTTGCACCCCGCCGATGTCGCCCGCCTGGGCGGGATCGAGGTCACCACGGCCGGGATCGTCGAGGGGTTCCTTGCTGGACAGCACCGCTCGCCGCGGCGGGGCTTCTCGGTGGAGTTCGCCGAACACCGGCAGTATCAGCCCGGCGACGAGCCACGGTATGTGGATTGGAAGCTGCTGGGCCGGACCGACCGGCTCTACGTGAAGCAGTTCGAGGAAGAGACCAACCTGCGCGCGATGCTGGTGGTCGATGCCAGCGCCTCGATGGCGTGGCGCGGTGACCCTGCCCGGCTCACCAAGCTCGACTACGCCACCCGACTGGCCGCCGCCATGGCGCTGGTGCTGCTGCGCCAACGCGATGCCACGGGGCTGGTCACCTTCGCGGACACGGTGCAGAGCGTGACGCCGGCGCGGGTGCGTCGCGGGCAGTGGGCGCAGCTGGCTGGGGAACTGGGGGCGATCCAGCCGGGGCAGGGCACTGCCGCGGAGCCGGCGTTGCGACAGGTGGTCGCCGCGCTGCGCCGTCGCGGGATGGTGGTGTTCTGCTCGGACCTCCTGCTCGACCGCACGCTCACGCTCAAGGCCCTGAAGTTCCTGCGCCATCGTGGCCATGAGGTGCTGGTGCTGCACATCGCCGATCCGGCCGAGCTGGAGTTGGGGGGGGGAGAGGAGACCCGATTCCGTGATCCTGAAACCGGCGAATCGGTGACGCTCGCCCCCGGGGAGTGGGCCGGCGCGTACCGGCGCACGGTGGACGGTGTGGTCCGGGCCTGGGGCAGCGCCTGCCGCGCGGCGGGGATGCGCTACGCGCTGCTGCCGACCGACCTGCCGTTCGGCACCGCCCTCTCGCGGGCGCTCGGCGCCTGATGGGATTCACCGCACCGTGGGCGCTCGCCGGGCTGGCACTGGCGGCGCTGCCCATCCTGCTCCACCTCGTGCAGCGCCGGGAGCCACCCGAGCGGGCGTTTCCCGCGGTGCGCTACCTCGAAGATGCCACGCGTGATCACCGGCGCCAGTTGCGCCTGCGCCACCTGCTGCTGCTTGCCCTGCGCACGTTGCTGGTCATCGCGCTCGTGCTCGCGGCGGCCGGCGCGTTCGTGCGCGGGGCGATGCCGTTCGGGCGCCATGCGCCGAGTGCGCTCGTGCTCATCGTGGATCATTCCGCGAGCAGCACCGCAGTGTGGGGGGGGGAACCCGCGCTCACCGGGATTCAGCGCGCCGCCGATGCAGTCCTCGCCCGCGCGACGGCGGGTGACCGACTCTGGCTGCTCACCGCGACAGGCGTGCCGCGCACGGGTTCGGCGGAGGAACTCCGGGCCGCGGTCGCCACCCTCGAGCCGGCGGCACGTCCCATGGATCTGGGGGCCGCCGTGGCGGTCGCCCGTGATCTCCTTGCTGGGGTCGACCGACCCGGCGAGGTGGTGGTGGTGACCGATGCACAGGGCAGTGCGATCACGCCGACGCGGGGGGAGGGGCCGCTGACCGTGCTGCGTGCTGACGGAGATCCCCCCCCCAATCGCGGGCTCGCGGCGCTGGATGCGGGGGCACAACCGTGGGGGGGGGACGGTGGGCGGGTCACGGCCACGCTGCTCGGTGTGGCGACGGACCCCGTCGCCGCCGCACTGGAGGTGGATGGCCGTACCGTGCGCGAACTCCTCGTGGCCAGCGGGGCACCGCTCACCCTGCCCGTCCCGCCGCTGACGGCGGGCTGGCACGAGGTGCGCCTGACGCTCGCCCCCGACGAGTTCCGTCTCGACGACACCGCTCGGGTCGCGGTGCGCGTTGCCCCACCCGCGGCAGTCGCCTGGACACCGGGTGACCGCTGGCTTGATGCGGCGCTTGATGTGCTGGCCGCCGATGGTCGCGTTCGTGCCGGTGCCGAGATCACCCTGGGGTCGTTGGGGCGCGGCCGGAGCGTCGTGGTGCCGCCGAGTGATCTCGCGCTGCTTCCCGCGCTCAACCGCGCGCTCGCGGGACGCGGCCTGCGCTGGCGGTATGGAGCAGTGCAGGATGGTGCCGGCGCACTCGATAGTGGCGCCGTCCTGCCGTTCCGAGCCGGGGTGTCCCGTCGCGTCGTGCTCGAATCGGCGACGACCGGGGCGGGAGAGGTCCTGGTCACCGCGGATGGCGCTCCGTGGGCCGTTCGTGATGGCGATATCGTGCTGCTCGGTTCCCGTCTCGATCCGGCCTGGACGGAGCTGCCCCTCACGGCCGGCTTCGTCCCGTTGCTCGATCACCTGCTCACGCGCACGCTCAGTGGCGACCTCTTCCTGACGACCGCCGTCCCTGGGACGCCCGTGGTCCTGCCGGGTCTGGTCACTGGTGTCACCCGCGCGGGGAACGAAGTCGCCGTTGAAGGGGGCGCCCCGTGGCGACCCGCCGGTCCGGGGATCCATTACCTGCTGCGGGGCGTGGATACGGTCGGCGCCATCACGGCGGCGCTCCCGGATGGGGAGTCCGATCTTGTGCCGCTGACCGATGCCGAGCTGCGCAATCGCTGGCCAGGCGCGGTCGTTCGCGCGTGGGACGAGGCGGATGCTGCCGCCTTCGGCAGCTCCGGCCGAGGCGATCTGCGGCCGCTCCTGCTCCTGCTGGCACTCGGCTGTGTGATCGGCGAGTCGCTGCTCGCGGGCCGCGGTCGATCCGTCGTGCGTTGACCCTCGGGAGTCGGCCCCCTACGTTCCCGCCCGCGTGACTGTATCAGCCCTGCCATCGCCTCCTGCTCCCCGCCAGCGTGCCGACGTGCTCGCGGCGGTGCGGGAGGCGTTTGCCCGTGTGCCAGCGGCCCGCGAGCTGGCTGCGCGTCTCCCGGCCCAAGGCGACACCCTCCGACTCGGTGGTTTGCCTGGCTCAAGCGGGGCCGTGCTTGCCTCGTGGCTCGCGCGCGACGTCGCTCCCGGCCGCCTCCTCGTGGTGGTCGCCACCACCCCGTCGGATGCCGAGCGCTGGCTCACCGACCTCCAGCAGCTCCTCGGCGAGGGCGTCGCGCTGTATCCGCAGCGCGAGGGGCTCGCGGAGGAGGAGCCCCACTACGAGATCGCCGGCGAGCGGATCGAGACGCTTGAAGCCCTCCTGCGCGGTGAACTGCGCTTGCTGGTCACGACGGCGCGCGCCACGGCAGAGCGGACCGCGGTGCCGACCGCGCTGGAGGCCTTGCGGCTCGAGGTCACGGCCGGTGAGACGCGCCCCCTCGGCGCCTTCCTGGAGGCGCTCGACGCGATGGGCTACCAGCGCGTTGCTGCGGTCACGGAGGTGGCGGAGTATTCGGTGCGTGGCGGGATCGTCGATCTCTATGGCTTCGGGATGGCGGCCCCCGCGCGTCTGGAGTGGTGGGGCGATGACATCGCCTCGTTGCGCGTCTTCGACCTGACGACGCAGCGATCCGGTGAGGAACTCACCGCGGTCACCGTGCTGCCCATTCGCAGTACCGCACCGCGCATCGTGTTGTCGCCAGATGGCACGGTGACGCGTCGCTCGCTGCTGGATCTGCTGCCTGCTGACACGCTGCTCCTGCAGGATGCGCCACACGCAGACGGCGAAGAGGTCGAACGCGCGTGGCGGGAGGCCGATCACCATCGCGAGGTGGCCCGTCGGCTCGGCGAGGATGCCCCCCCCAGAGAAGAACTCTTCGTGGAGCCCACCGCGTGGACCACGCGACTCGGGCGATTCGCGCGGCTGGTGCTCCGTGAGGAACCGGCGGCGATTCAACTCGGCTTCTTCCCGCCCGAGGCGGTCAACCGCGACCTCTCCCGCCTCCGCGGCCTGCTCGGTCACGGCACACCGACGCTGATCCTCTGCGACAACGACGGCCAGCGCGAACGGCTGGATGAGTTGCTCGAGGAGCGCGGGATGCGCCCCGACGGGACATCGCTGGTGGTGGGCTCGCTCGACGGCGGCTTCGTCATGCCCACGCTGCGGGTGCTGACTGACCACGAGATCTTCCGCCGGGCCCGTCGCCTGCGCCGCGCTCGGCGCTATCGCATCGCCGCACCCAGCACGGTGACCGGCACGCTCGCCCTCGGCGATTACGTGGTGCACCTCGATCATGGGATCGGGGTGTATCGCGGGATCCAGACGCTGACGATCGACGGTGGTACGATCGAGGTCGCCATCCTCGAGTACGAGGGCGGCGATCGTCTCAATGTCCCGCTCTACCGACTCGATCAGCTCGAGCGCTATCGGGCGGGCGGTGATGACGGCGATGCGGCACCGCCGCGCCTGCACAAGCTTGGTGGCACGTCGTGGCGAAAGGTGCGCGACAAGACGCGCAGTGCGATCCAGGCGAT
>JAABRY010000160.1 GCA_011390645.1 Gemmatimonadota bacterium
ATGCCAGCGCGGCGATCCCCAGTGCGGCCCAGCGCAGACCGACCTCTGTCGGCCAGTCGGCGAGGACCGCTGCCGCCGCGATCATTGCGAACGCCACACCCGCCGCGGCCAACGCTACCGCGAGCGCCCGCCGCGCCCCGAGACGGATCACCAGCGTCTGATCGCCACGGGCGCGGTCCTCGTCGATCTGGTAGAGCTGCGTCAAGGGATAGAATGCGGCGAACAAGGGGCAGAACGCGGCGAGGAGCAGGAAGTCAGCGAGACCGAGTGGCCGTCCGGTGATCGCCCAGCCCGCCCACGGTGTCAGCGTCCCGAAGCCGATCATGTTGATGAGCCAATCGGCCCCACCGACCGCCTTGAGGCGCAGCGGCGGCATCGAGTAGGCCACCGACATCAGCAGGCAGGCACCATAGAGCCACCGCCACGGCGCCGGAAATCCCCACGTCAGGACCAGTCCCGCGAGCATGAGGAGGATCGCCCCGATCGCGAGACCGCGCGGTGGGGTGGGTGGCCGACGGAGGTATGCAACATCGCCTTCATCGCGATCGAACGCCGAATTGAGCGCCAGCGTGCCGCCATTGAGGCAGACAACCCAGGCGACGAGCCCGAGGACCGCGGTGCCATCCGGGGCGCGCCATCCGGCGGCGAGCAACCAGCCGAGCGCGGTGTGTCCCGCCATGACCGGCCACTCTGCCGGTCGCAGGTGCAGGAACCACGGGAGTACCGGCCCGAGGACGGTGTGCAAGGCACGGCGGGTCGGCGTGGCGTCCAGTGGGTCGAACAGACGCTCGGTCACGCCGGCAGGTGCAGCGCGCGTGCAGCGATGCGCAGCCCGTGCAGGGTGAGATCGGCGTCCACGATGGTCACGCTGGTGGTCAGCGGGGCAATCTGCGCCGCCAGTCCACCCGTGGCGACCACCTGCGGGATCCCCCCCCCTGGCCACTCCGCCCGGATGCGGCGCACCATGCCGTCAATCGCGTCGGCGGTGCCGAAGAGCACCCCGGCACGGATATGCTCGTCGGTGCGCCGACCGATGGCGCGCTCCGGGGCGACGAGTTCGGTCGCGGTGAGCTTGGCCGCCTTCCGCACCAATTGCTCCGCCGACGTGCGCAACCCCGGCATGATGGAGCCCCCGATGAACCGGCGATCCGCGGTCACGCAGTCGAACGTGGTGGCCGTCCCGAAATCCACGACGATCGCGTCCCCTGGATGCCGCTCGAGCACGGCGAGGGCATTGGCGATCCGGTCGGCGCCCACCGCCAGCGGTTCATCGACATCGAGAACCAGCGGGAGCTCTGCGCGTGGATCAACCACACCGACAGGAACCTTCAATGCATGAATGCCCTGCAGGAGGCCGATCGTGACCGTCGGGGCCACTGACGCGACGCAGGCGGCGCGAACGGCCCCGGCACTCTGGCCGGCCCGCGCCAGCAGCGCATCGAGCAGGATCGTCCATTCATCCGGGGTGCGATCCGCGGTGGTCGTCAGGCGCCAGTGGCCCAACAGGGTGTCACCGTGGAAGAGTCCGACGGTGACTTCGGTGTTGCCGACATCAAGGGCGAGTAGCATGAGTGAAATCTGGGCTCAGGGGTCAGCCGGGACCACCCCGGCAACACATTCGTGCAGGCTGCCGTCCGCCGCACGGATACGGAGGGCACCGGTGGACGTGATGCCCGCGGCGGTACCGGCCACGGGGGCGGTCACCATCCGCCCGTCCAGGGCATCACGCCGCGCGAAGGCAGCACGTTCCTCGTCCGACAACGGGTCGGCCGTGCGCGAGGCGTCTGCCACAGCGGTGGCAACCATTTCGAAGAGCTCTTCTGGCGTCACCTCGGGATGCACCTCGATGAGGCGACTGGTCTGTGTGGCCAGTGCCTCCGGGAGGGTGTTGGCCACATTCAGGCCCACCCCGACAACAACCCACACGCAGCGGTCATCGCTCCACCGTGCCTCCGTGAGAATGCCGCCAAGCTTGCGCCCGTGCATGAGCAGGTCGTTCGGCCACTTGAGTGTCAGCGCCGGCATCCCGGTGTACCGCGCCTCCAGTGCGCCGGCAATCGCCAGGCCGGTGCGGATGGCAAGGGTGCCGATCGCCTCGGTCGAGGCAGGACGCGCCACGACCGACAACCAGAGCCCGCCGGCGGCAGAGCTCCACGCGCGTCCTCGTTGTCCGCGCCCCCCCGTCTGCACGGTCGCCACCACGGCAGTGCCGTGCGGCGCACCCGCAGCGGCAGCTTCGTGCGCGGCTTCCATGGTGGAGCCGGTCGCTGCCAGACGGATGCGGGGGGGGGAGCTCAGAGGATACCGAGGGCGAACAGGCCGAAGAGGAAGCCGCCGAATGCGATCCGGTACCACGCGAAGACGACGAAGGTATGCCGTTCGACAAAGCGGAGGAAGCCACGAATCACCATCAACGCGGAGATGAAGGCGACCGCGGTGCCGAGCGCGAAGAACGCGAGATCATCGAGGCCGAGGAGATCGCCGGACTTCACGAGGTCGAGGGTGGCCGCCCCGAGAATGGTCGGGATCGCCAGCAGGAAAGAGAAGGCAGTGGCGGCCGGCCGCGAGAGTCCGACCGCGTATCCGCCCAGGATGGTGGCGGCGGAGCGCGAGGTGCCGGGCACCATGGCGAGACACTGCGCGAGTCCGATCATCAGCGCCTGTCGCCACGACATCGTCTCGATGGTCGGGGCGGTGACCGCGGGGCGTCGCCACTCGAGCAGGAGAATCACCACACCGCCGACAATCAGCGCGGAGGCCACGACGACCGGCGAAAACAGGACCGCCTTGATCCAGTCGTGCAACAGGAGGCCAAGCACCACGGCTGGGGAGAACGCCAACAGCAGGTGCCCTGCCAGCCGACGCTCCTCGAGCTTCGTGAAGAACCCGGTCACCATCTCGTAGAGTGTGGCGCGATAGTGCCAGATGACGGCGAAGATTGCGCCGATCTGGATCACGACGCTGAAGGTGTCGGCGCGCTCTCCGGTGAAATCGAGCATCGCACTGACGACAATCAGGTGCCCCGTGGAGGAGACCGGAAGGAACTCGGTGATCCCCTCGACGAGTCCGAGGATGATGGCCACGAGCCAGGGGGAGAACGCGATCACTGGCCGAGCACCTCGCGATAGAACGCCTCGTACTGGGGCACCACGGCATCGGCGGAAAAGGTCTGCGCACGCGCGATGGCCGCCTCGCGCATCGCGGCGTGCGCGACGGGATCCTTGAGCAGCGCAACGGCCCGACGCGCCATCGCTTCCACTGATCCGGGCGGCTCGAGGATGCCCTCGACGCCATCGGTGAGCACCTCCGGCAGCCCGCCGGTGCGGCTCGCAAGCACTGGCGACCCGCACGCCATCGCCTCGAGCGCGGCCAGCCCGAACGACTCGGTTTGCGACGGGAGCAGGAAGAGATCCGCTGCGGCGAGCAGGGGCGCCACGGTGTCGAGGCGGCCCAGGAAGCGGACATCACCGGCGACGCCGAGCTCGCGGGCTTCGTGTTCCGCATCGTGCCGGTCGGGGCCGTCGCCCACCATCACCAGTGTGGCCGGCATCGCACGCCGCACGCGTGCGAAGATCCGTACCACATCCTTGACGCGCTTGACCTCACGGAAGTTGGAGATGTGCACCAGCATCTTGTGATCGGCCGGGGCGAAGTGCTCTTCAGGATGTCGGGCGTCCGGGCGGTACTCGGCAAGATTCACGAAGTTCGGAATGCTCCTCAGATCACAGCTCACACATCCGAACGCGCGATAGGTCTCGTCACGCAGGAAGTCCGAGACTGCCGTCACGCCGTCAGACTGCTCGATGGAGAACTTGGTGATGGCGTAGAACGACTCCTCCTGGCCCACGAGCGTGATGTCGGTGCCATGGAGGGTGGTGATGACCTTCATCGGCAATTGGCCGCGCAACATCTCCCGGGCCAGGAACGCCGTCGTGGCATGCGGGATGGCGTAGTGGACGTGGAGCAGATCGAGCTGTTCCTGCATCGCGACTTCGTACTGCCGAGACGCCAGTGCGAGTGTGTAGGGGAAGTGCTCGAACAACGGATACCGGCCCACCGACGTGTCCACTTGATGGAAGGTCGCGCGCTCGACGTAGCCGCGCAGGCGGAACGGCGAGTCGTACGTGATGAAGTGGACGTCGTGGCCACGACGCGCGAGCTCCAACCCGAGCTCGGTCGCCATGGCACCCGAGCCCCCGTAGGTCGGATAGCAGGTGATGCCGATCTTCATGCGAGATGGTCCTTGCGGGCCGCCGCGATCTCGGCGGCGAGTTGTTCCGGCGGACGCGTGGCGTCGAGGACGAGCACCGGTCCGACGGTCTGGTGGCGGAACCAGGTTTCCTGGCGCTTGGCATACTGGCGCGTCGCCGTGGCGATGGTGGCGACCAGTTCCTCGCGGGCCAGCCGGCCCTGCAGCACGTCGACCGCCTGACGCACCCCAATGCCGTCCATGCCGGGGCCCTCCAGGGGCGCCCCGTCCGCGAGCGCGGCGACGACCTCCTCGACCAGCCCCCGGCGCACCATCTCGGCGGCGCGCGCATTGATCCGCTGATGCAGCACCGCGCGAGGCACCGTGAAGCGCACCGTCCAGGGGGTCAGCACACCTTGCGCCTCGGCCGCGCGTTGCCACCAGCCCAGCGGCTGGCCCGTGAGCAGCGCGATCTCGATCGCGCGGGAGGCGCGTTGTCTCCCCCCCCCAGGCGGCATGGTGCGATCGAGGCGATGCGCCCAGCGCACCAGCGCCGCATGGTCGAGCGTCTCGGTAAACCGTGCCAGCGCTTCCCGGCGCGGTCGATCCAGCGGCGGCTCCGCAAAGAGCCCGAGCGTCAGCGCGCGGATGTACAATCCGGAGCCACCCACGACCACCGGCACCCGGCCGCGGCTGCGGATCTCCGTGAGCGCATCGGCCGCCTCGACCGCGAATCGCCCGGCGGAATACCGCTCCCCGGGCTGCAGGAAGCCGACGAGGTGGTGCGGCACGCGTTCCCGTTCCTTGCGGGTCGGCGCGGCGGTGGCGATGTCGAGCCCCCGATAGACCTGGCGCGAGTCGGCCGAGATCACCTCGATCGGCCAGTGCTCCGCGAGCGCGAGCGCGACGGCGGTCTTCCCTACCCCGGTCGGCCCGACGAGCACGGGCGTATCAGCGCCGACCAAAACGCCGCTCCAGTTCCTCGAGGGGCAACTGCACGATGGTGGCACGGCCGTGCACGTCGTGCGGGGGCAGGGCGCAGGCGAACAACCGCAGCAACAGCTCGCGCATGCTGCGCGCGTCGAGCGGCTGGCCGGCCTTCACCGCGGCTCGGCAGGCGTACGTCTGCGCGAAGCGCTCGAGGCGATTCGCCCAGCCCCCGAAGCGTCCCCCAGCCAGATCGGCGACCACCTCGCGAAAGCAGGCGATGGCATCGAAGCGTGGGTGCGGATTCGGCACGCCATGGATCGCCACGGTGCGCCCGCCGAAGGGTTCAACCTCGAAGCCGATGCGCGCGAGCTCGGCAGCGTGCGCCGCCACCACATCAAGCTCTTCATCGGTGCACTCGACGGTGACCGGAAGCAGCAGGCGCTGGGACGGAATGCCATCGCGCGCGAGCTGCGCCATGACCTCCTCATACAGCACCCGCTCGTGCGCCGCGTGCTGGTCGACGATCACCAGTCCCTCGGGCGACTCATAGCAGAGGTAGCTGTCGGCCAGCTGGAAGACGGTGAGATCGTCAAACCCGTGGGTGCTGCCACCGGTCGGCGTGGCGGCCGACGCCGTCGTCGCACTCTCCCCCCCCCTGGTCTCCTCCAGCGGTGCGAAGAGATCGTCAGGCAGGTCGGGCACGGCCATGCGAGGTGGTGGAGCGGGTGCGGTGGTCGGCAGCGGCCCCATGCCGACGCTCGCCGAGGCCACCAGCACGCCGAGCGCGGCGCGGACCGCTTCCTCGATCGCGCGCTCGACCGCGAAACGCTCGCGGAACCGGACCTCCAGCTTGGCGGGGTGCACGTTGACGTCGACCTCGGACGGGTCCACGAGCACGTCGAGGAATACCGAGGGGCGATCGCCCGGATGGATCGCGGTCCGGTACCCGGCTTCCGCAGCGCGAACCAGAAAGTGATCGCGAAACGGTCGGCCATTCACGAAGAGCTGGACCCGTCGGCCGGTCGGGCGCGCGTCCGCCGGCCGCTGCACGAATCCCTCGACGCGCACACGCCCGACGCCGTGGCTGACCGGGAGCAAGGTGCGCGCAACCTCTTCGCCCCACACGGCGGCCAGCCGATCGGCCCGATCCGGAGCCGTCGGCACGGTGAGACGCGGACGACCATCGAGGGTGAGCTCGAAGCCGACCGCCGGGTGCG
>JAABRY010000161.1 GCA_011390645.1 Gemmatimonadota bacterium
GTGGACGGCGAGCGCGATCCGGCCGATGCCCCGTTCAAGCCCAACAGCGTGCTGGTGATCGGCAATGCCGAAGGTGAGTTGCCGCCGCCAATCCGCGCCAAGTACGGCGACCGGATCTACCAACTGCCGAAGCCCCCGCGCAAGCGCAGCGTTGACCTCGCGGGGTCCGTCGAGTTGCTCCTCGCGCTGGCCGCCGAGCGGGCGGCAGCGCCGAAGGTTCGCAGTGGCGCGGTCGAGATTAAGCCGACGGCACCGGTACGGTTCGGGCGACGGTAAATCGGGTTGGGGCACCTGCGCTCCGCGATTACTTTGGGGGGTTGTCCACGTTGATTGCCACGGCGGCCGTACGCGGCGCCTGACACTTGAGGGGAGTGCACGAGGCGATGTTCGAGAAGATCACGGTAGTGGGAGCCGGCAACGTCGGCGCGACGGCGGCTCAGCGCGTGGCCGAGAAGCACTTGGCCCGGACGGTGGTGATGGTGGACGTCGCCGAGGGGGTTCCGCAGGGCAAGGCGCTCGACCAGTGGCAGTCCGGTCCGGTCGAGGGGTTCGACGCCCGCGTCGTCGGCGCCAATGACTACTCGCTCTCCGAGGGCTCGGAACTCTTCATCGTCACGGCGGGCATCGCGCGCAAGCCGGGAATGAGCCGCGACGACCTGGTCAAGACCAACGCGGGCATCGTCAAGTCCGTCGGCGAGAACATCAAGCGCGTCGCCCCCAATGCCATTGTCATCGTCGTCTCCAATCCGCTCGACGCGATGTGCTACGTGATGCGCGAAGCCACGGGCTTCCCGCGCGAGCGGGTCATCGGGATGGCCGGTGTGCTCGACACCGCGCGCTATCGCATGTTCCTCGCGGAGGCCATGGAGGTCTCGGTCGAGGACATTCAGGCGATGGTGCTCGGTGGGCACGGCGATACGATGGTGCCGCTGGTCTCGTACACGACCGTCTCGGGGATCCCCGTCACCCAGCTGCTCTCCGAAGACAAGCTCATTCCGATCGTGGACCGCGCCCGCAACGGCGGCGCCGAGATCGTGGCCCACCTGAAGACCGGGTCGGCCTACTACGCGCCGAGTGCCGCCGCGGTCCAGATGGCGGAGGCGATCGTCCTCGACAAGCGCCGGATCCTCCCGTGCTCTGCCTGGCTTCAGGGTGAGTTCGGGCTCACCGATGTGTACTGCGGCGTGCCGTGCCTCCTCGGCCGGAACGGACTGGAGCGCATCGTCGAGATCACGCTGACCGATGCCGAGCGCACTGCGCTGCACGCCTCGGCCGAAGCCGTGCGGTCCATTCAGGTGATTGTCTGAGCCCGCGATGAATCGCGTGTTCGCACTCTGGCAGACGGCGGTCGGCAAGAAGGTCGCGATGGCCGTCAGCGGTATTCTGCTCGTCGCCTTCCTGATCTCGCACATGGCGTCGAACGTCCTGGTCTTCACGGCACCTGAGAAGCTCGACGCCTACGCCGAATGGCTGCGCGGCTTCGGGCCGCTGCTGTGGGTCGCGCGGGCTGGCCTTCTCGCGCTCGTGGGCATTCACATCGCTGCGGCCTGGCAGTTGACACGGATGGCGCGCGCCGCCCGCCCGAAGGGTTATGCGCGCCTTGAGCACCAGGTGAGCAGCTACGCCGCGCGCACGATGCGCTACGGCGGCGTGCTGATCCTGGTCTTCATCGTCTTCCACATCCTGCACTACACGACGGGCGACTTCCACCCGGATTTTGTTCCGGGTGAGGTCGGACGCAACCTCGTCGTGGGGATGCAGGTGAAATGGACGGCTGCGTTCTACGCGATTTCGATGATCGCGATCGGGGCCCACTTCTACCACGGCATCTGGTCGGTCTTCCAGACGCTCGGCCTGAACCATCCGTCGTGGAACCGGAGCCGCGTCACCCTGACCCTCGGACTGACCCTCGTGGTGGCCGGCGGCTTCCTTTCGATTCCCCTGGCAGCCCTGTTCGGGCTCCTTCGCTGAGCCCGGGGGTACGGACACATATGCATCTCGACGCCAAGATTCCGGCCGGACCGCTCGAGGACAAGTGGGATCAGCACCGTGCTGACCTCAAACTCGTCTCGCCTGCCAACAAGCGGAAGTTCCACATCATCATCGTCGGCTCCGGCCTCGCCGGCGCCTCTGCTGCCGCCTCGCTTGCAGAGCTCGGCTACCAGGTCTCCTGCTTCTGCTTTCAGGATTCGCCGCGCCGGGCACACTCCATCGCGGCGCAAGGTGGCATCAACGCCGCCAAGAACTACCAGAACGACGGCGACTCCACCTGGCGCCTCTTCCACGACACGATCAAGGGTGGAGACTTCCGCGCACGCGAGGCGAATGTCTATCGCCTCGCCCAGGTCTCGACGAACATCATTGACCAGTGTGTCGCGCAGGGCGTGCCGTTCGCGCGCGATTACGGCGGACTCCTCGCCAATCGCTCGTTCGGTGGCGCGCAGGTGTCGCGCACGTTCTACGCACGGGGTCAGACCGGTCAGCAATTGCTGATCGGCGCCTACCAGGCGCTGGAGCGGCAGATCGGCCTGGGAACGGTGAAGATGTACACTCGCCACGAGATGCTGGACGTGGTGGTCGTCGACGGCAAGGCGCGCGGCATCGTGGTGCGCGACCTGGTGAGCGGCGAGGTCTCTTCCCATGCGGCACACGCCGTGGTGCTGGGAACGGGCGGGTACGGCAACGTCTTCTACCTGAGCACCAACGCGAAGGGCTCGAACGTCACCGCCGCCTATCGCGCCTACAAGCGCGGCGCCGGGTTCGGCAATCCGTGCTTCACGCAGATTCACCCGACCTGCATCCCCGTCAGCGGCGACTACCAGAGCAAGCTCACGCTGATGTCCGAGTCACTCCGCAATGACGGTCGGGTGTGGGTCCCGCTGAAGCAGGGCGACCACCGCGCGCCTGGCGACATTCCCGAGGCCGAGCGCGACTACTACCTCGAGCGGAAGTACCCGAGCTACGGCAACCTGGCGCCGCGCGACATCTCGTCGCGTGCGGCCAAGGAAGCCTGTGACGACGGTCGGGGCGTCGGCCCGGGCGGTCGCGGTGTCTACCTCGACTTCGCCGCGGCGATCGCGCGGCTGGGCGAGGATACGATTCGCGAGCGCTACGGGAATTTGTTCGACATGTACGCCCAGATCACCGGGGAGAATCCGTATCGGACGCCGATGCGCATCTATCCCGCCGTGCACTACACGATGGGTGGGTTGTGGGTCGACTACAACCTGATGAGCACGCTGCCCGGGCTGCACGTGATCGGCGAGGCAAACTTCTCCGATCATGGCGCCAACCGGCTCGGAGCCTCCGCCCTGATGCAGGGGCTCGCCGACGGCTACTTCGTGTTGCCGTACACGATCGGCGACTACCTCGCGGGCACCAAGCTCGATGCAGTCGACGCGTCGCATCCGGCCTTCCGCGAGGCGGAAGCCGAGGTGCGGAGCATGACCGATCGTCTGCTCGCCATCAACGGAACACGCACGGTGGATTCCTTCCACCGTGAGCTCGGGCAGATCATGTGGGACAAGTGCGGGATGGCCCGGGACAAGGCTGGGCTGGAGGAGGCGCTGCGACGCATTCCCGAACTGCGTGCCGAGTTCTGGAAGAACGTGCGCGTGCCGGGAGCCGGTGCCACGCTCAACCAGTCGTTGGAGCGCGCCGGTCGAGTGGCCGACTACCTGGAGTTTGCCGAGTTGATGTGCCGGGATGCGCTGGTGCGCGAGGAATCCTGTGGCGGCCACTTCCGCACCGAGTACCAGACACCCGACGGTGAAGCGTTGCGGAACGACGAGACCTACAGTCACGTCGCAGTGTGGGAATATCAGGGGGCGGATGCCGCCCCGGTCCGCCACGAGGAAGCACTCGATTTCGAATTCGTGAAGTTGGCGACGCGGAGTTACAAGTGAGCGGCGCTTCCACCCTCCAACGTGATCGTACCCGGTCGGCGCCGCTCACCCTGAGCGCAGCGAAGGGTCTCCATTGTCGTCACCAATCGACAATCCGTGGATGTGAACATGAGTGAAACCATGAACCTGACCCTGAAGGTGTGGCGCCAGGCCGGACCAGATGCCCCCGGCGAGTTCCGCAGCTACCCGGCCGTGGCCAACGAGCACATGTCGTTCCTCGAGATGCTCGACGTCGTCAATGAAGGACTCACGGAGCAGGGCGACGATCCGATCGCGTTTGACCACGATTGCCGTGAGGGGATCTGCGGCACGTGCTCGCTCATGATCAACGGGACGCCGCACGGCCCCAAGCGTGCCGTGACCACCTGCCAGTTGCACATGCGCAGTTTCAAGGACGGCGACGAGATCCTGATCGAGCCGTGGCGTGCAAACGCCTTCCCGGTGGTGCGTGATCTCGTGGTGGACCGCGCCGCCTTCGACCGGATTATCCAGGCCGGCGGCTTCATCTCCGCGCCGACAGGCTCCTCGCCTGATGGAAACGCGATCCAGATCCCGAAGGACGACGCCGAGCGTTCCATGGATGCGGCGGCATGCATCGGCTGCGGCGCCTGCGTGGCTGCGTGCCCGAACGCCTCGGCGATGCTCTTCACCGCGGCCAAGGTCGCGCACCTCGGTCTCCTCCCACAGGGCCAACCCGAACGTGAGCGACGCGTGCTCTCGATGGTCCACGCGATGGATGAGGAAGGATTCGGCGGCTGCACCAACTTCGGTGAGTGCCAGGAGGCGTGCCCGAAGGAGATCTCGATCGACAACATTGCGCTGCTGAATCGCGACTTCGTTCGCGCGACGCTCGGCGACCGTGAGTCGGGAGTGCGACGCACTGCAGTGATGTAGCTGTGCGCCGCGATCCGACAGGTCGTCTGCTGGGCGGTGGGGCGTTCGCGCTCCCCGCCCGGTCGGCGTTTCGGGGCTATCTTTCGTCCTTCACTCTCCATCGGACTCCAGCATGCGCCTCCTCCTCCTCGGGGTGATCTGCAGTATCGCCCCGTTGTCTGCACAGGTGCCCGGCTTCACCCAGGCCAACACCGCCGCGCAAGTCGCACTCGAAGCCAGATTGCGCGCCGTGCCGGACACGGCCATGGCCCGACAGCACATGCGGACGCTCGCCGCACGACCCCACATCGCAGGAACACCTGCGCAGACGGCCACCGCGGACTACGTGCTCCAACAAATGGCCTCGTGGGGACTGGACACCGTGCGAGTCGAGTACGAGGTCTTCCTCCCGTACCATGACTCCACGGTTGTCGAAGTCATCGGCGCCAATCGGACACGCCTCGACTTGATCGAGCCGCCATTGCCCGGCGACCCCACCACGCAGGAGCCTGCCTGGCCTGCGATGAACGGCTACTCCGGCGCCGGGGATGTGACCGCGCCAATCGTCTACGTGAGCTTCGGTCTACCCGCGGACTATGCGGTCCTCGATTCCCTGGGTATCTCCGTCCGCGGCAAGGTCGTGCTGGCGCGGTACGGACGCTCCTTTCGCGGGATCAAGGCCCGTGAGGCGGAGCGCCACGGTGCCGCAGCACTGATTCTGTACTCGGATCCGCTCGAGGATGGCTTCCTCAAGGGCGAGGTCTATCCCGATGGACCGATGCGGAATCCGTATGGCGTCCAGCGCGGTTCGATCAAGAATGGGCAGGGCGACCCGAGCACACCAGGTTGGGCTTCGGTGGTGGGGGCACGGCGACTCGATGAATCCGAAATGGGGCTCCCCGCGATTCCTGTGGTACCCATCGGGTATGCCAACGCTGAGGTGATCCTCAGGCAGCTCGGTGGCAGGGCTGCCCCGGACAATTGGCAGGGTGGTCTCGATCTGCCGTATCGCCTCGGCGACGGCGAGCTGCAAATGCGTGTGGCCGTGTGGCCCGAGCGCGGTCCGCGCGCGTACAAGAAGATCTACAACACCCTTGGCATCCTGCGCGGCCGGACCTTTCCCGAGGAAGTGGTGATCACCGGCGCACACCGGGATGCCTGGAGCCCGGGCGCGGTGGACGACCTCTCCGGCGTGATCAGCGTGATGGAGGCAGCGCGTGCGTGGGGTGCGGCGGCCCAGGCAGGGCAGGGGCCCCAACGTACGATGCTCTTTGCGACGTGGGACGAGGAGCATGCCGACTCCCTTGGCGCCCACGCCGTGGCCTATTTGAATCAGGACGTCGCCGTGAGTGGGCGGATGTTCGGGTCGAGCGGAACGGCCTCGCTGCACCAGTTGATGCGTGACGTCGCACGCACCGTCATGCAACCGGGTGACACGGTCAGTGTGTATGCCGACTGGGCCCGCCGCACCGTCACCAGTCAACGGCCTGAACCGCCGCTCGGTGATCTTGGGGGGGGA
>JAABRY010000162.1 GCA_011390645.1 Gemmatimonadota bacterium
GGAGGAATGCCGGCAGGCTCGATGGCCATTCCACCGGCTCCGTGTACTCGGGCTTCCGGTAGGTCGATGTCTGTACCCTGTTGGCGAAGATCATGGTCGGGACGGGCTGCTGACGCTCGACCCTGTAGTCCTGCTTTTCGTCCGCGCCCACCGGAACCGGGGTGAAGGGAATCGGTTGGCTCTGGACTCGCTTGCCGCTCGGGCTCACGAGTGTCACGCGGTAAGGCTCCGGTGTCACGACCGCCAGATGCCCATCGGCCGACACGGCCCACTGGCTGACCGTGAAGAACGGCGGCGGCGATCCACCACTTCGCTCCGCTCCACCGCGTGGTGCGCCACCGGATGTGGGACGCGGCCGGAAGAGGGGTGAAACGACTTGCATGCTGATGCGCGCGATCGCGTCACGCCGGTCACGCCTGCGGTCCCAGCGAACGATCGTGTTCGAATCGCTCGTGTAGCTGTTCTCGTAGAAGCGTCCCATGGTATCCGCCGCGCCAACGACGAACGTCCGTGGGGTGATGGCGTTGTACTCGGTCGAGACGAAGCCGCCAACTTCTCCGGCTGACGTGATGACCAGGAGCTTGCCAGACCGCGCCATGTCATCGACGAGGGTGGTGTCGCCACCGATGGGGAGGAGCGCTCGCGGCAGGCGGAACTCACCGGGGCCGTCGCCCAGGCGACCGATCGTCTTGCGGGACTTCGTTGCGAAGTTGATGACGTGAATCGTCCTGTCGCGCGCATCGAGCACGATCACCCGCCCGTCGCGCAGCTCGCGCACGCCGTCGATACCGGTGAATTCGTGGTCATTGCTCGCAGTGGGCGGGCCGAGGCTGCGTTGTGCCGCGACCTGGCTCGGCGCGATGGCAACGAGCGCCAACGCAGCAGCGCATCCGACGTGTGTGCGATTCATGGTCCAGCCCTCCGCGTCAGCACAGTGAGTACGACTCGATGTGCGATGCTCGTACCAGGTTCCGCTCTTGTGGTCACTAACGCTACCCCGGGAGGAGGTAGGCGCCCCTCGAATCCCCCTACCGCAACCCCACCACCGCCTCGCGCTCGAGCACCGTGCCGACTCGGACGCGTACTACATAGGTGCCGGGCCGCAGCCGACTCATGTCGAGCTTGCGTTGCAGCACGGAGTACCCGCCATCGAGCCGGACCGGCGCGGCAATCGTCACCAGCGGCTCCACGACGGCCCGACCCACGCCATACGGTTCGAGCACCACCCGCATCTCACCGTCGAACGCATCGCCCGTGTTCATGACCTGCAGCGTGACCGTGATCGGGTCGGCCGCACTCGTCGTCAGGAGTGGCATCATCGGGATCGTGTCGGTGCCGGTGCGCCAAACCACGCCCTGCTTCGTCGATCCGACGATCAGACTCGACGCCGTGACATCGCTGGCTCCCTGACTGACGGGGAGGACACCATACTGCCTCCCCATACGACGCCACTCCGCTGTCCCGACGTCGAACGTCCATGCCGTGATGGAATCGGGCCCGGGAATCTCCTGCACGCTGACCAACAGGTTGCCGTCCGAGCCGCCACCTCGCGCTCGATAGGGGAGTTGCCACGCATGTTCGCTCAGCCGCGAACCGTCGGTGCGCAGGCGCGCCGTCAGCGTGCCCCCCTCCTCGGGCAGGTCGCCGACCGGCAGCGCGAAGGCGACCACATGCACCCACGCGGCGTCAGCCACGCTCCACCCGCGCACGACCTGACTCGCGAGGCGGATCTGTCGCGGCACCGGCTCGAATGAGCGACACGGCCGGAGATCGCCGGCCGCCATCGTCATGCACCGCATGAACCCGGTACCCTTCGGTACGATCCCCAACAGGTGCCCCGCGATGGCACGCTGCACCTCCTCCGCGGCCGCATCGGTGGGGAGGTCGAGCGCACCGAGCACGGCCTGCTCTCGGTAGGCAGCATCTGTCGTCCAGCGTGCGTGGTCCACCTTCGATCGCCACCCACCACTCGGGATCACCTCTCCGAGCGCATCCAGCCCGGCAGGGCTTCCGCCGCCGCGCACTGCCAGCATGAACAGCTCGGCCGTGCGCGCCTCCGATCCCCACCCTGCCTCGACCCACGCGAGTCGCACCAGATGCCAAGTCGAATCGATGCCGCGTGCGAGCGCCTGCTGCGCGCACCTCCGCATCGTGGCAAGGTCACGGTCGAGCAGGGCGAACGCCCCACAGGCGCGCAAGGCGATAGGGTCGGCCAGGGAAGTGTCCGCGAGCAGACCAGCAGCCACCGTCGAGGCGGAGGTGATGAGCGATGGGGCGTCGGAGCGACTCGCAGCGCCGGAATCCGCGGCGAGTTGCAGGTAGAGGATGCTCGCGGTCGGATCACCCGGTCGGAGCACCAGCGCTTGCGTCGCCGCTCGCATCGCCCCACTGCGCCAACCGTCGCCAAGCGACATTCCCCACCCGGCTCGACCAATGGCGCCGCGGCTCGCAAGCTCGGCGCGGGTACAGGCGAGTTGCGTCCAGCCGGTGTCGGCCTGCTGTGCAGCTCGCGATTGGGCCTGCTCCGCGCGCAGGATCTCCGAGGTGGCAATCGAGGCCGGGAACTCGCAGCGCGTTGGGACCGGCTCGCCAACTTGGGCGACAAGTCGCGTTCCCATCGTCGAGAACAGCAGCCCGACCCAGAGCGCGTGCAATGCAGGGAGAGTCCTCACCGTTGCTCCGTGAAGGCTGGTCGAACGAAACTTGCAAACGGATCGCATGCTGACCTCAGTCGGTCAGCCCACCTTTCACTTACATTCGTCCCATATTGTACAGCTTCACACCGATCGCTCCGTCTTCGTCTTCCCAACGTACCCACAGCCAACCATTCCGATAAGCGAGCGGACGCTCCGAACCAGGAATGCGTATTGCGCGAGGCTGTTGACCGGCACGGAAGAGCCACCAGATGGGCCCCGTCGCACTTTGCTGGTCGCTGCGCACAGCGACTGCACCATCCTGCAATGCAACGACTGCATCGAATGGTGGGAACGTTGCTGTGCGACTGCGTGCTTCCGTCCAGGCGCGCATCAGCGATGGATGTCGCTCCAAGCGTGCCTTGTTTCGGGCCTCGACGCTGTCCCATTGCGCTCGTGACACGGTGCGCATGGGTACCGGCAACTCGACATGCGACTCGGACCCCGACAGCGGATCAACCCAACGCACCCGGAAGCCGTGGATCCTCTCCTTCGAGTCGAGCGGCTCCACCAACACAGCATACCGACCGTCCGGCGTGGCATCAGCCACCGATTCGGTGCAGAACGGCTCGACAAAATTGATCCCACTGTCCAAAAGTCGATTGCATTGTGAAGTGCTGCGCGCGAGAATCGGATCCCCACGGATTGTGCCATCGGGCTGGCGCACCACGAGACCAACTTGCCCCGTGCGGAGTGCTGCACCGCGAGTGGACGAACCATCGGAGGTGACCGTAAGGCGCTCAAGTGTGGCGCCTGAGGGATGAACGCTTACTGGCCACATTACCCCACCAGCGTCTGGCCCCACAGCGCCGGTCATGGAGAAGCGTCGGGATGCCACCACCCTGCCATCGCCGATGAACGCCTGAACTCGGTGCAATCGATTGTCTACTACCCACACCGTATCGCCAACGATCGCAATCTTGCGAATGTTCAGGAACTCACCCGGGCCTTCCCCGCGCCGCCCCCATGCAACCTTGGTCTTGCCCGAAGAGGTCGCGCTCCGCAGGACCAGATCGCCCGGATCGGCGAGAATGAGCGTTCCGTCGAGACGAACGACCCCGCCTGCCACGTCTGTCGCGTCGAGTTCATCCGGGGAAATGGTCGCCACGGCACGAAGTGGTGCCGTCGGGGACTGGCCATCCGCGCGAGCAGCTGCGAGAAGAAGGAATCCGAACCCCACAAGTTGCCGCATCATCGAGCCCCCAGAATCGCATGAGAGGAGCGCAAGCCGGTCCGCGAGTCATCGACATCATTCCCGGGTGGTTCGCCGAGTGAGCGAGTGTCGAACAGTGTGACCTCGCCCGGTTGTAAGAGTGCAGCCATCGATCGTGGTACGTTCCGCAGCGGGGCCCGCCGCGCGCGTGCCATCGTAAAGCTACGGCGCGTGGGCCGAGGCGTCAGGCCCCGACCGCAGCGAGCGCCGGTTAGCTGGCCACGACCGCGCCGTTGATGCCCTGCCTATCGAATCTTCAAGCCAAGGCCTGCCAGGACGACTTGCGCTGTGTCGCTCACACGCAAGGCGGAAAAATCTCCGCCGCCCGGTGCGACGACCGGGTTCATCCAAATTGGAGGCCCGTCGCGCATCACATGGATCTTGGAGAAATGGTTGGCTTCCTCGAACTGAAGCGCGCGCGTCGGCCGACCATCGGGACCCGCGAGTGCTGACCACGGCGGACCAAAGAACTCCGCGACCTCGAACGTCGCCACGATCCGGGGGTCGTCCGGTGCGACCGGACTCGTTGCGACCAAGGTCGTATAGATCAACGCGAGGGGATCATTCTTGAGGTTGGCCACCACCACGCCCTTGATGGTATCCGTGGTCACGTTGGCGTGGTACATCAGCACAGGTTTCTCGAGGCCAGCGCCACGAAACATCGTGAATGCGGGGAAAGCTCGGGCGTCGCTCGGCGTGGTGAGTCCTGTAGAGCCGAGAGTCACCACGAGCACAGCACCGGCAGCGATTCCGCGAATCAACGACATAGCCCCTCCATACACTCGGAGTGATTCATTGCCACCTAACGTTCTGCGCTTCTACGGCGGGGCCCGCCGGGGAGGCGAATCCGGTCGCTCCGGTCGAGGTGCATCACGACCAGCCGAGGATCATTCGCCGTCGCCGCTTCGACGTCGTGGCCGGCGCTTCGGCTTGCCACCCTCGCCGTCCGGACGTGGATCGGTGGCGACGCGGCCGGGCGGCACCCGTAGAGGCGGGGGGAACTCGCTGCAAGGCTCGGCTTCTGGCGTCGGTTCCGGTTCGTCCATCGGCACCTTCATGGACACCTCCTTCAAACTCGGTGCGCCCAACAATTGGACCTGCGCCACGGTTGCCGCCGGAGACTCACTCCCCCAACCTACCGTCCACCCCGCCACCGCGATACTAGGAGAAGTCCTGGTGTTTGGGGTCTGACAGGGGGGCGTCGATCAGCATGCTGCCATCGCTATCCTCAACCGATTCCCTTCGCCTTCGATGCGCGGCGTACCTTTAGATGCTCATCCAGCGCCCCGGCCACCCACACGCCGGTGAACCCGATCATAGCGCCGCTGCCCCAACGGAGTTCTCCCGTGAGCGCGAGCACCGCAAGCAAGCCTAGCGCCGTCAGGGCGAGGCGCTTTGCAGCAGGCAGATAGCGGTTCATAGGGAATCCGCGTTGATTCGTTCGGGGAGTAACCGGAGCCGTGGCCCGGCAGGAGTACGCTCCGAAGAATGATACATCGAAGCGCGCGTTAGAACGCCTCGAATCACAGATCGTCGGGGCGCAGTCCCGTCTGTCGCGCAATGCGCGCGAGCATGCGCGGACCGATCTCTTCACTGTCATGGAACGAGAAGACAACATCCGGCCACCCCGCACGAGTGAGCACGCGATGACTGCCGGATTCCCGCTTGAGCTGCCAACCTATGCGGAGCAAGGCCGCGAGGACACGCTTGGCCTTCGCGGCACCCCATGTGCTCACGCGGCCTCGAAGGCCACCTGGAGGAACTCGGGGATCGCTTCGCCATGCTCCAGGCGCTCAGCGAGTGACCGGAGGGCGAGGGCCTGAACCCTCGCAACCGCATCTGGACGGCTCACCCCATAGGCCATGACGCCAGGGAGGTCGGTAACCTCGGCAAGCCACCGGCCATCAACTTCCTGTTCGATCTCGATGTGCAGAATCATGGGTAGCCTCACCGGCAAGGGACCATGAAAGGTACCATGGGGTCGGGCTGGCCGGGGGTAGAGCCAAACATAGCGTTACCAAGAAATGCGGGGGGTGGCACGCAACTACCTGACGCAACGCGGGGCGGGTACGATGCGTTCTAACGTGCTGCCAATCAGCCGCGAGCGCGCTTGCGCCGCAGGCGCATCATCGGCGCGCTCGTCGGCTGCATTGGCGGGTTAGAGTGCCCCGTCGTCAGCGAATCCTTCGGACGCCATGATGGCCCGGACGTTCCGGGCGAGTTCAGGCAGGTCATGCTGCACCATCTGCCACGCCAACTCGAGGTCGACCCGGAAGTACTCATGGACAAGAAC
>JAABRY010000163.1 GCA_011390645.1 Gemmatimonadota bacterium
AGGGGGGGTACGGTTACCGTGCCGGTCTTCAGCAATCCCAGAGCGAGATGATTTTCGTTCGACGCTCGGGAACCGATCAGTTGACGCGGCGCGTCGGTGCACAACGGGACATCCCGACCGGTCGATGGATGAAAGTACAAATTGAACTACGCATTTCGCCGGCGCGTATTCGGGTGTGGATCGACGATGTGCTCGTTCAGGAGCAGCCCACCAGCTGGAGCTGGTCCGGGACGACGAACTTCGGAGAGTTGCAGATGGGCTCGACGTGGGGTGGAGGGAATGGTGTCTCTGCACCCGCTGGTTCCGTGATCGACTACGCCAGAACCACGGTCTGGACGAACTAGGCAAGAGAAGAAAGACACGGTGAAAACAATGGGCCCCGCAGCGTTTTGTCTGCGGGGCCCATTGCTATTGAGAGACGGCACGTGGCCACCCGCAATCCGATCGTTTACTTGCGGAACGACTCAACGACATTTACGAGAGAGTTGGTATCCGACTCCCAGTTGAATCGATCACGCACAGCAGCAATCCCGGACTGTCCAAGCTTACGCCGCAGCGATGGATCCACGAGTCGGTGGAGCACCGCTGCGACCGACTCCGCGCTACCAGGCTCGTGAAGCAGGCCAGCCTCCGACTCTGTGAGGACCCTTCGCACCGGAGGAACATCGGATGCGACTACCGGAAGTCCAGCCGCCATGTAGTCAAAGAGCTTGTTCGGAATTGTACTTACCCAGTTGCCCGTCGCCAGATGCGGCACGAGGCCGACGTTGGCGTTCGCCACGAACTGCAGTGCAACTTCATGCGGTTGTCGGCCGTGGAACATAACGGTTCCGTCATTGAGGCGAAGTCGTTGCGCCACCTCCTGAAACGCTGACATTTCGCGACCATCTCCCACGACATCCAGTGTCATTCGGTTGCCTCGATCGTGCAACAATCGCAGTGCATGGAGCACCGAACGGAGGCCGCGCGGCTCCTCGAGCAAGCCCAGATAGACCAGCTTCGGTTCGCGGCCCCGGGGACTTCGTTCCTCTGCGTCCTGGGCAGCGACACGAGTGCGAGACGGCGTGTTGCTGACGACGGTCATCGGAGGAGTCGCCGCGACACCGAGGCTCCGGACTCGTTCAGATGATTCTTCAACGACCGTGATGAGATGGTCTAGGCGAGGTAGCGCCCAGCGCTCGATGACCGAGGCCGCGCTTGGGTTGCGGATCAGTGAGTCGATTGGCCGTGCAACACCCGTATCTCTGAGTTCCTGCAACATCGCAGGATAGTTCTCTGCCATATCCATGATCACGGGAATCCTGCTACGTCGCGCAGCAATGATGGCCGTAGGCGCCAGCGGTAGGTCGCGCACAAGTACCAGATCGGATCGCTGCAAGCGGATGGTGCGCGCGATTGCCGAGTACCATCGCGGGCTGAAGAACGCGGGGAACATTGCGCCAGCATCGAGCCGTCGCCCGAGCCACTTCCACGGGCGAAGCCGATGAACCGTTCCCTCGGGGAGTGGCTCCACGGCCGGTTCCCAGCGCCGGTTTCGAGCGACGATCGCGACTTCGTGTCCAGCGTCTGTGAGCGCACGGGAGACCTTTTCCACCCGAACGTCCCATGGGTAGTCGGCGTCCCAGACATGACAAATCCGCAGCGGTCGACTCATGCAATCCACTCTCTTCGCCAGGCTTCGAACTGAAGCATTGCCCAAACAGCAAGTGCCTGATCGTCGTGCCCTGCCCAGAGAAGCTTGAGAGCGCTCTCGACGTACCTGCGATCCAGCGGACCATTCGCGATGGTGGAGGGCGACAGCAGCTCCGCTGCCCACTCACGCAACGGCCCGCGCAGCCAGCTCGCCAACGGGACGGTGAACCCTGTCTTGGGACGGTCGATGAGCGCTTGAGGCACCCGGCGGTACAGGGCATGACGCAATGCCCATTTGCTCGCCCCCCCCCGCAATAGCCACGAGGTGGGTAGTTGCCATGCGAGCTCGATGACGCGGTGGTCCAGCAGCGGAACGCGCGCCTCGAGGCTCACGGCCATGCTCGCGCGGTCGACCTTGGTCATCTGGTTGTCCGGAAGATACCCAAGCTGATCTGCCAGCAGCATGCGGTCGAGCAGGGACGCGTCGGCTGACAACTCCGCGAACGCGTGTCGCAGGGCCCACGGAGTCGTGACCGACCCCGCCGCCGTCCTCTGCGCTCCCCGCCCACCAGGCACACTACTCACGAGCCCGTGGTAGCGCTCGGCTGGTGTGGCACCCCTGAGCAACTTTGACAGTTTGCGCGCCTTCTGTTCAGCCAGTCGCAGCTGTCGTGCCGCAGGCAACACCCGACCCGCGTGCGCCACACCGTTGTCGATGCTGCCGGCCGGCGCAGCGTCAATCATGCGGGCGAGCGCGGCTCGCAACGGACTCGGCACCACGTCCACGCGCTCGAGTGTCCGCAGTCCGTAGAGGTACCGATTGTAGCCCGCAAACAGCTCGTCGCCACCATCGCCGGTCAGCACCACCGTTACGTGGCGCCGAGCCGCTTCGCTTACCAGAAGCGAAGGCAGCTGTGAGGCATCCGCGAATGGTTCATCGTAAATCTGCGGAAGCCGAGGTACGAGGTCGAGCGCATCGGCGCCCGAAATCGGGATCGTGAGATGGTCGGTTCCCAGATGCCGCGCCACGGCTTCGGCGTGTGCCGCCTCATCATGAACCGGGTCATCGAACTGCACAGTGAATGTTCGAACCGATGATGATGAGACCTCCTGCATCAGGGCAACCACGGTGCTGGAATCGATTCCACCCGAGAGGAATGCGCCCAAGGGTACATCCGATTCAAGGTGCGACCTGACGCTTTCGCGCAGCACGGACTCCACGAGCGCTGCCGCGTCGGACTCCGGAACGACCGTGCCGCCCAATCGTCCCGCCTGCGCGACCTGCGAGAGCGACCAGTACGCGCGCGCCTCGGGCAGCGGGGCGGCCGGGTCGGTGATCTCCATCCACGTGCCAGGGGTAAGCTTGCGGACGTTTTGCCAGATGGTGCGCGGGCCGGGGACGTACAAGAGGGAGAGATAGTCCGTCAGCGCATCGCGATCGAGCGTTCGCGACGCGCCGGGACCGGCGTGAAGCACCTTCAGCTCTGAGCCAAAGGCCACCGTGCCCTGTTCTGCACGCACATACAATGGTTTGATCCCGATCCGGTCACGTGCCAGAATCAGCGTCTGCCGCGCACGATCCCACGCTGCGATCGCGAACATGCCTGCTGCGCGTTCCAACGTGGCCGCAACGCCCCACTGCTCCAGGCCGGCGCACAGCACTTCGGTATCTGACCGACCACGGAACTCCACGCCCGCGCGCTCGAGCTCCCCGCGCATGCTGCGATGATTGTAAATCTCGCCGTTGAAGACGACCACAAACCGTCCGTTCGGACTCCGCATGGGCTGATGTCCGAGCGGCGTCAGGTCGAGAATGGCGAGTCGACGAAAGCCCAGCGCCAGTCCGGCCTCCGCGTCGACGAACGTGCCCGCGTCGTCCGGTCCGCGATGCACCATCGCGTCAGCCATGCGCTGCACCAGCTCCTCGCCTTCATCAGGCCGCACGCCGCCCGCTCGCCAGAAGCCAGCTATTCCACACATTGGTCCACTCGCGTTGCCAGGAAGAACGGCGTGAAACGCATCAGCTTGATCATGAGGAAGGCGGTGCGGAACCGGTGAGCCAGTCGCACAGCTCAACGATGTCCCGTTCACGCACGTGCGCGTGCACGGGAAGGGTGACGAGGTGCGATGCCATGTGCTCGGCACAGGGGGTCGCCGGCCCCGAGCGTACGATCGGGGCCACCTCCACCTGAGACGAGAGCGGACGTGGGTAGGGAAAGACGACACCAAGGTGCACGGGGACCGGCTGCCTCGACGTCAGCAGGAAGGGTTGGCGCAACACGCCGGGCTTCGACCCATCAAGGACGATCGGGGCTGTCGCCACGCCACGATCGCGCGCCGCGGCACGATACCGATTCGCCACCGCCAGGCGTGCCGTCCGGTCGGCTTCGGCACGAGCAAGTGCTTCCGGGAGCAGGCGTCCCGAGAGCATCGAGAGGGCCCGCGGAGGTTGCGGTGCGTGAAACACCATCTCGCCCAGACGGAGCGCTGGTATGGAAGCCGGTAGCCCGTAAACTGATGGTCTTCCGAGGAGCGACGCCGCGCTGGCTCGCAACAGCGCCCCCACGCGTCCGGCACCATTCAGCGCCATCGGCGCCGCGGACGGGAATCCTTCGCCGCCGAGCAACACTCCGCCACCGGTGCCCACGAGCCCTTTGCCGCGGCCCAGGCTGAACACCACGAAGTGTCCATGCGCTCCAACGGGGCCATGGGCCCATCCTGCGCCGGCCCACTGCGCCGCATCCTCGATGAGTACGACACCTCGCCGATCACACTCCTCGCGCCATTCGTCCAAGGCGACAGGGTGTCCGAAGAGGTGGCTGATGATCACGACATCCGCACCGTGATGCAGAACCTCCTGCAGCGAGGCTCGTGCCGGACCAAGCGTTTCCGGATCCATATCGTATGCCATGGCTTGCGCGCCGACGCCAAGCACGGCCGTGGGCACGTCGATGCAGCCATACGCCGGCACGGCGACGAGCAGCGGAGCAGAGCGGCGATCGCTGCGCACGCGAGGACCTGCCGCCGCATGCTGTAGTGCGAGTGTCAACGCACTGGTCCCACTGTCGAGCAGCGCCGCGACCGGTCGATCGAACGCACGCTGCAGCGCAGCCTCTGCGCTTTCACGGACGGCGATGACATCGCGCGCGTCGGACGGAGCAAGCCCCGCGCGCCAGAGCGCGAGCAACGGGGTCGGCAGCACTGTTGGCGGGACGCGTCGCATCACATCACCGCGGCGGGCAGTGCCGCAAGATCAGGGAAGCAGCCGCGCAAGGCGCGGCCCGACCACATTGGCGACTGGCAGCGGAAGACGCGTCCACACCGCCTGTGCCAACGAGAACCGCCCGCCCGCTGCTGGTGTGGCCTCGGGCGCGCCCGCGGCTCGCCACTGATACCAGTGAAGCACTTCGTCTTCACCGCCCCATTGACGCTTGAACTTGTGCGTGCCACTGCCCTCCGTGCAACGACCGAAGTTGAAGGTGCGCACGCCCGTTTCGGCGAGGTGGGCCATGAGTTGCCAGTACATGGCCATGTTCGGGGAAAGCTTGTTGTACGCGCGCAAGGCGCTGGCCCACGTGATTTCGAACTCCTCTCCATAGCGAAAGCCGGCACCACACGCGATGGGGACCCCATTGAGCGAGGCGATCGCAAAGACCATGTCATCGCCGTAGCGAGCCGCCAGCGACTCGAAGAAGCGGCGCGGAAGTGCCGGAGTGCCGAGGTCGCGCATGTGTTCGGCGTACACGCGGTGAAACTCGGCCGGCTGCTGCGGCGACACGCGTACGGTGACACCGTCCTTCTCACTTCGCCGGACCTGGCTGCGAAGCTTTGCGCTGAACCGCTTGAACACCTCGGCGGCGCCTCCCTCCAGCGACAACGTCACGGTGAGCTTTCGGTTGGAGACGATGAACCGATCGGGTGTGCTGGCCAGCGGCGTCCGGGCACGCAGTTCGAGCAGCGCGATGCGGCGATGTCTCGCCTCGGCGATCGCATGGATCGCAAGGGCCTCGACGCCGGTCGGATCCCCCACGGGTCCACCGTAGGACGCGAAGGGTACGGCCACCAGATAGCTCCCGAACAGTCGGCTCTGCACGCGTACGAGTGGTAGGACAGCGCACAGGGCGCCCGTGCTGTCCCGGGCCTCAAGTGCGAGTGCCGTATGCCCGAGCGTCTGCGCCATTACCTGCAGCCATTCGACGCGGTGGAAGGCGGTGCCACCAGCACTCCGAGCAACGAGATCATTCCAGGCGCGCGCATCGAGCGAGGTCGAGCCGTCGCGTGCGATCTCCGAGACCCGGATCGTGACGCCATCTGTGCGGTCGTGCAACCCTTCGCCGACACCCATGCGGTTCACTCCGTGCCAGGAGCGAGGGCGTGAACTGCTTCCCAGTTGCGCACGCGCGTGAACGCGTGCTCGGCGAACAAACTCGTGAGCCGCGGAGCGACGCGGGCAAGTCCGCCGTAGTGCCGCAGGGTGGGCACTGCGCCGACGGCAAGGCGAGGCTGGTCAACGTCCAGCTCCCACGGATGGACATACAACATGGCAGGCC
>JAABRY010000164.1 GCA_011390645.1 Gemmatimonadota bacterium
CCGGTGGCGAGGGCACGGCGCGTGACAACCGGTTCCCGCAATTCCTGGTTGGTGGACCGATCCCCAAGACGCCGTTGTCGATCGGGATTTCGTACTCCACCTACGCCGACCGCGACTTCACCCTCGCGACCGCAGGGACGGCCTCGCCGCGAGGCGTGCCGATCGGCGTGATCGACACGCTCAGCTCGACCGGTGGCATCAACGACATCCGCGTCGCCCTCGCATGGGGCATCAGCCCGAGGCTGCAAGTCGGTGCGGCCGTGCATGCGCTGACCGGGAGCAATCGTCTGGCGTCACGGCGCGTGTGGGAGGACACCACCTACCTGGCGACTCGCCAGACGGCGGAGGTCGATTATCTCGGGTTCGGCGTCAGCGCGGGCGCGGTGTTCCGGCCCGTGTCGGGTGTCATGCTGGCTGGTGCGATCCGCCGCGACGGCTCCCTCGATGTCCGGCGGGACTCCCTCCCGACGGCGTCCATCACGTTGCCGTGGACCCTTTCGGGCGGTGCGCGGGTCGCGGTGGGACCGCGACTCGATGTGGCTGCCCAGATCAGCACGCGTGACTGGTCGGTCGCGAACGACGAGCTCGTGGGCGAGGGCGCGGTGGGGGCGCGCAACACGATCGAATACAGCGCGGGCCTCGAGTTCGTCCGCAACAGTCGCCGGCGTGATCACCTGCCCCTGCGGGTGGGGATCCGCTCCGCGCAGCTCCCCTTCCTGCTGGCGCAGGGGACGCAGCCCAAGGAACTCGGGATCTCGGTGGGCACTGCGTTGCGGTTCGCCAACAATCTCGCCGGGGTAGACCTGGCCCTCGAGCGCATCCGTCGTACGCAGGGCGACAATTTCCGCGAGAATGCGTGGCTCTTCAGTGTCGGGATTTCGGTCCGCAGCGGGCAGGCCACGCCCTTGCAGTAGTCGCGGCGCGGCCTGCGCCGCGCTAGCTTTCCATGTTGGACCGCTGGGGCGCA
Source organism: Gemmatimonadota bacterium (assembly GCA_011390645.1). Lineage (GTDB taxonomy): Bacteria > Gemmatimonadota > Gemmatimonadetes > Gemmatimonadales > GWC2-71-9 > Palsa-1233. Next base: position 968 of record JAABRY010000164.1, read on the forward strand.
CCGCCGGTGCGCCCTGCGTCGTTCGAGGAACCAGGGAGTCGGGATGAAGCGGGTCTGGATCGAAACCTACGGATGCCAAATGAACGTGGCCGACACCGAGCTGATGCTCGGCGTCCTCGGTCGCGAGGGCTACGTGGCGGCCGACGTCCCGGAAGGTGCCGATGTCCTGCTCGTGAACACGTGCGCCGTCCGCGACAACGCGGAGCAGCGCGTGATCGGACGGATGGGAGAGCTGCAGCGCCACAAGCACCCCGGTGTGATCCTCGGGGTGGTGGGCTGCATGGCGCAGCGTCTCGGCCCGATCCTGCTCGAGCAGGTTCCCGCCGTCGACCTCGTGGTGGGCCCCGATGGCTACCGCAACCTCGCGACACTCCTCGGTCATGCCCAGGCGGGCCAGCGCGTGCACGACACCGAGTATCGCAGTTGGGAGCACTACGAGGATGTCCCGCAGGTGCGCGAGCCGGGGCCAACGGCCTTCGTCACCGTGCAGCGTGGCTGTGATTATCGCTGCACCTTCTGCATCGTGCCGACCACGCGGGGCCCCGAGCGCAGCCGTGTCATGGCCGAAGTGGTTCGGGAAGTCGAGCTGCTCGCCGCCGATGGGGTCACCGAGGTGACCCTCCTCGGGCAGACGGTGAACTCCTACCACGATGGCACCCACGACTTTGCCGATCTCCTGCGAGCGGTGGGCGCGGTCGACGGCCTCCGGCGCCTGCGATTCACCTCGCCGTACCCCACCGACTTCACGCCGCAGGTCATCGAGGCGATGGCCACGACCCCAGCGGTCTGTGACCACGTGCACCTCCCGGTACAGAGCGGGTCCAACGCCATTCTCAAGCGGATGCTTCGGCGCTATAGCCGGGAGCGTTACCTCGAGGTGGTGGCCGCGCTGCGCGAGGCCATCCCGGGGATGACCTTCTCGACCGACATCATTGTCGGCTTCCCGGGTGAAACCGACGCGGACTTTGCCGATACCTTGTCGCTGGTCGAGGCGGCGGGGTTCGACGACGCGTACACCTTCAAGTACTCGGTGCGGGACGGCACGCCGGCCGTGAAGCTGAAGGACCACGTGCCGGATGACATCGCATCGACTCGACTCACCGCGCTGGTCACTGCCGTGCGTGCGCAGGCGCGGCGACGCAACGCGCAACGGGTGGGCGAGGTGCACGAGGCCCTGGTCGAGCGGCCTGCGCGCCGTGGCGGAATGATGCTGGCGCGGACGCGCCGGAATCACATGGTGCTGCTGGATGTGCCGGCTGAGAGCATTGGCGAATATCATCGGGTCCGGCTGACCGGTACCACCGGATCCACCTTCACCGGCGCGGTCGAACGACCGGCCCTGGCGGTCCTATGATCGTGAATGTGATGGAACACCACGTCCATGAGGCGTACGATCGCCTCAAGGGGCTCGTCAAGGAATTCGAGGACACGCCTGATCACCGGGAGGATGTCATCGTCTTCGCGCTCAACCGCCTCCCACCCAAGTATGTGGTCACGGACGAAGGCAAGGCCGTCACCGAGGCCTCGCTCGATGCGCCCCAGCACCGGACGGCGATCGACGTGCAGGTGATCGAGGCACTGCGGCAAGTCGCCCGCGTGCCACGATCGAAGCGACGCCTGCACTCGAGCGGCGGTGGATGAGGCCGCCCGGCGGCGCTCTCCTCCTCGCTTTCGCCTTTGGGGCCGGTCTGGTGACCGGCCTTTCGCGTTTCCCAGACCCGCTCAGCGTTCTCCTGGCCACCTTCGCGTCGTGGTGGCTGTTGCCGCGCGCCGCTCACCGCGCACTGGCCGTCGCGCTGGTGCTCGGGATGGCGCACGGTCGGCACGCGGCACGGGCCGCCGAGGGGCATTGCGCCAATCGGCTCCCGCTGGGTGAATCCATGGTGCTGCTGCGTACCCTCGAGCCGGGTCTCGACGCCGGGCGAGTGGAGGTACTGACGCCGGCGTGTGACGGGACCGTCTCGGCCCGTTGGCCTGACGGCGTGGCGATCGCTGCGGGGCGCGAGGTGACCGTCACGGCGCGCTGGATCCCGCGGCCAGGCGTGTTGGCGCGCCCCGGGGGCACGATGGTGGTGCGCGCGGTGCATTCTGAGGGGGGGGGAGCGCAGGGCCGTATCGCGCGGGGACGCTCGTGGGTGACCGAGATCATCGCGCGACGCTTCGGGACGCACGCCCCGCTGGTGGAGGCGTTGGTGACCGGGCGTCGAGGCGGAATCGACCCGACGGTGCGTGAGGCATTCGTCGGGGCGGGATTGATCCACCTCCTTGCAATCTCGGGATTCCACGTCGGCCTGCTGGGTAGTTGGATACTCCTGATTCTTCGCGTGGGGGGGGCACCGCGTCATCTCGCCGAACTCACGGCCGCCGCCATGACAGTCGGGTACGCCGCGTGGCTGGGGTGGCCTGCCCCTGCGACCCGCGCGGCGACGCTCCTCCTCGGCATCGCGCTCGCCCGTGCCCGGCAGCGACATCCACGCTTCGATGGCCTGCTCGGGGTGAGCGCACTGCTCGTGTTGGCGCGGACGCCGTGGAGTGTGGTCGACCTCGGGGCGTGGCTGTCATTTGCGGCGGTGGTCGGGGTCGGGTGGGCATTGGGATGGAGCGATCGAGCCATCGGTCGGGCGACCTGGCAGCGTGCCATCGCCGCGTCCGTCGGCGCGACGCTGGTGACGGCACCCATCGCCGCGCTGATGCTCGGGCGCGTGGCCACCGTGGGCATCATCCTCAACCTGGTCGCCATTCCCGTCGTCGCCGCCGCGATGCCTGCGGTGCTGCTCGCCATCCTGCTGGACCCCATCGCCCCACATCTGGCTGGGGCATTCGCAGCCTCCGCAGCTCTCCTGCTGGCAGCGCTTACGCAGCTCGCGCACGCTGGTGCAGGATGGCCCGGCGCATCCAGTCTGGGGGCTCCGGGCTGGCATGCCGCCGGGCCATGGCTGCTTGCGCTCGCGGCCGCGCTCTGGGTCACCCATGGCCGCACCACGCGACGTGAGGCAGGTCGGCGTGCGGCGTGGATGCTCGCGCTGGTGCTCTGGTGGCCGCTGGTGACGTCGGTCGTGTCCATGCGGCCGACGGCGGGGTCGGAGGGGCTCGCGTTACATTTGCTGGATGTGGGGCAGGGGGATGCGATTGCCATTCGCACCCCGGGCGGCCACTGGGTCGTGGTGGATGCCGGGCCTGCGGGCCCGACGGGCGATGCCGGGGAGCGCGTGGTCGGCCCGTACCTTGCACGGCAGGGCGTGCGTCGCATCGAGGTCTTTGTCCTCTCGCACGCGCATCGGGATCATGTGGGGGGGGGAGCCTCGCTGGTGGCCCGCTTTCCGGTCGGCCTCGCGCTGGATCCGGGTGAGCCATTCGCCGAGTCGGGGTACGATGCCTGGCTGGAGACGCTGGCCGCACGCGGGAGCCGCTGGCGCGTGGCCGAGGCAGGCGATGCCTGGGCACTCGATGGCGTGACCTTCCGGGTGGTGCATCCACCGGCGAGCTGGGCGCACCGCGGGCATGACCTCAACGAGGACTCGATCGTCCTCGAGGTGCGGTACGGGGCGTTTCGGGCGCTGTTGACTGGCGACGCGGGCTTTCCGGCAGAGTCCGCGCTCGCGGTCGCGGGCGGCGGGCCGGTCGCGGTGCTCAAAGTGGGACACCATGGCTCGCGGGGGAGTACCGCGGAGGCGTTCCTGGCGGCAGTGGCGCCACAGGCCGCCGTGATCAGTGTCGGGCGCAACGGCTACGGCCACCCGGCCCCGCTCACGCTGGCCCGACTCGCGGCCGCACGCGTGCCGGTCTGGCGCACCGATCGCGACGGCACCGTTCGCGTGGTAACCGATGGCAGGACCTTCACGGTGACGGGTGGCCGCGCTGCCCGCACTTTCGACCTGAACCGGGAAATTCCTCGTGCTGCATCCCTCGCTGGTCACGACCCTTGAGCGCTTCATCCTCGATCAGGAACGCGAGCACCCCGACGCGACCGGGGAACTCACCAATCTGCTCTATGACATCGCGCTGGCCGCCAAGATCATTGCGGCCCAGATCCGGCGTGCGGGGCTGGTGAACATCCTCGGCGCGGCGGGTTCGGTCAACGTGCAGGATGAGGAGCAGCAGAAGCTCGACGTCTTCGCGAACGAGACAATGAAGAATGCCCTCAACCATACGGGGCGCGTCTGCGCGATGGCGTCGGAGGAAGACGAGACCATCATCCCGGTGCCCGAGGGCGTCCAGCCGGGGAAGTACACCGTGCTCTTCGATCCGCTCGACGGCTCGTCCAACATTGACGTCAACGCCGCGGTGGGGACGATCTTCTCGATTTATGAGCGACGCAGCGCGAGTGGACAGGGCACGCTGGAGGATGTGCTCCAGCCGGGGCGCAACCAGATCGCTGCCGGCTACGTGATGTATGGCTCGAGCGTGATGATGGTGTATGCCGTCCGCGGCGGACGGGTTCATGGCTTTACGCTCGATCCGACGATCGGCGAGTTCCTGCTCAGCCACGACGACATCCGGATCCCACCGACCGGCAAGTACTACAGCGTGAACGAGTCGAACTTCGGACGCTGGTCCATCGGCACGCAACGCGCCGTGCGCGGCTTCCATGGCGACGACCCTGCGAGGCTGAAGGGAAAGAACTCTCGCTACGTGGGCGCACTCGTCGCGGACTTCCACCGCAACATGATCGCCGGCGGGATCTTCATGTATCCCGGCGACCGCAAGAACCCCAATGGCAAGCTGCGCCTGTTGTACGAGTGCGCACCGATGGCCTTCCTCGCGGAGGCGGCAGGTGGTGCCGCCACCGACGGGACGCGACGCATTCTCGACATCGTGCCGACCGCGCTGCACCAGCGTGTTCCCCTGGTCATCGGTGGCTCCGATGATGTGGACTATGTCCGCACGGTGCTCATCGAGTCGGGAGCGGACGAGTGAGCGACGCCCCGCTGCGGGTCCCCGCGCCGATGGTGGCGCGCCCCGCCGTTTGGCCGCGCGATCCGACGGATGCCCTCGGGGAACCCGGGCACTTCCCGTTCACCCGGGGAGTGTATCCCGAGATGTATACGCGCCGACCCTGGACGATGCGCCAGTATGCCGGCTTCGGGACCGCTGAGGCAACCAACGCGCGCTTCCGCGCGCTGCTCGGGGCAGGGCAAACC
>JAABRY010000018.1 GCA_011390645.1 Gemmatimonadota bacterium
CGGTTCCGGCTTCGGCGCTCCTTCAACGGTCATCGTTGACCCGCCGCCCCCCCGTTCACCGTTCACCGTTCACCAGCTTCACTCCGCCGAAACACCCGAAACAGATACCACAGCGACGGAAAGAGCACCACGCTGCCAATCGCGAGTGCGCCAACGAGCAGGCCGAGGGTGGCAGGGGGGGCGGCGGCAGCGTGGAGCGTGAGGTCGGGTGGCACCGCGTAGGGATACTGCGCGCGCGCCCATCCCACGATGATCAGCACCGCCTGCATGGCCGCGGCAGCGCGCGCCAGATGAAAGCGCCTGGTGACGAGCGCCACGAGCGCGGTCGTTGCCGCGATGGCCGTGAGCAGGTGCAGGCCCCACGCCCACTCTGACAACACCAGGCCACTCCACAGCGCGGGGGCTCCCGTGCGAGCCACCACCAGCACCGCGCCGGCGAGTGGCAGCAGCAGCGCACCAGTGATGATCGCGCGCTGTCTGAAGTCGTTCGCCACCTCGGTGTCTTCGGCCTCGACCGTGAGGTAGGTCGCTGCCAGGAACGCGAACAGCACCAGCGTGAGCATGCCGACAAGCAATGGCAATGGTCGGATCCACGGCGCGACATACGCATCCGTGAAGGTCACGCCGGGCACCACCGCGACCGTTCCGGTCGCCACGGTGCCCGCGACAATGCCGAGCAGGACGGGCGTCACCAGCGAGGCGATCGAGAAGACACGGCTCCACCGGCGTTGCACGTCGTCGCGCTGCGAGTCGTAGCTCCGGAAGGTGAACGCCGAGCCGCGCAAGACGATGCCGACAAGCATCAGGGTGAGCGGAATGTGCAGCGTCACGGAGAGCCGGGCATACGCGACCGGAAAGCCCGTGAACAGGATCACCACCACCAGAATCAGCCAGACGTGATTTGCTTCCCAGATCGGGCCGATCGTGTCGGCGATCAACGCGCGTTGTCGCGCCGCGCGCGGTCCGAGGGCGAAGAGATCCCACACGCCCCCGCCAAAATCCGCGCCGCCGAAGATCACGTAGGCCGCCATCGAGATCACCACCGCGCCAGCGGTGAGCTCGACCAAGGGGAGTTCACCCACGCGACACCTCGCCAGGCGTGTCGATGTCGGGCGCCATCAGCACTTGCCGTCGCAGCAGCCAGACCACGGCTATCGCGAGGAGGATGTACAACAGGGTGAATCCGAGGAACGGCACGATCAGTCCGGGCATCGGGGTGACCGCATCGGCGGTGCGCAGCACCCCTTGGATCACCCACGGCTGCCGACCGACCTCGGTGACCATCCACCCGGCCTCGGTGGCGATGAAGCCCATCGGCGCCGCGAAGATGATCGCACGCAGCAGCCATCGCATCTGGCCGATGTCGCGACGACGCACCAGTGCCACCAGCGCCGCGAGCGCCGTCAACGCCATGAAGATGCCCAACCCCACCATCACCTGAAACGACAGGTGCACGATGGGCACATTGGGCCAGTCCTCGCGTGGAAATTGATCGAGGCCGATGACCTCGGTCGTGAAGTCATCGTGCGCGAGAAACGACAATGCCCCCGGAATCTCGAGGCCCCAGCGCACGGTCTGTGTTGCGACGTCCGGAATCCCGCCGATCAGCAGCGGTGCGCGTTCCTGCGTGACGAACAGCGATTCCATCGCCGCGAATTTGGCGGGTTGCGACGTCGCGACAAACTGCGCGGAGAGGTGGCCCGCCAGCGGTTGGGCGAGGGCCGCTGGAATCGCCAGCCAGAGCGCGAGGACCAGACCGCGCTGGTGGAAGCGGTGCGCCGGGGTCCGGAGCAGCATGAGCGCATGCACGCCCGCCGCGCCGAAACCGGTGGCGGCGTAGGCCGCGAGGGTCATGTGCAGCGTTTGCGAGAAGGCTGCTGGCGTGCCGAGCGCGGCGATCGGGTCGATGTTCACCGGGCGACCGTCGAGCATCTCGAAGCCAACCGGTGCGTTCATCCACGCGTTGGCGATGACCACAAAAATCCCCGAGAGCGCGCCGCTGACAGCGACCAGCACACCCGCGGTGAAGTGGGCCCGTCGGGAGATCCGGTCACGGCCGTAGAGGTAGATGCCCAGGAAGATCGCCTCGGTAAAGAAGGCGAAGCCCTCGAGCGAGAACGGCATCCCGATGATCGGGCCGGCGAACTCCATGAAACCCGGCCAGAGCAGGCCGAGCTCAAACGACAGCACCGTGCCGGAGACCGCCCCGACCGCGAAGAGAATTGCCGTCCCCTTCGCCCAGCGCTTGGCGAGGGACAGGTAGACCGGATCGCCCGTCCGCTGCCATTGCCGCTCGGCCAGCACCATGAGCACCGGCATGCCGATGCCGATGATGGCGAAGAGAATGTGGAAGGCGAGCGACATCGCCATCTGTGAGCGTGCCGCCAGAAGATCGGTCATGGGCCCCGTCAGGTGTTTGTGAAAAAATTCACAAGCTGTACCCGGAAAGACAAGGATTGATGCACCAAGAAATGTTGATATATTTCAGCGATGGTCACCAAAGTCACCCCCACCGCGCTCACGCGACTGGCCGTCTTGGCCCACGCCCTCTCCGATACCACTCGGCTCGGGGTCCTCGCGGAGCTCAGGCAGGGCGAGCGCTGCGTGTGTGACCTGACGGCCGATCTGGGGGTGGCCCAGAGCCGGCTGTCGTTCCACCTCCGTGTCTTGCGCGAGGCGGGTCTGGTCACCGATCGACGCGAGGGACGCTGGAGCTTCTATCAGCTTGCACCGGGAGCCCTCGAAGAAGTGGCAGGGGGTGTCGCGTCGCTCCAACCGGACACCCCGGTGTTCTCTGTAGTATCCGATTGCTGCAGTTGAGTCGATTTTTTTGCTTGCATAGATCAACAAATCTTGCTGGGAGTGCGAATGTCCACCGAGCTGACGACGCTGGTGCGAGAGAAGTATGGCGAGGCCGCCCTGCGCGCGGGCACCGGATCCAGGGCCAGTTGTTGTGGATCAGACGCGAACTGCGGTGCCGACCCGATCACGACTGGCCTCTACTCCGCTGAGCAGATGGCCGACGTGCCGGCGCTCGCGCTCGCGGCGTCGCTCGGCTGCGGCAACCCCACGGCGCTGGTCTCGCTCGCCCCCGGAGACGTCGTGCTCGATCTCGGATCTGGGGGGGGGATCGATGTGCTGCTCTCCGCGCGCCGCGTCGGGCCGACCGGGTATGCCTACGGCGTGGACATGACCGACGAGATGCTCTCCTTGGCGCGCCAGAACCAGGCCGCGGCGGGCATCACCAATGCGGAGTTTCTGAAGGGGACCATCGACGCGATCCCGCTGCCGGATGCCTCGGTGGATGTGGTCATCTCGAACTGTGTCATCAACCTCGCCGGCGACAAGCGGGCCGTGTTGCGGGAGGCCTTCCGGGTGCTGCGACCGGGTGGGCGATTCGCGATCACCGACGTCGTGACGCGCGGCGACCTGCCCACCGCCGTACGCGAGTCGCTGCCGCTCTGGACCGGCTGCGTGGCCGGTGCGCTTGATGAGATGGCCTTCACCGCCTTGCTCCGCGAGGTGGGCTTCACGTCGCCGAGTCTGGAGTCCGTGCGTGAGTACACGGCCGAGGATGCGAGGGCGATCCTCGCCGACGGCGGCCTCGATGCCGACACGATGGCGCCGATGGTGGAGGGACATGTGTTCAGTGCCTTCGTGCGCGCCACCAAGCCGGCGGTGGCATGAGCTCAGCCGTGTTGCGCGCGGCCACGGCGCAAGATCTGCCGGCGGTGACCACACTGCTCACCGCCAACGGGTTGCCAACCATCGGACTCGCCGGCTTCCTCGAAGGATTGGTCGTGGCTGTGCGAGATGGAGAGATCGTGGGGGCAGGAGGTCTCGAGTCGGCCGGAGCGGACGTGCTCCTGCGGTCCCTCGTGACGGCGCCGGCGGAACGTGGTCGCGGGACGGGACAGGCGCTTACGGCGCGTCTCGTGACCGACGCGCGCCGCCGCGGGGCTGGCACGATCTGGCTCCTCACCGAGACCGCCGCCGATTTCTTTCCGCGACTCGGTTTCCGGCGGGTGCCACGTGACCGTGCACCCGCGCCACTGCAGTCGCTGGCTGAATTCGCCCATGCATGTCCGGCGTCGGCGACGGCATTGGCTCGCCGGGCACAGCCGCTGCGGGTGCTGGTCCTCTGCACGGCGAACGCGGCGCGGAGTCAGATGGCGGAAGCGCTGCTGATGCACTGGGGGGGGGACCTCGTCGCGACGGCGAGCGCCGGGTCACGGCCAGGGCATGGCCCGCACCCTCTCGCCGTGGCCACGCTCGCCGAGCGGGGCATCGCGTGGGAGGGGAAGCGGTCGCAGGGCATCGACGCGGTGGCAGACCAGCCGTGGGACCTGGTGATCACCGTGTGTGACGCGGCGCGTGATGCATGCCCGGTCTTGCCCGGCGCGACGATGGTGCACTGGGGGCTGTCCGACCCGGCCGCCGTGCCGCCGGAGGCGGTCGCAGATGCGTTTCGCGCGACGGCGAACGCGCTGGAAGCGCGCATTCACGCCCTGCTCGACCTGCCGCTTGCGGTACTGGATGCGCCCGCGTTGCACGCCGCAGCGCAGGCGATTCATGCAGCGCAGGCGTCGGCCTAGGGCGCGGCGCGCGACTTCGCGTCAAGCGCGGCGATCAATTCCGCAAGATTGCGCGCATTCTGTCCCAAATCATCCTTGCCCACACGGGATGCGCTGCGCATGAGGAGCCGCGTGCCGTGCGGCGCAGGCTCCACGACGAGATGGATGTCGTCCACAAATCGGAAGATGCGGGTGCGTCGTGTCAGCCAGACGACGTCACCGCGCGTGCCTTCGTGCCGCCACCGCTTCAGCGTGATGGCGGCCTCGACGATCAGGCCCGCCGCGCTCTCGCTCGGAACGGGCAGGTCGTGCGTCGCCACGGCGATGTTGCTCCCACCCCCTTCGGCGTGGCGCGCGCGCGCGGTGGCCCCATCGGGGAGGCCATTCACGGGTGGACTCCCTCCGCAGGCCGCGAGTGCCAGCAACAGGAACAGCGCACGCGTCAGCGTCCCTCCCCCTCGCGTCGGCCCGCGGTGGTCGGGTAGGCCACATCGAGGGGTGGGTCGCCCTTCGGCCAGTCCGCCGCCTTGCGACTGAAGTCCGGGCGCGGGCGCGATACCACATAGGCAGCCACGTCGAGGGCATCCGCGTCACTGAGCGTCCCGGGCATGTCGAACGGCATGTTGTGCTTGATGAAGCCCGCGGCGGTGCGCAGGCGGGCCATCCCGGCGCCAATGTTGTACGAGCGATCACCCCAGACTGGCGGCCCCAACTCGCTGCCGCTGCCGTCCGGTGCATGGCAGCGGGCACACTGCTCCAGCCACACCGTGGCACCATGGGAGGTGTCGCCCACGGCCATTGCCGGCTTCGGCACGCCTTGGCCGGGTACGGCGTCACCGATGGCCACACCACGCGACAGCACGGCGAAGTACGCGACCATGTCGCGCATCGCAGGGTCGTCGAGTGGCAGGGCGGTGCCGTTCATCGAGCGCTCGATGCAGCCATTGATCCGCTCCTCGATCCGGAAGACTGCTGCGGCGCGCGTGTTGTACTGCGGAAAGCGCGCCTGGATGCCGGTCCAGGGCATCGCGTTCGGGCGCGTCCCCTGATCGAGATGGCACGAGGTGCAGCGCAGGTCGTTGCCGATGTGGTTCGGCAGGGAGTCTCGTGTCGCCTCAAGGATGGCGAGCCCGCGCCGGGCCGATTCACCCACCGGGCCGTCAGGAAAGACGATCTTCGGGGTGACGACCTCGGGTGCCGGTGCCGGTGTGGCGTCTGCCACGGGTTGGGGAGCGTCGGTGCCGTCGCCGCCGCAGGCTGCCAGCGCGATCAGTGCGATCGCCGTCGTGATGTTCCGCATGATGCCTCCACAAGCCTGATGGGATGCCGGGTGTCGATCAGGAATGCGCACCCCGCGCGCCGATCCCGACATCGCATCCCTCACGATGTTCCCATCGCATAGGCACAGCCGCGCGTTTGCGCCAGTTGCAGTGCTGCCAGCACCGCTGGCACGACGGTGACACCGGGGAGGATTCCGGCGCGGAGGTCAGCGTAGACCGCCTCGACGGTGCGATCAGGGTGTGCCGCGGCGAGCTCGCGACTGACGCGTCGCAGGGTGTTGTTGCACACGACGACGATCGCGCCGCGCGATTGCACCGACTCGAGGGTGGGACGCGCGGCGTCCGGATGTGCCCGGAAGATGTTGCGAGTGGCCGGCGCACCGTTCGCCGGATCCGTGACGCCGGCACCGCGTCCGACCTCGTAGCGCGCCCACCGCTCGTCATCGAGCACCGAGACCCACGCGGACCCGTGGAGGGCCATGACGACCAGCACCTCGTCGGCGGCAACGCCATAGCCGTCGCGCATGGCATCGAGATAGCGCGTTGGCCCGCCGAACAGGTCGCCGTTGCCGTGGGCGGTGGTGTCGAACACCAGCATGTTGGGACGGGTGAGTTGGGCGAGCCAGCGGTGGTCCCAATCATCGGGGCCGTTGAACGTTCCGAGGGGGCGCGCGACCACCGGTGTCGGCAGTGCGAACGCCGCGCCCGCCAAGGCGAGGGATCCGAGAAAGCGACGCCGCGGTGAACGAGATTCGAGGGACATGTGGTGCTCCAGTCGATGCACGGATCCCCGACGGGGGATGGGGTATCTTTCCGAGGTGATTCATGAATGATACCTGCAAGGACTCCAGACATGATGCCCATGCCCACACGTTTGCTGCTGCTGGTTTGCGCCCTCGCATCCTGCGCTCGCGACGACGCCGCCCCACCGCCTCCATCCGAGGAGCGAGTCGGGGTGGAGATCCTCTCGCCCATGCCACTGGCCATCATGGGGGACAGCCTCCGGGTGCTTTTCGGGGCGTTCGGTGCAACGGTGGTGCCGGCCACCGGGAGCCGGGTTGATGGCGAGGTCCACCATCACCTGTTCGTCGACGTGGACGTCACCCCCGAAGGGGAGCCCGTCCCGAAGAGCGAGGGGATCTACCACCTCGGAGACGGGGCGGACAGTCTGTGGATTGCGTTGGCCCCCGGGCGGCACCGTCTGATCGCGGTGCTGGCGTGGGGGGATCATGTCCCGGTGACGGGCGCGTCCCGCGATACCATCACCATCGAGATGGTCTCGCCCGGTCCGTAAATCCTAGGCGGCGCGGACCCACAGCCGCACCGCCATCACTGCCAGGAAGACCGCAAAGGCGCGCTGCAGGGTGGCGGGCGAAATCGTCTGGGCCCACCGCCCGCCGCCCCACGCGCCGATCAGCAAGCCGCCGGCCAGGAAGGCGGCGGCATGCACATCAACATGTCCCGCCTTCCAGTACTCGCGCACCCCGAGAATGCCGACCGGTAGCAGCAGCGCCGCCAGCGAGGTGCCGGTGGCCTGATGGATCGGGAACCGCATCAGCGCCACCAGCGCCGTCACGATGATCACCCCGCCGCCAATCCCGAACAGCCCGGAGAGGACACCGCCGGCGAGCCCGATCAGGGCGAGGAGCGCGTTCAAAACGCCACCTCCACCCCGAAGCGGATCAGTCGCGGTGGCCCGAAGACGAAGAGCGGCTGCGTGAAGTCCGCGGCCGCCGCGCGAAAGAGCGGCAACAACTCCGCCGCGCCACTGAGGACACCGTCCTGGTTGAGGTCAGCCTCCCGGCGATAGCGTGGCGACTCGTACGGGATCGGGGCCGGGTTCGCCTGGAACGCCTGCGTCGCCATCGTGTTGATCGTCTCCTCCGAGGCGAACGGATTGCCGGTGTCGCGCCGCGTGGCGATCTCGTTGCGGCGATTGGTCACGTTGCGGACGTCGAGGTAGAGGCCACCGCGCATGCCACCGATGCGGATCGGCTTGCGGAGGAGGGCATCGAGGGTCCACTGCGCCGGGAGCCGGGACCCGTTCGGCTCGAAGAGCAGGTCGGTGCCGGTGCTGTCGACGCGTGAATACGGCAGCCCCGTCGCGTAGCGGAAGACGCCCGCCACCACGAGTCCGCCGACCAGGCGACCCCCCAGGAAGCGCGGGCCGGCATTCTCGCGCACCTCATGATCCACTGTGGCGATCACCGCGAGCCGTCGGTCGAAGTCCAAGGGGAACTGCGCCCGTGCTGGGGGGGGGAGCGTGTCACCGGTGTTGGGATCAATGCGAATCAGGCGCTGCAACGTGAAGGCATCCGTGACCGTGCCCTCGGCCCGCTGGAACACGCCCGCGAGACGCGCACCCCAGCCCTTGGTGCGCTCCAACTCGAAGAGGACCTCGGCCCCGATCACGCTGCCGACGTCGGCGTTGACGAAACGGCTGGAGTCGGGATTCACTCCGATCGGTGCCGCGGCCACGAGCCCGGTGAGGTTCTTCGTGAAGATGTTCACGCGCAACGAGGTCAGCTCACGCAGCCGGATGCGGGCGCTGAGTTCGAACTGCGTGCCCTGTTCGAAGCCGAGGTTCGGGTTGCCCTGCCGGAAGCGTCCGGTGCGGACCGTATCGTCGAAGGCCGCATCCACGAGGAACTGCAGGTCGGGCGGTTGCGAGAACTTGCCGACGGTACCGACGATCGTCGCACCCTGGAGCACGGTGGAGACGGCGATGCGTGGATTGATCGTCGAGCGGGTGCCGACCGTGGCGTTCTGGAGGTCGGCGCCCGGATCGAACGCGTCGTACCGGACGCCCGCGGTGAAACCGAGGTCAGCCACGCGTGCCTGCGCTTCGAGATAGGCACCGGTGGTCAGCGGGGAGAACGACGCGGCCGTGGCGGGGGGGACGTCACCTCCGACCGGGCGATATGCCACGACGCGCTGGAACGTCTGCACGTCCTGGGACGCCACCACGCCACCGAAGTAGAGGTCGGTCTGCTGACCGAGCGTCAGGCTCATGTCAAGTTGGGTGCGCAATTCCCTGAAGCGATTCCAGGCGATCTCTCCCTGGTCTGCCCCCCCCAGAAAGAAGCCCGGCACGCCCCACGGGGTCCGATCCGAGAGCGTCGGGACGAGGAAGCCGGGCTGCGCAGTGCGTGCCGCGACCGTGTCCTGTGCCCGCGCGAGTTCCTCGCCCCGGATGGCCAGACGCTTGCCCGTGAATGCGCCCATGGTGAAGTCGGCGGGCTCCACGGCGCCGCGCACGAACTCGCGGTCGAACCAGCCGATACGAATGTCGCCGACCAGCGGCCGTCGACTCGACGGGGACGGGAGCAGCTGCAGGTGCGAGGTGAGCAACAGCCCATCCGTGCGACGTCCCGGGGCGAAGTCGGGATCGTACTTGTACTGCTGGTCGTAGAGGTAGCGCTGCTCCGTGGTGGCGAGGCCGAAGAGACGGCCGATCAGGCGTTGGCTCAGCGGAATGGTCAGCTTGCCCCCAGCGGTCCAGGTCTCGCCGCTGTTGTGCGGGAGCGGCCCCGGGGTGTCGAACCGCGGGTCACGAGGGTCGGTGGCGGCTGGCGCATTGACCGGATCGAAATCGAGCCGGGCTGAGAGGTCGAGGATGCCCACCGCGGTGATCCCCCCCCCAAGTGGTCCGTCCGCCTGCACCACGAGGCGATCGAGTCCGAGGTCGGCGATTCCGCTCATTGGCCGGTCCGTCTCGTAGGCAATGCGACCGCGCCAGGCATCACCGCCGTCCCGAGTGGTCACACTCACGAGGCCGGAAATCGCCTGGCCATATCGCGCCGAGAAGCCATTGGTGATGAGCTGTGCTTCCGTGAGCAAGTCGGGAGGAATGCGAAGCCCGGTCCCGCCCGTCGAGGCGTCCAGCGCGTTCTTCACGCCGAAACCATCCAGGATGAATGCCTGTTGTCCCGCCCGTCCGCCGCGAAACGATTCACCCACCACGCCGGCCTGCAACGCGATGGCGTCCTCGAGAGAGGCGACCGGCAACCGTCGCAGGTCCTCCGAGCTGATCCGTTGGGAGGTCTGGGTGGCGAGCGGGTCGAGGACGGGATCACGGATGCCGATGGCGATCAGGTCTTCGAGTTGCACCGCCAACGGGGCGAGGCGCACCTCGATGCTCACGATCTCGCCGGCACGAATCCGGATGTCGTCGCGACGGGTGGGCCGGTAGCCCGGCCAGGTGACCTCGACCAACCGGTCTCCCGTCGGGAGGCCGCGGAAGCGGAAGGCACCCCCGGTGTCGGTGGTCGCGCGGAAGCGCCCGCCATCGATGCGGACCTCCACCTGCGCGAGCGGTTGCAGGGTGCTGGCGTCGATCACCGTGCCGACGAGCCCTCCGGTGCTCTGTGCCGCAAGCGAGCTGGTGCCGGCCACGAGGGCGACCGCACAGGCAATGGCAAAGCGGGAGGTCATGGCAGCTCCAGGAGGAAGAGATTGCGACTGTTGCCTGCGCGGCCTTCGAACACCACGCGTTCGCCCGTCGGATCAAGCGCCACGGCACCGATTCGTCCTTCGACGCCTCGGCGCGACGCGAGCACCTGTTCACTGGTCCCGTCCACCCGACGGAGCTGGCTGACCGAGTCGCGCTGCGCGCCAGGGGCTGGTGGCTCCAGGTAAATGCCACTGACGACCATCCGGTCCGCGGCGACCGCGAGGCCGGTGAGGCGAAAATCCGGCCGAGCAGGATCCGCCGGGGGCTCATAGGCGACGGTGGTGGTGCCGTTCGCCAGCAGCTCTTCCACGCGATCCGGATACCGGATGTATCGGCGTCCGGTCGCACGGTCTACCGCCACGCCGCCCGCGGCTGGCTGCACCGCCACCGCAGTCACGACACTGGCAGTCGTGCCGCTCCCGGGCTGGATCGTGGCCACATGGAGGCCGACATACGTGGTGTCCCAACAGATCCCTGGGGGACAGCGGTTGATGATCACGGCATCGGTGGCAAGCGCTGTCAACTCGTTCGGGCCGCTCCAGGTGAGGTCGAGGAGGTAGTCCCAGGCCGTACCACCAGCAGGTTGAAAGACGAAGAGGTCAAGCACTCGTTCGGCGTTCACTGCTTCGCCTTCCCGGCTGATGAAGAGGGCGGCATCATTGGGCACCACTCCGTTGACGCGTGAGGTGTACCGCGTGAAGGCGAGGCGGCCATCGGCGGCGAGGGCTCCGAGCTCGAGTCCGTCGGCCAGCGTGTCCTGACCCTGCGCGGTCCAACACAAGGTGCGAAGTCGAGTGCCCCCCCCGGCGGGGAGTGTCGCGAGGCATCGATCGCGATCCGGGGTCCCGCGCACAAAGGAGTAGGTGATTTGTGCGCCGTCCTCGCTGAAGGCGGGCCGGAGATTGGCGCCGGCCGCAAAGGTCAACCGCACCGGTGTCACCGGGCTGAATGGCTCGAACAGGGTGGTGTCCGCGGCCGTGAACGGCTCGGTGTGGCCACACGCGCCGAGGAGCGTTCCCAGCACGCCTGCGATGAGGTGGGGAAGGCGGGTCATCAAGGTCCCGTGTCGAGAAGGTAGAGGTCGGCGAGGTTCGGGGCGGAATGGAGTTCGGCCACCACCTGCCGACCGTCCGGCGATGCCGTGATGCGCCCCCAGCGCCCCGTGTCGGGGATGCGGCGGGTGTCGATGGGGCGCGTCGTGCCGTCGGCCAGGATTTCGATGATCGAGGCGAACTCCCCCTGCGGTCGGATGCCGCTGCTGGGGACGCCGCGCTGCTCGCTCACGAACACCCTCCCCCCCCCAGCGGCGAGGCCGACGATGCCACCGACCACCTCACTGGCGGCCCGTGGCGCACCGTACACAGGCACGGCCGGGCCGCCGGCGAGCGGCATGCGATAGACGGTGTCGGCCAGTCGAGCGGCGTCGGTGTTGATCAACGGGCTGCGCGGGGGCGCGACCACGAAGTACAGGAACCCCGCGCCGCGATCCACCGCGAGCATCGTCGCCCAGTCCACCTCGGCGAGCGTGGCCCAGCGGACCGGTGTCTCGTCCACGAGCAGCTCGACCAGGAGGCTGGCACGAAACGTCGTGTCGAAGGGCAGGGGAGGCGGGCTGTCGAATTCCCACCATGTCCCCACGGCGGCCTCGGCGGCGAGGGCGACAACCCGGCCCGGTCCGGCCCACGCCGGGGTGAGCAAGTAGGTCCATGGCCGCGATGTGCCTGGCGGGGTGCGCAATAGCGGTGTGATCTGCCGGCGGCCCCCAACCGAGTCCAGGCGGGTCAGCAGCAGCTCCCCGCCCTGCGGTGACTGCACGAACGAACTGTTGGTGTGATGATTCAGGACGATGCGCCCGTCGGCGTCCATCCCGCCGTGCGTATAGGCATCGAGCACCCCTTCATCCTCGAGCGGCGGCGCACAGATCTCGGCGAGGCGCGTCCCCCCCCCAGCGGGCAAGACGCCGAGGCACCGGTCACGGTCCGCCGTGCCGCGCAGGTAGGAGTAGACGATTGCCGAGCCGTCCTCGGACCAGGCGGGGTGGAGGTTGGATCCGGCCGCGTGTGTGAGGCGGATCGGCACGGTGGCGGAGAAGGGGCCGTCATTCCGCTGGTCAGCCGTGGTGAACGGCTCCGAGTGGCCACAGGCGGCGAGCAGCAGGAGGGCGCCCGCCCGCGAGGCCGCGCTCACCGGCCGAACACCGGAAACTGGACCACCGACTCGTGCCCGTCAGGGCCCACGGCAGCCACGCCGAAGAGCCAGTGGTCAATCACCACGCCCTCCAGGGTGATCAGCGTTCGCCCGGCCGGGATGAATCGCGAGTGCTCCCATTGCGGCGCGGTCGTGTCACGCCACCAGATCCGGTAGCCGATGGCCCCATCGTCCGGGGCGGGTTGCCATGACACCGAGGTGGAGGGGCTCACCGCGCCCTGGATCCGCACGCGTGTGGGGGGGGGAGGCGCCCAGGCGATCGACGCCAGCGTTGCGGCATTGACGCCAGTGAGCTTCGCGGCGTAGGGAAAGTCCACGAAGTCGATCACGTCCCCGAAATGCCGGCCATCCTCGGTCCGCAGGTCCTGGTGCTGACGGTCGTAGTGCTCGTGCATCTCCATGATCCGCACACCGGGCATGCCGAGGTCATTGAAGGGGCGATGATGCCCCCCTCGCCCGAACCGATCCAGGCGATAGATCATCCGCGGGCGCATCTCGGGGAGCACACGTCGGGTGAGGGCCTCGATGTAGCGCGCGAGTTGGCGTGACGGGCCGTCCACCTCGCCGCCATAGACGCGGCGATTGCGCTGCTCGGCCTCGGTCGCGCCTGGTGGCACCGGTTCCGAGAAGATCCGGAACGAGCGATTGTCCACCTCGCCATTGATACCGGCGATGTTGCCGATCATGTCGTTGTTGAGGACCGCCTCGACGGTCCAGCCGCTGTCCAGGATCTCTCGCGCGAGTGCCGCCCCACCGAAGAGCCCCTGTTCCTCGCCGCTCAATCCGGCGTAGACAATGGTCTTGCCGAACCGATACGCACTCAGCACGCGCGCTGCCTCGAGGGTGCCGGCCATCCCGGAGGCGTTGTCGTTGGCGCCCGGCGAATCCGAGGTGGCGTCCATCACGTCGCTGACGCGCGAATCGATGTCGCCTGACATCAGTACCAGGCGGTCGGGGTGCGAGGTGCCGCGCTGAATCGCGATCACGTTCACGATCTCGGTGTCCCGCGTGATGCGAGTACCCTCGCGGCCGGGGACGATGCTGCGCGTGTAGCGTACCTCGAGGCAGCCGCCGCACGCCGCGCTGATCCGCTCGAACTCCGCAAAGATCCACCGCCGCGCCGCGCCGATGCCACGAGTTCGGGAGAGGGTATCAGAAAAAGTGTGTCGCGTGCCGAAGTCCGCCAGGATCCGGATGTCGCGAGCGATGCGCTCTTCGGACGGGGCCCGCGCGATTGCATCCAGACGAGGGTCCGGGCCGGGCGGCGCCTGCTGGGCCGCGAGGGAGGTCGAAGCGGTCAACAGGAGGACGGCCGCGGCGACACGTCGGGAGAGGAGCATGCTTGGCCTGTGGCGAGGGATGACGAAAGGTAACGGGCGGGGGCTGGACCGCTACGGGCTGGCGGATCGTGACCGGCCGCTGATACGGCCCGTCAACCTTGTGCCCTATCTTGTCGTATCAACGTGTTGGGCCCGTTCTCCCCCTCCACTCATCCTCTTACGCCAGAGCTCCCGATTCCGCGCTCGCGACTCCTGTCGGTACTCGCCTTCTGTGTCCTCGCCGTCTCGGCCTGCTCGGCTGTCGGGTGGGAACTGCCCAACTACGGTTTCTTCGGCTTCGTGCCCAAGCCTGATCCGCGCCAGTTGGCGCCTGTCACGGTGATCGAGAACGTCAAGCTGGTCACCGCGACCGATACCACCGACGTCCACGAAGGTGAGTTCAGGATCGACACCTCGCGTGTCGGCGGCGAACGAATCTGGATCATCACGCGACGCTCCCTCGATGCCCAGCAGCGTCCGGTACTGGACAGTGCGTGGCTCGACGGTTGGACCCTCCGGACGCTCAATACGGCAAGCCACCGCGCGACCGGCACCTTGCGCCAGCGTTTCGATCGGCGGGCGGTTTTCAGCGAGTTGACCGGGACCGATGGCCGCACGAAGCGTCGCAAGACGCTCTACGAGGCCGAGCCGTACGGCACGGTGGGGATCGAGGTCATCATTTCTGCCCTCCCCTTGCAGGATGGCGCTGGTGGACAGCTTCCGGTCGTTGACGGGTTTGGTGGGGATCTCGCCTGGCTCACCTACGAGGTGCTCACGAAGATTCAGGAGCCTCGCTCGGCCGTTGGCGGCATTGTCATCCGGCCGGTCTGGCTGGTTGAGGTCGGCCTGCGTGGCGAGAAGCAGCGCCTCTGGATCGACGGGATGGATCGGAGCATCTTGCGCCGCGAATCGGTGATCTCGCCGACGACCAAGCACCTCGTGGTGCGCGGGCAACCGGTGCCATCGCTCCAGTTCTTCCCGGTCGAGCCCCTCGCGTCGTCGACCCCGGCAACGCGCTCCCTTCGTCAGGGGAGTCCGGCACAAGTGGTGCCGTGGCAACCGCCGCCACCGACCCCGGCGACACCGCCGCCTGCTGAACCTCCGCCGAGCGGCGGCGTACCCTGATTGCCAACGACGATGCCCGGCCAAGTTCGCCGGGCATCGTCGTATCAGGGCATTGCGGCGAGGGGCATCACAATGCCCGAGCTGATGCCACCCTCAGCCGCACAACTCGCCGCGGAGCGTGGTGACCGCGCGTCCCGCCAGCCTGACCCGATTGCCGACGACCTCACACCGCACATGTCCCCCGCGTCGGGAGGCTTGTTCGCCCACCAGTACCGTCCGTCCGAGCACCTGGGCCCAGTACGGGGCCAGCGCACAGTGCGCGCTTCCGGTCACCGGGTCTTCCGCCACCCCCAGTGCCGGGAAGAAGCAGCGCGAGACGAAGTCGACGTTGTCCCGGTCCGTGGGAGCGGTGGCGATGACCCCGCGCACGTCCCACTGCGCGATCGCTCCAAGATCCGGCGTGAGGGATCGGACGGCCGCGGCGTCCTGCAGGATGCACAGGAGATCGAAGGCACCGCGCAGCACTTCCCGCACCGGGGAGCCGAGGGCGGCAGCAACTGTGGGGGGGGGATCTTCCGCGACCGAGTGAATCGCCGGAAAGTCGAGCGTGATCCAACCGTCGCCATCTCGGCTGGCGGTCAGGAGGCCGCTGTGGGTGTGGAAGCGGGCGGGTGCCTCGGGTGCGAGCACTCCGGTCTCCCAGAGATAATGGGCCGCCGCCAGTGTCGCATGGCCGCAGAGTTCCACCTCGGCCATCGGCGTGAACCAGCGCAGGCCGAACCCCTCCGGTTGGCGCGTGATGAACGCGGTCTCCGCCTGGTTCAGCTCCATCGCGACCGACTGACACCAGGTGTCCGGCGGCGGCGTCCCCTCCAGGAGCGTCACGCCCGCGGGATTGCCGGTGAAGGGGCCGTCGGCGAAGGCGTCAATCAAGTGCAGCCTGGTCATGGCGACGCCGGGGCGACGGTCGTGTCGGGCGCGGCCGTGGCCGGCGGTGTGGGGGGGGGAGGGCGCCGGGCCCGCAAGTGCTGGTCGAGCTGCAGACGCGGCACACCGACCCGATACCACTCGGGCTCCGTCATGCCCCGCAGCTTGGCATCGAAGAACTCCTGCATCCGGGTGGCATAGTCCACCTGGTTGGCGCGCTTGGCGAGGCCATGGTTCTCACCCGGATAGGAGAGCATGACGACTTCCTTGCCGAGCTCACGCAGCGTGTTGAAGTAGGTGACGCCCTGGTTGAAATCGACGGCGCCGTCCTTGTCGTTGTGCATGATGATCAGGGGCGTGGTCACGCGCTGCGCGAAGCGGTTCGGCGAGTTGCGCAGGTACGCGTCGGCATGGTCGATGTAATTCCCCAGGAAGCGGCCTTGTGAGGAGACGAAGATCGGCTGGTTGGCGGATCCGCTGTTCCAGTACACCGAGGAGTACATCGAGATCATGTCGGTGAGCGGTGCGCCGGCGATTGCCCCCTTGAAGCGATCCGTCTGCGTCACCAGAAACGCGGTCTGATAGCCGCCCCAGGAATGCCCCTGCAAGCCGACGCGTTCAGGGTCCACCACGCCAGTCGCCACCGCGGCATCGAGCGCCGGCAAGACCGTCCAGACGGCGCTCATCCCCGGATCATTGAGCGTGTAGGTGATGTCCGGCATCAGGATCGCGTAGCCGCGGCTCGTGTAGACGCTGGGATTGAGATAGCGCGTCTCGTTCGGGATGGCGTACTGGTGCAACGACTGGGACAGCTTCTCGTAGATGTACACCACCGTGGGCGCCCGCATCCCCGGCGTCCAACCGGCGGGCAGGAAGAGCGCGGCTTGCAAGGTGTCGCCTCGCGCACTCACGTAATCCACGAGCCGTGCGCCGGCGGACCATGCCACCTCGCGTTGTTGCGGGTTCGCGTCGGTGAGGCGCGTCGGGGCGGTCAGGGACCCGGTCGCCGTCCACCAATCGGGAAAGTCCACGAAGGTGCCGCGGGTCCAGGCATGCCGGGCGGCATCCCGGGCGCGCGTCACGCGGAGTTGCGCGTCATCGCTCAACAGGACCGTCACACCGGGCCGTCCGGGCTGAATGCGGCCGAAACCCTCGCGCTTGGTGCGTTCGCCATAGAAGTGCAGTTCGACCGGCTTGCCGAGGTCGATCCCGCGTGCCCGCGGATCGGGTTGCACGATCTGCCGATACCGCAAGCCGTCGCGCTTCCCGTTGACGGTGAGGTTGGTGGCCGTCCCCGCGGCGACGGGAACCCGCCAGAGATCCCAACCGTCCGTGAGCACGAGGGCGCGTGAATCATCCGTCCAGCCGAGGGGAAAGCGCGCCGGCTTGTCCACGTTGCGATCGTTCTCCTCGTCCCAGAAGATCGCGGAAATCCCGTCGGTCATGTTGCGGACCGGTCCGCCAGCGAAGGATTGCGTCAGCCAATGCCCATCCTCGAACCACGCGAAACGTTCGCCGTCCGGAGACATCGTGAGCGTGGTGCCCGCTTTGGTGAGCGCGAGGCGCCGAGTGCCGTCGCGCTGGTCAACGACGTAGACATCGCGATACCGGCGTCCGGTGAGGTTGCCCTCGAGTTCGTACGCGCGTTGATCGAAGCCGACCGCCCAGTGCCCGGTCGGGGCGAGCTGGACGTCGCGCACCTCCTCGTCGGCCAGCCGAACCAGCCGCTGCTGTGCCAAGTGCCACACTGCAAGCCAGCTGAAGGACTTGTCGGCGTTTTCCTGAACCTTCTGCATCGGCTGCAATCGCGGCTCGCGGCCGTGCCAGATTTCGACCACCGGCTTCTCGTCGTCTCCCCAGGCCGGGCCACGATCCTTGGGGGGATTGGTCTCGCGCAGGCCGAGGCTGAGGGTGGCGAGGTCGTCCGACCAGCGCAACACGCGATCGGGCGACACCTTCAGGCCCGGCGGCACCCCCGCCGCGGAGTCGCCGCGCATCTCGTGACGCACTGGTCCCTGCGGTCCGAAGCTGGTCCACGCGACGACGGCGAAGAGGGTGTCGGCGCGGGCCGTATCGGGGATGCCGCGCATCACGGCGAGCGCCCGGCCGCTGTCGGCCCAGGTGAGCCGACGGTACACCGCCTTGGCAAAGTCTCCCGGTCGCACCGCATCGCTGGCGAGGTGGCGGAACTGCACTCCGTTGGTGAGGCGGTCCTTGGTATCCACCGTCCAGGCGAGCCACTCCCCGCGGTCGTCGAAGCCGAACTCTCCGACATCGCCGATGGACAGGGTCGCATTGCGGGCGAGGTCGTGGAGCAGCAGCGTCGCCCCGGATGTCCCCCCCCCAGGTGATGCCCCCCCCGCCGCCCCGGCCCCCGTCGCTGGCGCGTCGGGATAGCCATGCAGCGCGACCCAACCGGGCCGATCACCGGCGAAGCTGATGCGGCGCACCTTCTCGAACCGCCGAACCTCACCGGTGCCGAGCGCGACGAGCGTGGCGGTGCCCTGCACCGGCTTCCGGTCCTTGCGCAGCTTCTTCGCCTCGGCGGCCGTGGGCCACGCGAGGAAGGCGGCCCACGCGCCGTCGCGGGTGATGGTGAGACCGTTCTGCTGCGTGACGTCGCCGACCGGGAATCGATGCTCAGTCTCACCCGTGGTGGTCCGCAGGATCACCTCGGCATCCCCCTCGTTCGGGGCGAGCACGTGGCCGAACCAGCGCCCATCCGCCGAGAGGCTGGCGTTGCGGATCGTCTTCCATCCGGCGAGGTCCTCACGCGTCAGCTGGCGCGGGCCCTCCGGCGCTGTGGCCACGGTGTCTTGCGCAGCGGCCGGCGCGGCCACTCCCAGCGTGAGGAGGGTGAGGAGCAGGTGGCGATACGACATCACGACCTCGGGGTGAGGCTAGGGGTGGGGAGGGGAATACCGGAACCTACGCCCTCGGCTGTGTCGGGGAAGGGGGGCGCCTACTCGGCGTAGTGGCAGGCGACGCCATGCCCATCCGCGCTGCGCAACGCCGGACGCTCATTTGTGCATCGCGAATCCCGGGCGGGATGGAAGCAACGGGGGGCGAATGGGCACCCTGGCAATGGAGCCGTGGGTGATGGCGGCTCACCGGTGAGCACAATCCGTTGGCGACGGCGCGCCGGATCGGGAATCGCGGAGATGAGTGCCTGGGTGTACGGATGACGCGGCGTGGCGATCAGCGTACGTGCCGGTCCGATTTCGACGATGGTGCCGAGGTACATCACGGCGATGCGATGGGCGACCTGGCGCACCACGGCGAGGTCGTGGGCAATGAACAGGTAGGAGAGCCCGCGCTGCTCCCGCAGGTCCATGAGCAGGTTCAGCACCTGGGCCTGCACCGAGACGTCCAGTGCCGAGACCGGTTCGTCGCAGACAAGAAAGCGTGGCTCGACGGCGAGCGCGCGCGCAATGCCGATCCGCTGCCGTTGTCCCCCGGAGAACTCGTGCGGGTAGCGCGACGCATAGGAGGCGTCGAGTCCTACTTCCTGGAGCAGGGCCGCGACCCGCTCCCGGAGCGCGACCCGCTCGGTGATCTGATGAATCAGCAACCCTTCGGCAATCGACGCCTCGATCGTGTGGCGCGGGTTGAGCGAGCCGAACGGATCCTGTGCCACCAGCTGCATCCGTCGCCGCATCGCGCGCAGTGCTGGGGCTGTGAGTGTCGATAGGTCAACACCCTCGAAGCGAACGATGCCGGCGGTCGGTGTCTCGAGCCGCAGGATGGTCCGTCCCACCGTCGTCTTCCCGCTTCCCGATTCCCCGACGAGCCCGAGTGTCTCGCCCGGCGCGATGGTGAACGTGACGCCATCGACTGCCCGAACGGCGGGTGCGGCACGCCGCAGCACGCCGCCCGACGCGAAATGCTTGACCAGTCCTTCCACCTCGAGCAGTGGCGTGCTCATGTGGGGGACCCTGCGGTGACCCAGCACGCCGTGGCATGCGCAGCCGTGTCGGCGACCAGCGGTGGGCGTGTGGCCACGCACGCCGCCACTGCCAGCGGGCAGCGGGGATGAAAGCGGCAGCCGCTGGGCCACTGGCCCGGGGGGGGGACGACGCCGGCGATGGACGCCAGCCGCTCCACGGGGCCGTCAAGTCGCGGGATGGAGCCGAACAGTCCGCGGGTGTAGGGGTGTTGCGGTGCGGCAAACAGCGTGGATGCCGGGGCCGATTCGACGATTCGCCCGGCATACATCACGAGCACGCGATCCGCCCGTCCTGCGACGATGCCGAGGTCGTGCGTGATCAACAGCACGGCCATCTGCCGCGTGCGCCGGAGGGTGTCGAGCAGTTCGAGGATCTGGGCCTGTACCGTCACATCGAGCGCGGTCGTGGGCTCGTCCGCGATCAACACGTCCGGCTCTCCGGCCAGCGCGATGGCGAGCATGACGCGTTGGCGCATGCCACCGCTCAACTGGTGTGGCCAGGCGTCCACGCGATCCGCAGGGTCGGCGATGCCGACCTCAGCGAGCAGCGCGATGGCGCGCGCGCGGGCCGTCGAGAACGGCACGCTCGCGTGAGCCTGAATCGCTTCCACGATCTGCGCCCCGACCCGCATCACCGGGTTGAGCGAGGACATCGGGTCCTGAAAGACCATGGCAATGCGTGCCCCGCGGTAGGGTCGCACCGTCGTCTCCGAGAGCGTGGCCAGGTCCACGCCGGCAAACCGTATGGCGCTCTTCGGTCCGAGTTGCGCGCCGCGCGGCAGCAGCCGCAGTATCGCCAGCCCGGTGAGGCTCTTGCCGCAGCCGGACTCACCGACCAACGCCACCATCTCGCCTGCTGCCACCCCGAACGAGACATCGTCCACGGGCACGATCGGCGCTGCGCCGGGCGGCGCGAAGCTGATCCGCAGGTCGCGTACCTCGAGAAGGTCGGTCATCGCGTGCCGGGGAGGAGTCGGTGGCGCAGGGCATCACCGATCAAGGTGGCGGCGGTGGTCGCCACGACCAGCGCGAGGCCCGGTGCGAGCAGGAGCCACGGCGCGCTCGCGATATGGTCGCGCGCTTCGAGAATCATCCCACCCCAGGTCGGGGCGGGCGGCTGGATGCCGAGGCCGATGAAGGACAGGCCTGCCTCGAGGAGGATGGCATCGGCGATGCCAAGCGTGGCGGCGACCAGTGCCGGGGCCATGGCGCCCGGCAGGATGTCTCGCCGCAGGATTCGCAGGGGGGAGGCACCGAGCGCTCGCGCTGCCCCAACGAAGCCGGTCTCCCGCAGACGGAGCGTCTCCCCACGCACCAACCGGGCAATCGCGGGCCAGCCGGTCGCGCCGAGGACGAGGGCGAGGGAGAGCGGTGTGAGCGGTCCCACGGCGGCGAGCAGCACGAGGAGCACCACCAGCCGCGGCAGGCCGAGCAGGAGATCGATCGCTCGCCGCAATGCCTCCGCGGCGGCACCGCGCGCGCCGCCCGCAATCAACCCGACGAGTGTTCCGAGCAGCGTCGCGACCACGACTGCCCCCACCGCGATGCCGAGGGAGGCCCGGGCCCCGGCCGCCAAACGTGCGAAGACGTCGCGCGAATACTGGTCGGTGCCGAACCAATGGGTCGCAGAGGGCGACTGCAATGTCCCGGTGATCAGGTCCGGCTGCGCGAGCGGATCGGGAGCGATCCAGGGCCCCACGATCGCCAACAGGACAAGTCCCCCCCCCAGCACGAGCCCCGCACGCAGGGTGCCCGTCATGCAGCGTCCTGTGCAGGGTCCACGACCCGGTAGAGCAGATCGGCGAGGAGGGAGCCGACCTGCACGGTGAGAATCAGCAACGCGCCGGCGCCGACCACCATCGGGACGTCGCGTTGCGCAGTCGCCTCGGCGATCAGCGTCCCGATCCCGGGCCAGGCGAAGACTGCCTCGACGAACACGGCACCACCGACGAGCATCGGCAGCCAGAGGCCGAGCAGGGTGACGATCGGCGTGAGTGCGGGGCGCCAGATGTGATGCACCGCGAGCCGCGCCGGCGAGACACCGCGGGCACGCGCCGCGACGACCCATGGGGCCTCGCGGGTTTCGTCCACGGCCGCTCGCTGGTGACGGATCGGCACGGCGATCGTCGCCAGCACCATGGTCGTGAGCGGGAGGGCGAGGTGTCGCACGCGATCCAGGAGGACCGCGCCCAGCCCGGCGTCAGACGCGAGCAAGGGGTCGCTGTACCCGGCGGGCGGGAACCAGCCCCACGTGAGCGCGAAGAGCCAGACCAGGATGAGGCCGATCACGAAGGACGGCAGCGCGTACCCCACCAAGGTGAGTCCGCCGATGACGCGCGCCCGAAGGGTGCGCGGATGCAACGCGGTCCAGAGTCCGAGCGCGAGTCCGATCGTGAAGTGCACCAGCAGCGTGAGCCCGCCGAGCAGCAAGGTGGGCCCGAGGCGCTCGGCAAGCACCGTGGTCACCGGTCGACCGGCGGCGAGCGACGTGCCGAGGTCGCCCCGAAGTGCCCCCCCCACAAAGCGAGCGACGACGGTGCCGAGCGGCAGGTCGGTCCCCCAGCGCTCCCGCAGGGCGGTCAGGGTCGCCGGGTCGGTTGGGAAGTCACGAATCACCGCGGCCAGCGGGTCGCCCGGGAGCACCTGGACGAGGACCACCAGCAACAGCACCCCGCCGAGCGTGGAGAGGGCAGCGTCCAACGTGCGACGGACGAGCCAGTGCGTCATGTCACCGGTCGCGCGGGAGCGCTGCCTCGGGGCGCACGCGCCAGCGCCAGACATTCAGCCACGCCTTGATCGGCAGGATCTGCACGTTGGCGTAGCGCGTGTGCACGGCCACTTGATTGGCTGGCGCGGCGAAGAAGATCGCCGGGACCGCTGCCTGCATGTGGGCAAAGGCTCGCTGCCACGCTGCAGTGGGGTCGCCCGTGACCGCTTCCGCCGCCTCACGCAAGCGATCGAACGTCGGATCGCACCAACGCGCCACGTTGCTGGACCCCGGGCTCTGCGCAGAGGCGCAGGACCAGCTGGTCAGCAGCGAGCGCGGGGAGGCATCCTGATTCACCGCGGTGAGGTCGAGGTCCCAGTCGCCGGAGCCGCGCCGTGCGAGGTACCCGGGGAAATCGCTGCGCTCCAGCGTCACGGCCACGCCGATGGCGCGCCACATCGCTTCGGCCTGTACGGCAAGGGTCTGACGCGGCGCGCTGGTACTCGGCAGAATCATCGCGAGACGGAGCGGGGTCCCGTTGCGGTCAAGAATGCCGTCGCCGTCGCTGTCGCGCCAACCAGCTTCCGCGAGCAACGCGCGCGCCCGTGCCACGTCACCACTCGGGCGGGCGGGTGGTGGCGGGCGCGTCCACTGCCAGAGTTGGGAGGCGGCGACATCGGGCACCAGCGTGTTGGCCCCGAAGGCACTCCGTGCCATCGTCGTGCGATCGAGGGCGAGACGCATCGCCTCCCGCACGCGTCGATCGGCGAGGATGGGATGCGGTCGCGTCGTGTCGCCGGGGTGGCGGGTGTTGAAGAGGGCGTAGACGATCAGGGTGCTCGAGACCGTCACCGGAGCGATCTCGGGTCGGGCGACCAGCTGCTCGAGCATTGGGGGGGGGAGATTGTCGAGCACATCCACCTGGCCCGCGAGCATCAGGTTGAGGCGGGCCGACGGGTCGCCAGCGACCCGCACCACGAGGCGATGAATCCCGGGTCGTCCGAGGTAGAACGTGGTGTCGGCACGCAACTCCACGAACTGTCCCGGGACGCGACGCTCCCACCGATAGGGACCGTTGCCGACGGGAAAGCGGGCGAAGTCGGAAGTCGCGATCGCCTCGGGAGCGACGTCCCCCAACAGGTGGGCCGGCAGCGGCTGCATCCCGAACCCGAAGGTGTAGAGTTGCTCGCTGGAGGCGCGTCGGAACCGAACCCGGACCGTTCGCGTGCCGATCGCGGTCACGCTTTCGACGAGTTCCAGCGCCGCCTGGTTGGGATTCACCCGCGGATTGCTCGCGATCGCCCACGTGAACGCGACATCACGGGCCGTGACCGGCGTGCCGTCATGCCATCTCGCGCGCGGGTCGAGCTCGAACACCAGCGTGCGCGGATCCTCGCGCCGCCAACTCGCCGCGAGTTGGGGATCGAGCGAGCGATCGCCCCCCGTGCGGAACGCGCTGGTGATCGTGCCGAGGCGCAGGAAGAGTTGATCCGCGACGTCGGCGTTCCCCTGTGAGGCGGTGCCCACGAACGGAATCGGCAGGGCGGGATCCTGCCCGGTGGCGAGCACCACGGTGCCGCGGACCGACTGAGCCGCAAGTGGATCTCCCCCCCCCAGATGCACGAGGGCCAGC
Organism: Gemmatimonadota bacterium; assembly: GCA_011390645.1. GTDB lineage: Bacteria > Gemmatimonadota > Gemmatimonadetes > Gemmatimonadales > GWC2-71-9 > Palsa-1233. Next base: position 24,113 of record JAABRY010000018.1, read on the forward strand.
AGGAGGACGAGCGCGGAGCGACGCATCGGCGATTCCTTGTGATGGGGTGGCGACCTCAGCGGCGCCACGTCCAGGCGGTGTCACGATAGCGCGGGAGTGACTGGAGACTCGCCGTTTCGAGGCGTGAGGTCAACTCTGGCGGGGCTGGTGTGGCACCGGCCCCCAGCCACGCAGCGGCGATCGCTGCACCGAGTCGGTCGGCCGCGGGGAGGCTGGAGTGGCGGGCCACCGACAGGTCGACCGGTGCCGTGCGGTAGCGTCCGAGGGACGCGGTGCGGTCGCTTCGCGCGATCGCACCGTGCTGCAACAGCATCCCGTGCCGCACCAGTTGGGCGGAGCCGATCACCTTGCGCGCGTGGATCATGACCTCGCCACCGACCGGGACATCGAAGCATGCGCCTGGCGCCAGGCCCGGGAGTCTGGCCGGTTTTGGGGCGAGGGTGGGTGCCAGGGAGAGTGCCGAGTCGAGCGCGTGGGCGAGTCGGCGGTGAAGCTCGGCGTAGGCGCTGTGCACCCCGCCCAGCGCAGCGACCGGGCCAGTCCATGCATACGTCAGGTCGTCCGCGGCATGCCAGACAGCGCGTCCACCGGTCGGACGGCGAACACAATGGATCCCGTCGCGAGCCAACCTGTCACGATCCCAGTGCCGGGCGGCGGCCTCATTGGCGCCGAACGACACGGTCTCTGTGCTCCACTGGTAGAGTCGGAGGAGGTGCACGCCCTCCGCAGCGAGCGCGAGTGCGGCTTCGTCCAGGGCCATCTGTGACGCCGCATCGCGAGGTGTCCGATCCTCCCAGACAACCGTCAGTGGGTGATCAGCTGCCACAGCGCGTCGGTACGATCGAGGAGCGTCTGGCGGTCGCCATCATTGTCGATGATCCACGTGGCTCGCGCTCGCTTGTGGGCCGCGGGCCACTGCGCGGCCAGAAGCCGATCGGCTTGTTCCGGGGGGAGCCCTCGCTCGTCGATCAGTCGCCGCCGTCGTTCCGCCTCGGGGGCGTCGACCAGGATCACCCCCTCATACACCGACGGATCGGCGGCCTCGAACAGCAGGGGAATCTCGGCGATCACCACCTCGGCGCCGTCGGCCGCGGCGCGGGCGACCTGTCGCCGGCGTTCGGCTTCGACGGCCGGATGCACGATCGCCTCGAGCGCGAGGCGCTCCGCCGGGTCAGCAAGAATCCGGGTTCGCAGCGCCTGCCGATCAATGGTGCCATCCGAGGTGAGGATCCCCGCACCGAAGCGAGCCACGATGCGCGCGTGGACCGGCGTGCCCGGCCGCTGCAAGTCGCGCACGATCGCATCGGCATCGACCAGCACGGCACCCAAGGCGCGCAGGCGTGCCGCGACAGTGGACTTGCCCGCAGCGACGTTCCCGGTGAGTGCCAGCACGCGCATCAGAGCAACGCCACCTGATCGGTGTCCTGACGGGGGACCTGGAAGCACCGCCGGCAGCGTGCTTCATAGCTCTCACTGCCGCCGACGAGCACCACCGGCATGTTCCAGTGCGCCGGCTCACCGTTGACGAGTCGTTGGTTGCGCGACGCGAGATCGCCGCACCGGACACAGATCGCCTGCAACTTGGTCACATCCTCCGCGATGGCCATCAGGTGGCCCATCATGCCGAACGGCTCGCCGCGAAAATCAGTGTCGGTCCCCGCGCAGATCACGCGCACGCCACGCTCCGCAAGATGGGTCGCGACCTCGACGATGGCGCCGTCCAGGAATTGCGCCTCGTCCACTGCGACGACATCCACCGTGTCGGGGTCGCCGATCAGGCGCAGCACTTCTTCCGCGCGGTCAATGGGCGCCGCGTCGATGGCGACGCCGGTGTGGCTGGAGACGTGATGCAGCCCCTCGTACCTGGCGTCGAGGTGCGACTTGAACACCCGGACCTGCCGGCGGGCGATCAGTGCGCGACGGACCCGCCGGATGAGCTCTTCGCTCTTCCCGCTGAACATCACGCCCGCCACAATTTCGATTCGACCAACGCGCTGGTGTGTCATATCAGGAATTCCGACAAGATGTATCGGCCCGGAGGCCTTTATTAATAAGGGGTCGGCGCGGGTGGCGTGTGGAAAACCGCAGAACTTGCGGACTTCCGCGCCCGACCCCCATATTCTCGGCCGAGCGGGCCATCCGGGCCCGTGCTCGGTTCCCACACAATCACACCCAGGAGCACCCCGTGAACAAGATGGAGCTCATCGAGGCCGTCGCGAAGGAACTCGACACCTCGAAGGCGCACGCCGGCGAGATCGTCGATCTCTTCTTCTCGACCGAAGGCATCATCGCCAAGGCCCTCAAGAAGGGCGACGCCGTCGCACTCACTGGCTTCGGCAGCTTCGAAGTCCGCAAGCGCGCTGCGCGTGAAGGCCGCAATCCGCAGACGGGCGCCACGATCAAGATCAAGGCGTCGAAGGTCCCGGCGTTCCGCCCGGGCAAGGGTCTCAAGGATCTCGTGAACAAGGCGAAGTAAGCCTGCACCACGTTGTCCGTCGGACTACGGGCCGCCCCGCTGGGCGGCCCGTCGGCGTTTCTACCCTCGACGCGGCGCCCCGCGGCCGGGCCCACTGCGCGCGGGAATGCCGCGATCCACGCGCGCGACCAGACGCCGCCGGCGGATCGTCAGCCCGGTGAGCGCCGCGGCCAGGCGATCGGCTTCACTCGCGGGCACTTCAACGAGCGAGAAGGTGTCACGCAGTTCGATGCGTCCGATCAACGTGCGATCGAGACCGGCCTCCTTCACGAGCACGGCCACGAGGTCGCCGGGCGTGGCGTCGTCCTTCTTGCCCGCGCCGACCCACAGCTTCGCCATTGCCGATCCGCCACCGACGGGCGTGGCGCTCTGCACCGGTGCTGCCTCGCGCCGGGGAGCTGCAGCCGGTACGAGCGCCTGGCGCCACAACGCGTAACACGCCGCCGCCACCTGCTGGGGTTCGTGCCGCTCGAACAGCGGTGCGAGTGCATAGAATGCCGCGTCGAGTGGGAGCCCCTCGATCGCGTTGAGTACCTCCGCCCGGCGCGCGGCGTCGCGCTCGAGCAGGGCAGTGCCGAGGGAGGGCATGACGACGGGGCGGCGCATGGGGGCGAGGCGCCCGACGTACTGCTCCGTGCCAGGAGGCACGAGCAATGTCACCGCGGCTGCTGGTCCGAACGCGGCATAGGTGGCGGGATCGGGCAGGTCATAGCAGATCACCTGCGCGATCGCGCCCTGGGTGCGATGCACCAGCGGCAAGGCGCCCCCGAGCGCCGCATCGAGCGTGGCGTGGTCGGCGGTGTCCGCGGTCCAGACGACGGTGGTGTCGGGGTCGGTCACTTCAAGGAGCGCGGCGATTGACGCGGCACGAGTGGCCCACGGCGTGGCCACGGATCGCACGCTGGTGGGCAGCTCCGCTTCGACGGACAGCGCCGCCTCGCCCAGGATGGCGGCGCGACGGGCGTAACGCTCCACGAGGGCTTCGGCCTGCGACGGTACCGCCGTGAAGACGAGTCGCTGGGCATCGCGCGCGAGATCGTTCAGGAGCAGGGTGAGCGCCTCGTCGGCGTCCCAGCCGTCGGGCCACGCGAGGACCAGTGCCGCCGCCCGATCGGGCGCCAGCGCGGAGCGTGCCTGCAGGGTCAGGGCGGTGGCGGGGGAGCAGACGAGGACGTCCACCTCGTCGGCGCGAAGGCGACGTGCGGCGCGGGCAGGGCCGAGGGCGGTTTCATGACGGAGGCCTGCGGCGGCGGCGAGGCGCGCGACGAGCGCACCGAGCACCGGCACCAGCGCTGGAGCGGCCAGGACGATCGTGCGTCCACCGCGCTCGGCGGCGCCCTCCAGGACGCCCGCAAGCGCGGGGCCCGCCCACGCCGGCGATGGGGGCCGGACCATCACCAGGTTGGTCCCTCGGCGAGCCGGCTGGAGCCCACCCTGCCCGATGGCATCCTCGCGCGTCCAGCCCAGCGCGGCAAGCGCCGTCGCCACTGTAGGGGCCACGCCCCATGCGTCCTGTTCCGTCACCGTACCCTCGATTGTCAATGCGCCTCGCCCTGCGCGAGTTGCGCGGCAGGACAATCCTAGCGCGCTCACGCAGGGCGGGAAAGTGCGACAACGTTGACACGGCCCCGGCGACGGCGGACTTTTCCCGTTTCCTCGTCCCTTTGTCGAACGGATTCACGCGATGGCATCGTTTCGCCCGTCCCCCAACCTCGCGCACCTGAAGGCCTCCGAGACGGTCGCCATCAGCAACGAGGCCAAGCGCCGCAAGGCCGCTGGCGAGGATGTCCTCGATCTCGGTGTGGGCGAGCCGGACTTCGACACGCCCACTGCCGTCGCCGAAGCGGGCATTGCGGCGATCCGTGCCGGTCGCACGCGCTATGCACCCAACACGGGCACGGTGGAGCTGCGCACCGCGATGGCTGGCGCGATGTCACGCATGAGCGGCGGACGCGTCGTCGATCCCGACCGTCTCGTCATCAGCAATGGTTCGAAGCAGTCGTTGTTCAATGCATGCTTCGCGCTGTTCGGGCCCGGTGACAAGGTGCTCATCCCGTCGCCCGCATGGGTCTCGTATCCGCAAATCGTGCATCTCTGCCGCGCGGAACCCGTGATGGTGCCCGGCGATCCGGAGTGGGGGCTGAAGGTCAGCGTCGCCGATCTTGAACGCCACCGCGATGCTGCCACCAAGGGGCTCATTCTCTGCTCGCCCTGCAATCCGACCGGCGCAGTGTACACCGCGAAGGAGATCGCAGCGATCAGTGCCTGGGCACGTGAGCACGGCATCTGGTTGATCAGCGACGAGATCTACCGACGCATCCACTACGGTGCTGGCCCCGCGCCATCGCTGCTCGATCTGGATGACGCGGCGCTCGAGCGTGCCGTGGTGATCTACGGTGCGTCGAAGGCGTACGCGATGACGGGGTGGCGGATCGGTGGCGCGTATGCGCCCGCCGAACTGGTGCGCTCCATGGCGGCACTGCAGAGTCACACCACCACCGGCGCCAACCAGCCGGCGATGTGGGCAGCGACGGTCGCCTTCTCGGATCCATCCGTGGATCACGACGTCGAGCGGATGGTGGCCGCATTCCGCCGTCGCCGTGATTACCTCGTCGCGCGCTTTCAGGACCAGGCCCCGGGCATCGAGTACATCGAGCCGCACGGGGCGTTCTACCTCTTCTTTCGCGTGGATGCGCTGATGCCCGGCGGTGGTCCGGGAGGGACGGCCTTCGCAGAGCGCCTGATGCGCGAGGAGGGACTGGCCACGGTGCCGGGCGCGGCCTTTGGTGACGATCGTTGGCTGCGGCTCTCGTACAGCGTCTCCGATCTCGAACTCGAAGCGGCGACCGATCGACTCATGCGTTTCATCGGCCGTCTGGGCGAAGGCACCTCCTGATGGCGATCGAGATCCATGTCCTCAAGGGGGGGGGAACACTCCCCACGCTCGACTGGCAGTGGGACGCCGAGACGGGCATCCTGTCCGGGGCCTTCATGCCCGGGGTCATGCAGACCGGCTATACGGGGACCGTCGAGATGACGGACGAGGAAGGCTCGACGGTGCTGCTCGACATCAGCGGTGGGGTGCTCTGCGGGGTGGATATGGTCGTCTGGCCCGAGGTCACGCCATTGCCCGGGCTCGCGCCGCCGGTCGAGGCGCGCATCGCTCAGGTGGTCATCCCCGGGCGTTCGCCGCGCCGCGGCGCCGCCGCCATGGAGTTCGACACCACGATCTCGATGGCCGCAGATCCCGGCGGGCGCGTGTACCACCTGCGCGTCGGCACGCGCCGGCCCGTCGAGCCGATTCGTGTCGCGGACAAGTTGCTTGTGGAGGTGGACGCCGCCAATCGCCTTGCAGGACTCTGGCTCGACGGCGTGCCTTCCCGCCCCGATCCGGCCTGACCGGCCGGATGGCCTCCCTGACGTTCCATCCACTGCGCCGCCGACTTGCCCTCGCCGGCGGACACACCGCCACCGCCGCCGCCGATGCAGCCGGCGGCCGGCGCGAGACCGCGAGCTATCGCCCCGCGAAACTCGTCGAAGGCCCACTCCGTGCGATCGCGGTGGGCGCACCGATCGCGTGGACCGAGCCGGTGGCATTTCTCGACGGCACGCAGCACGTCGAACTGCTCGGCTACCTCGGCACCGATCCGGTGCTGGGGGCCGACGTGCGTGCCGCGGTGCGCGTGCGCCGGGCGCGTCGACTCACGCTCTCGACAGAGGCGCATGAGCGACTGGTCGTGGCGCGACCGCACGCCCTTGCCCGCCTGGCCCCGTCGCTGCCCGGTGCGGTCCGGGCGATCCCGGTGGACGACGCCGAGCCGCCGCATCCGATTGCCGACGCCGAGCGCGCGCACGCCCTCGTGGACCGGGCCCGCACCGCACTCGAAATCGAAGTGGCGCGCCGCTTCCGTGCGGTCGAGCCAACCACGTGGTGTCTGGTGGACGGCTCCCTCGCGACCTCGCCCGACTGGGCCCGGGACCCGCAGATGCTCGGCGTGGTGAAGAGCCATGCCACGCTGCCCTTCACGGACGACGAGCTGCACACCTACCTCACGCTGCCGGCGGGACATCGTACCAGCATCTTCGCGCCGGCCACGAGGCAGGTTGCCCCCGTGTACGCGTGGGCGCTGCGACTCCACGAATGGGAGGGGAAGGATCTCTTCCACGGCTTGTTGCGAATCGAAGCGCCCGCGACGGAGCACACCCTCGTGCACGCGGATGCATGGTCGCGACACCTGCTGGCCGAGCGCGCCCCGCTCGCGGCGGACCGACGCGCGGATCGTCTCCTGTATGGCATCCACGATGTCGAGCGGTACCTGCGCGCCCGTGCGGGGGGGGGATGAGCATGCTCGGACGCGTCCTCGCCACCGAACTCAAGCCCAGTACCCCGCACCAGTTCCATTTCTGGACCGCGGCCGACGCGGTGCTTGGTATCGGCACCATCGTGCGTGTCGAGGGTGATGCGCGCACGGTGTTTGGTGTCGTGACCGAGGCGGTCGCCTACGCCGACCTCGCCCGCCCGATGGATGCGGTGATCGGCGCGGATGGTGATCCCGCGCGCACGGCGGACGACCCCACGCTGCGTCCGGAGATCCGACTCTGGACCGCGGCCGTGTTGCGGCAGCTCCCCGAGGAGCCGATGCAGCCGGTGCCGCTCGGGACCGTCACCGCAGCGAGCAACGACGACGTGCGCATCGCGTTGCGCATGGATGCCTACGTGAACGAGGACGCCTCGACCGGCATCCCGATCGGACTCTACGCCGCAGGCGGGATGTCGGCCCCGGTCTATCTCGACGCCGACTTCCTGGTCGGCCCCGAGGCGGCCCACCTCAACATCACCGGGGTGTCGGGGCTCGCGACGAAGACCAGCGCGGTGACCTTCCTGATGCAGTCGCTCTTTCAGACCTTCCCGGCAGGCAAGGGCAGCGTCGCGGCCGTCTGCTTCAACGTGAAGGGGCCGGACCTCTGCTTCCTCGATCAGGCCGCGCCACTCGGTACCGATGACCTGGCGCTCTGGCGTCAACTCGGACTCGTCGCCTCACCGTTCACCGATCTGACCGTGTACGCCCCCTACAAGGCTGACGGCGTCAACCTGAACACGCTGCGATCGCACCCAGCGCTCGTGGATCGGGTCGAACCACTGGTCTGGGGCCTGCGCGAGATCCTGGACTACGCCGAGGTGGTGCTGAATCGGGATGACGTGGACGCCAAGGCCGACGCCCTCCTCGACTTCCTCGCCGATCGTGTGGTGGGGAAACGCTTCGACGCGCCGGAACTGCGGGCTGCGCCGTTCGCCGTCGAGACCTTCGCCGACCTCGATGAGCTCTTCCGCGCGATCTTCGATCATCTCGAGACCACGCAGCGCGGCGGCGAAGTCTGGCGCACGCACCACGTCGCCACGATCCGCAAGGTGCGCAACCGGCTCGGCAACATCGCGACGCGCGCGCGCGGATTGGTGACCGACGACGGCGTCGCGAATGATTTGCCGTGGGGCGAGTTTCGCGATCGCTCCGTGACGGTGGTGGACGTGGCAGGCGTGGACCCGCTGGCCCAGGATCTCGTCTTTGCGCGCGTGATCTCACGACTCCGCGAACACCTCGAACGCCGCGATCTCGGCGTGGACCACATCGTGGTGTTCGTGGACGAGCTCAACAAGTACGCGCCCGCCGACGGTCCCGAAACGCACGTCAAGAAGATGCTGCTCGATCTCTCGGAGCGGGGCCGCTATCTCGGGCTCGTCCTCTTCTCGGCGCAGCAATTCCGCTCGCAGGTACTCCGTCGCGTGGTGGGCAACGCGGGCACGACCGCGTATGGCCGGATGGACAGTGACGAGCTGGCGATGCCGGGCTACGCCACGCTGCCACCGGCCGTCAAGGCGAAGCTTGCCGCGTTGCCGAAGGGAGAATTGCTCCTGCGGCATCCGCACTTCACGCAACCGGTGTTCGTGCGCTTCCCGCGCCCCGCCTCGCTATCCGGCCGCGAGGGGATCGAGCACTTCCCCCCCGCCGCCGACTTGCCATTTGCCGATGCGGTGATCCAGCGGCTGCGCCTGCTGGATCCAACGGTGCGTGCCGATGACGTGCGCGCCCTGCTCGCGGATCGCCCGGAGGTCGAGGTCCGTGCGGCGCTCTCCGCGACCACCCGTCGTCGGCCGGACGCGCCGTTCGCCTTCTTCCGCGGGATGTTGCGCAAGACGATTCCGAACACGACACCTGAACCCGCGCGCGGAATCACGCCACTCGCGCATGACGACGCCGACCCGTTCGCGCCATACTGATTCATGCGCATCGCTCACCTTGCCGACCCGCACCTCGGCTTTCGCCAGTACGCTCGCCTCAATGCCCGGGGGCACAATCAGCGTGAGGTGGATGTCGGCACCGCGTTTGGCCGCGCCATCGACGGGGTGCTCGCCGAGCGTCCCGACGCGGTGATTGTGGCCGGCGACCTCTTCCATGCCGTGCGCCCGACGAATTCCGCGATCCTGCAGGCATTCCGCGAGTTCGCCCGACTGCGTGCCGCGCTGCCCGACGCGCCGATCCTCCTGATTGCCGGCAACCACGACACGCCGCGCTCGAGCGATACGGTCTCGATCTTCGGGCTCTTTCATGACCTCGGCGTACATGTCGCGCATCAGGGCGCTCGCCGCTTTTCCTTCCCCGAGCTCGACCTCGCCGTCCTCGCGGTGCCGCATCAGGCGCTCTTCGAGCAACCGCGCCCCGCACTCGAGCCGGCCGGTCCAGAGCAACATCAGGTGCTGATTCTGCATGGCGAGACGCCGGGGCTGTTCGGCCATGATCGTGCCCTCGCCGAACCTGGTGGCGCATTCCTGAGCGAGGCCGACCTCGGCGGGGCGTGGAGTTACGTCGCGCTGGGACACTATCACGTGCAGCACGAGGTGCGCCCGCGTGTCTGGTACGCCGGTGCGCTCGACTATGTCAGCCCCGACCCCTGGAGTGAGCTGCGCGAGGAGCATACGCGCGGGCTCCACGGGAAGGGCTGGCTGATGGTTGACCTGCCCGAGGCCCGGGTCACACGCCACGCGATCGAGGCGCCCCGTCGCGTGCTCGACCTGCGTCCGCTCGATGCCGGGGAGCTCTCCGCTGCGGAACTGGATCGCCTCCTCGCGGAAGCCATCGAGGCCGTGCCCGGCGGCATCGAGGACGCCGTCGTGCGACAGGTGGTTCGAGGTGTGCCGCGCGCAGTCGCGCGGGAACTGGACCACACCACCATCCGGCAGTGGAAGGCCCGGGCCCTGCACCTGCACCTCGACCTGCGCCGTCCCGAGCGCGCAGCGCGAGAAGTCGGCATGGGAGCACCGGGCGAGCGGCAGACCCTGGCGGACACCGTGGCCGGCTTCCTGCGCGGGCGTGCCCTGCCGGGTGGCGTCGACCGAGAGCAGTTCGTGGCCGAGGGCATCGCGGTGCTGGCCGAAGTCGAGCGCGACGCACTTGAGGGGGGGGGATGACATGCATCTGCTCCGCTTGAGACTCGTCAATTTCCGGCAGCACGAGCGAACGGAACTCACCTTCAGTCAGGGCCTGCTCGCGATCGTCGGTCCCAACGGGTCCGGCAAGACCACGCTGCTCGAGGCGATTGCCTATGCCCTCTACGGCGTGCCTGCCGCACGTGGGACACGTGACACGCTCCGGCGTCGCGGGGCGCCGCCACGCTCGAAGTTCGAGGTCGAGCTCGAGTTCGCCCTGGGCACGCACGTGTACCGGGCGACACGCACCCTCACGAATGCCGAGCTCGCACAGGACGGTGTGGTCATCGCGAACAGCACCGGGGCGGTCACCGAACGCCTGACCGCCATCCTCGGCATGACGCGCGAGGAATTCTTCAACACCTACTTCACGGGGCAGAAGGAACTCGCCGTCATGGCGGCGATGACCCCGGCGGAGCGCGGGCGTTTTCTCTCGCGGGTGCTCGGCTACGAGCGGTTGCGAGAAGCGCAGGATCGCATCCGCGAGCGGCGCAGTGCGCGCCGCGCCGAGTTGGCGGGAGTGGAGCAGGGACTCGCCGACCCGGCCGAACTCGAGACTGCGCTTCAGGTGGCCACCACACGCCTTGAGGCGGCGCGGGCGTCGGGTGATGCCGCCGCGGAGCGGGAACGGCTGGCGCGGATCGCCCGGGAGTCGCTTGCACCTGCCTGGGACGTGGCGCAGCAGCGCCGCACGGCATGGCAGGGGCTGGATGGCGAGCGACGTGTGGTGGAACAGCGCGTCACGCAGGCACGGACGGTCTTTGCCGCGCTCGACAAGCAACTCGCCAGTGCCCTCGAGGCCCAACACCGGCTGACGCCCCTTGCGACCCAATTGATTGCCTGGGACGCGCTCGTGACGGAACGCGAGGTGCTCGACAAGGCCGCCGCGGCCGTGGCGGCGCGCAGCCGATTCGTGGCGCAACGCGATGAGTTGCGCACCCGGCGCGTGGCGGTCGAGGCCGAGATCGCAGCGCTCCCGGACGCCGCGGCCGTGGCATCCCTGCGCACGGCACGCGATCAGGCACGACTCGCCCGCACCGAGGCGGAGCGACTGCTGGCGGAGGCGCGGACCCGCTGGACCCAGAACGGCCAGGAGGCGCGGACCAAGCTCGAAGCGTACCGCGACCGCTACCGGGAACTGCGGGAGCAGCTCACGGCCATCGAGGCTGCGGGTCCGGAGGGCATCTGCCCGACGTGCAATCGCCCGCTGGGCAAGGACTATCGCGAGACGCTGGCCCTCCTGCAGACGCAGATGGACGAGGTGCTTGCCAGCGGGAACTACTTCAAGCAGCGCAGCGATCAGCTCGAAGCGATGCCCGAGGAGGTGCGCGAGCGGGAGGCGGCGCGGGAGGTGGCGGAGCGGGCGCATGCCGCCGCCACCACGGCCACCGCCGAGGGTGAGGCGAAGGCCTCGCGTGTCGAGGCGTTGCGCGTGGATCTGACCCGCATGGATGCCCGTCTTGCCGAGTTGGAGGCCGAGCTCACGGGGCCAGCCGCCACCTACGACGCCGCGCGCCACGATACCGTGCGCACCGAGCTCGCGCGCCTCGAGCCGATCCGTCGCGAGCATGACCAACTCGTCGGCGTGGCAGCACGCGCGGTGAATCTGGGGACGGAGGCGACGGAAGCGGAGCGCACCGCCACCGCGGCGGAGGAAGCGCTGGCCGAACTGGGCGCGCGCATGGCGGCGCTCGACTGGAATCCCGAGTCCTTCGCGTCGCTCGAGGCGGAGGTGCGTGCGGCGGAACTGGCCGTACAGGCGGCACAGGTCGAGGCGGCGGGCAGCGCCGAGGCACTCAAGGGTGCCGAACAGTTGCGGGCGATGGCGTTGCAACAACAGGCCGATCGTGCCGCACGCGCCGCGCGCGCTCGCGCCCTCGGCACCGAGGTCACCCGGTTGCATGAACTCGATCGCGCCTTTGGGGACCTCCGCACCGAGTTGAACCTGCAACTGCGCCCCGAACTCGCCGAGCGCGCGTCGACCTTCCTGCGCGATCTCACCAACGGTCGCTACGCGGATCTCGACCTGAGCGAGGAATACGTCGCCACGATCGTCGAGGATGGCGAGGTCAAGCCCGTCATCTCCGGCGGCGAAGAGGACATCGTCCACCTCGCACTCCGACTCGCGATTTCCCAGATGATCGCCGAGCGGGCAGGGCAGCCGCTGGCGCTGCTGGTACTCGATGAGATCTTCGGCTCGCTCGATGAGGAGCGCCGGCAGGCGGTGCTCGACCTCCTGCGCGCGCTCGGTGACCGCTTCCCGCAGGTGATCCTCATCTCCCACATTGAAGGAATGCGCGACGCCGTGGATCGCCTCCTCCGGGTCAGTTACGATGTCGAGCGCGGGGTGACAACCGTGCGCGAGGATGAGGCGGAGGCGCTCGGTGATGTGGCGGCCTGATCGCACGGTGGTCGGACCGACGCGCCTCGAGGTGCGCGATGTGGGCGCCCTGAATCGCCTCTTCTCCGAGGCGTTCACCGAACGGTACCGCCGCGATGGGCTCAATGGTGTCCGGGTGCCGCACCTCAATCCCGACGTCTGGCGCTACGCCCTCGAGGGCGCGGGCAGCGGCGCCATGGCGTGGCGCGATGCGCGCGGTGACCTCATCGCCTTCAACCTCTCCCACCTGTCAGGCACCGAGGGGTGGATGGGCCCGCTCGCCGTCCGGACCGATCGTCAGGGGGGGGGATTGGGTCGCGACATCGTCACTGCGGGCATCATCGCGCTGCGTGACGCCGGTGCGCGCACCATCGGACTCGAGACGATGCCGCGCACCCTCGACAACATCGGCTTCTACTCGCGACTTGGCTTCCGCCCGGGTCCGCTGACGATCACGTTGCAGGGCGACGTGACCTCGGGTCTCGCACCGAGTGCACCGCGGTTGGGCGACGCCCCGGCGGAACGGCGTCAGGAAATGCTCGACGCGTGCCGTGCGCTGAGCAGCAGCGTCGTGCCAGGCGCCGACTTCACGCACGAGATGCAGCTCACCCTGGCCATCGGTCTTGGCGATGTGTCCCTGGTGCACGACGCGTCGGGTGCGCTCCAGGCGTTCGCCCTGTGGCACTCCGCCCCACTGGCGGCGGGGCGCGTCGCGGAGGACTTGCGCGTGCTCAAGCTCGTCGCGCGCGATCTCCCCTCGGCACGGCGTGCCATTGCTGCGGCAGAGGGTGAGGCTTCCCGGTGCGGTCTCGCAGGGTGCACCGTCCGCTGTCAGACCCGCCACCTCGATCTCTACGGCCAGTTGATCACCGACGGGTGGCGCGTGCAGTGGACCGACCTTCGCCTCACCCTCGAGGGCTTCGCCGAGATGGAGCCAGCGGGAATCCTGTTGAGCAATTGGGAGATCTGAGAGGCGGCTGGGGCGAGGGGGGTGTCCCCCTGAGCGAACGGGAGGAGTGAGGGGATCCGGCGCGGTCCTGCGCAATGCACTGCGTCCAGTTGCTTCTCTGCTCGACCCTCCCCCAGGAGCCCGCCATGTTCCGCCCAGTCAGTCTGCTCGCCTCGCCTGTGCTGCTGCTCACCCTCGCCTGTGGCGGAGGGGGCGGGCCCACGGGCCCCGGCCCCGGCCCCAATCCCCCGCCGCCGCCGCCGCCGCCGCCGCCGGGCGGCACGGCCAACTTCACCGCCTCCATTGAGGGCCAGGCGTGGGCATCTGCGGCGAGTGCGACGGTCGCCGTTGCGGCCGCCAGCGGGACCTACACGATTTCGGGTGGTACGGCCCAGGGGCAAGGCATCTCGATCACCCTGATGAACATCCCCGGCCCAGGGACTTACCCACTTGGCACAGGTGCCGGAGTTTCAGGCGGCACGGCCATCTACGCCGATCCGACGGGCGGCTGGGGGACCCCCCTCAGCGGCGCGGCAGGTACCATCACCATCACGGCACTTACGGCCGCCCGCATTGCGGGGACGTTCTCGTTCACGGCTGCCGGGAGTGCGGGCGGCGCCACCGGCACCCGCAGTGTCACGAATGGTGCATTTGACCTCGCGATCACCTCTGGCACCACCACGCCCGTCCCGGAAAGCGGTCGCAATCTGCTGCGCGGGACGCTCAACGGGGCGGCCTACAACGCCTCGACCGTCGTCCGCATCGGGACGCTCGCCACCTTGCTGACCTTTGGGGGGAGCAACACCCAGCACACCATCAACATCACGCTCCAGAACGTGAATGCCACGGGGACCTACGCCGTCGGTCCCGGGAGTCCGGCCCGCGCGACCGTGGGCGCCCCGCCGGGAGCGCCAGTGACCGGGCCGCTCTGCTGCTGGAATTCCTCGGCGGGCGGAACGGGATCGCTGGTCGTCACATCGCTTACCGCGACCCGGATCGCGGGGACCTTCACCTTCACGTTGCCAACGGCGGGTAGCGGAGCAGCGACGGCGCCGATGGTCGTCACCAACGGCAGCTTTGATATCGCCCTGTAGACCGGGGTGGTTGACAGCCCCCAGTCTCGCTAGGTAACGTGAGGGATCATGAACCCCGCCAAGACCTGCTTCTTTGCGTTTACCTATGCGGCCTTTCTCGACGAGAGGGCTGGGGGTCGGCGCACGCAGTAGGTAGCTCAGCGTACCGATTGTTCCCAGGCCCTCTCGATCCCCGAGAGGGCCTTTTTGTTGTCACCCTTCAGGAGCAGATCATGCGGATCGCATTCCAGGGCGCCCCCGGTGCC
>JAABRY010000165.1 GCA_011390645.1 Gemmatimonadota bacterium
CTCGACGGTGTCTGGGATGTCCGCGACGGCGTCGGCCCACCGGGGCCTCCCGGATCGTGAGGAACACCGACCTCGAGTCGCTGCAGGCCCGACGAGGTTGGCCCGCGCCGGTGGGCGAGCACCGGCGCCCCGGCCACCTGGCGAGGCCTGGTTGGGTTGCTTCCGTCGCGTGAGATATGAGGCTTCGAAGGCAGTGTTCATGTGGCATGATCGCCGTCCTATGCGTTTGCGGTTTGCGCTACTGCGGATCTGGCGGCTGTTGGAGCCCTCCGAACGCAGGCGTATTGCCTACGTCGCGCCCCTTCTGGTCGTTTCCGCGCTTGTCGAGGTCGTGGGGGTGGCCGCTGTCATCCCGTTCCTCACGGTCCTGTCAGATCCCGCTTCGTTCGGCGAGCTTCCCTTGGTGGGTGGCTTGGTCGCGCGTGCCGGGATCGATGATCCGATGATCCTGCTTCGCTGGGCCGGTGCTGCGCTGGCCCTCACCCTGCTCGCTGCCAACGGGCTGCTTCTCCTCACGACCTGGTGGATGCTCCGGTTCACTTGGGGCTTGAACCACACGATCTCGGCACGGTTGGTTCGCCACTACCTGGCCCAGCCGTATCCGTTCATGCTGACCCGCAACACCTCGGAGATGGCCAATCGGATCGTGGTCGAGGTGCGGCAGTTGGTCGAGAACGGGGTCAAGGCAGGGCTGGAGGTGGCGACGCGCAGCGCCGTCATCTTGGCGCTCGCCGGCTTCCTCGTGGTGCTCGATCCACGCACCGCGGCCGTCGCGTTCGTCGCTCTCGGGGGAGCGTACGGCGCGATCTTCGCCCTGACCCGGGGCTACCTGCGCCGCATTGGGCGCGAGGTCGTGGTTGCTAGCGCGGCGCGCCTCAAGGCCGTCAGCGAGGCCTTGGGGGGGTTCAAGGACGTCCGAGTTGCTGGTCGCGAGGCGTCGGTCTACCGCCGGTACGCGGCGCCCTCGGTGCGGTATGCGCAGATCCAGGCTGCGGGGCAGGCCGTATTGGCGCTGCCGCGGTACGCGCTCCAGGTCATCGCCGTCGGTGGCTTGGTGCTCATCGCGTCCCTCGGTGTCGATTCGGCAGAAGAACTTGGGGGCATCGTTCCGCTCCTGGGCGCATACGCCTTCGCGGGGCTCCGTATGATGCCCGCGATGGATGCGTTGTTCGGCGCGTTCTCGCGAATGCGCTTCGGCTTGGGTTCGCTGGAGGTCATCGAGGCGGACCTATCGCGCTGCCATGACCTCGAACCCATGCCTGAGGTGGACGTCGAGCCGCTGCCCTTCGAGCGTGAGGTGCGGCTCGTGGGCGTGACCTTCGCTTATGAGGGCTCGTCCGCGGCCGCGGTCCAGGACGTGGATCTGCGGCTGCCGATACGCAGCAGCGTGGCCGTCGTCGGCAGCACGGGATCGGGCAAGACGACGTTGGTGGACCTGTTACTGGGCCTGTTGGCGCCGAGCACCGGCGAGGTACGTGTCGATGACCGCCTGGTGACCGCCGAGACGAGGCGGGCGTACCGCAGGTTGTTCGGCTACGTGCCGCAGTCGATCTTTCTCCTCGACGACAGTGTGGCGCGCAACGTCGCCTTCGGACTCGAGGACGCCGACATCGATCTTGCGGCCGTTCGGCGCGCGTGTCGTGAGGCCCAGATCGCCGAGTTCATCGAGAGCGAGCTTCCCGATGGCTACGAGACAGAAGTCGGCGAGCGGGGGGTTCGTCTGTCGGGCGGCCAGCGGCAACGCATCGGGATCGCGCGAGCCCTGTACCACCAGCCTCAGATCCTCGTGTTCGACGAGGCCACGAGCGCCTTGGACGTGCACACGGAGCAGCAGGTGTACCAAGCACTCGAGAGCATCGCGGAGCACCGCACCGTGCTGACGATCGCCCACCGCCTCGAGACCGTGGCGAAGGCCGACCACGTGGTGGTGCTCGAGCGCGGGCAGGTGGTCGATCGGGGACCGAGCGAGGCGGTCCTCACGCGCTACCGCTTCGGGGTGCCCGCATAGACACTCAACCGGTCGAGAAGCCGATCGTGTCGGTTGCGCTCGCGACCTACAACGGTGCAGCGTACGTCGAAGCGCAGTTGCGGAGTCTCGCCGATCAGACCCGACCGCCGGACGAACTCGTCGTCACCGACGATGGGTCGAGTGACGGCACCGTGGCGCTCGTCGAGGCGTTCGCTGAAACGGCCCCCTTCGCCGTCAGGATCTCGGTCAACCAACGGCGGCTCGGTTACACGCACAACTTCGGTGAGGCGCTGCGCCGCTGTCGCGGTGACGTCGTGTTCCTTTGTGACCAGGACGACGTTTGGTACCCCAAGAAGATCGAGCGCATCCTGGAGTTCCTCGGGGAGAACCCGGCCGTTCACCTCGTGATCCACGATCGCCGCGTGACGAATCACGATCTGACCCACAGCGGCGTCACCGAACTGGGCAACTTCCGGCGCATCGGGTTGCCGGACGACGGTTTCGTATCGGGGTGTTGTACGGCGGTCCGCCGACCGTTCCTAGGCGCCGTGCTGCCGATCCCAGACGTGGCGCACGGCCATGACTCGTGGATGCACCTGCTTGCGCGGCTACTTGGCGTGCGGTACGTACTGCCTGAGACACTCATTGACTACAGGCGCCACGGGGCGAACGTGTCTGAGACGGAGACGGTGTCGGTTGCGCGCGTGAACGGTCTGCGGAGCAGGCTGCGCGCTAGGGCACGGAAGATTCGCCGCGCCCTCATTCGAAGCCACACGGGCGCGGTGACGGAGACCGAGGCGGAGTGGCGCAGGTGCGCGGATCGCTTGGCCGCCTTGCGGGACGAGCCGGGTTCTCTACCAGGTGTGTCGCCCGCAGCGCTGGAGAATGCTGAGGTGCGAGCAAGGGCGATGGTCGTGGCCTGCCAAGCTCGCGTGCAAGCCGTCGCACTACCTCGCTGGAGGCGCGCGCCGCGAGTGTTCGCATCCATCGTGGCGGGCTACTACCGAGGCTTCGATTTGCCCGGTGCGCTGCTGCTCGACTTGTTCGCGGCATCGGGTGAGGTGGGATCCACGAAACTCGAGCCGTGACCGGTCCGGGGAATCAGGGCGCGACCGACGCCATCGTCGCCAAGCCGGCAACGTGACCGCGGCTCCGCGTGGCTTGATCTTCGCCCCAGCGGAGGAGGCGGCCCCGCAAGTTGGTGCTTTCCGCAATCAGGGTCAGGAGGTCACCCGCGATCGCTTCGCGCTGATCGCCGACGCGGTGTGCGTCGTGCGGCGTAGCCGGCAGACCGGCGGCCGCCGCGAGCGCCTGCATCTTGAACGTCTTCGAGGAAAGCGGCACGAAGGGCGTTCCACCGCGTGCGGCGAAGATCGATGGGTGCCAGCGCCCGCCTACGTACGCGTCGGCGTGCCCGAGCAAGTCCACTGCTTGCTGCACGGGTGTCCGCGTCGCGATCAGCGGCACGTCGAGGGCTGATGCCAGCTGGCGGAACACTCGCTCGTCGACCAAGTCCGAGGCGGTCAAGACGATCTGGCCGTCGTATACGCGCCGCAGATGTTCGACAAGGCGCGCGTATTGGTGTCGGGTCTCCGATACCGCCGCCGATGCGAGCGCGGAGGAACCGCCGATACAAACGTAGGGTTGCCCCGGATCGAAGCGAGCGGTATCGGGCCACACGTCGAAGTACCCTCGCCGCCCAGCCACCGAGAGCCAAGCGGTGCGGTTCACTGGCGAGAAGGCGAAAGCGGTGTCGGGCGCGTAGCGCCCCTGGCAGAAGGGGCTGCAACGCTCCACCGAGATCGTGTCGCGGAAGACGATGTCGTGGAGTCGCGGGTACACGTTCATCGCCATCTCCAGAAGGGCCGGATGATCGAAGTCGGCCGTGTGGTTGACGATCGCTACGGGTAGGCCGAACCGCTCGATGGCGACGTATGCGATGAGGAGCATCACCCGCGGAAGGACACCGTTGCCGACCATCGCCCCATCGCCGTGCATCACCACGGCGTCCACGCGTTCGAGCGCGTGGCGAAGCCCCGACCAGGGCCCAGCGGGGCTCTTGACGGCGTCTGCCGCGCGTGCGAAGTCCGACCAGCGTGTAGGCACGAGCCGTGGACCGGCGGCTGGACCGAGACGGCGCCACGCCCGTGCGCCGAGGCGCGCGGCCGCCGGTGGTGTCCATGCGAGGACGGCTTCCTGCCATCGCGAGCCTCGGCGTGGATCGGCGATGGCCGCGCCCACGCTGAACGACGCGCCGAGGAGCTGTCGCTCGGTGAAGGAGAAGGCCATGTCGCCGCCAGCCTCGCCGATCCGTTGGCGAAGGGAAATCGACGCGGCCCGATCGCCCCAATTGGGGTTGCTCGTCGCATCGTTGATGAACAGGATCTGCAAGAGACTCCTCCGTACCGGACCCACGAAGAGAGCGTTCGGACGGCATGGTACCGCGCGCCACCCGGTTCGGACGGGCGGGCTAGAGTTGCGTGGATGGGGTCGCCCGCCTACGAGTTCTTCCGAGAGTTCGGTGCCTACTGCCACGAGCATCATCCGCCGGAGGTCGCGCAGGCGGCGTCGACCCTGGTCTCTACCGGCGTCGTGGGCCCGTGGCGCGTGGGTGGTACCCGCACCCTGCGTGCGCGTTTGCGAGGTCTGGGCGGCGCGGGTCGGATGCTCGCGCGCGATACCGTCCGGCGCGTCCGGGCCGGTGAGTTCGGCCGCCCCCCGGAGGCGGCGCCTGTGTTGTGCTTGCTCCCGTTCCGGAGACCGGACTACGACGCGCTCGTGCGCCCCCTGCTGCACGGGCTGGCTGACGACGGTCACGGCGTCGTCGTGGTAGTGCGTGAGCCGATGTCCTCGGTTTCCTGGTGGCAACGAGAGGGCGCGCGGCTCACCCTACGTGCGCGTGAGTCGGGGGTTTCCGCCTCCGTTCTCCGTGAGGCGCGAGGCGATCTGGCCGCACTCCGCCCAGCCGTTCTCGATCTGGTACGGCGGTTCCGACTCGACGCCGCCGCCCGTCGGGACCTGGCTACCTACTTCGCCGAGTTCGCGTATGAGGCCGCGCTCGCGCGGGGCATTCTGGCGAGGGTCGAGCCGTCGCTGGTGCTCGGCATCCACTTCGTCCCCGTGCGTGGTTGGCAGGCCGCCTTGCGCGATCCACGGCGCGTTCGCCCGCCGGCCGTGGCGCTCGTCCAGCACGGCGCCTTCGGCGCGGCGTCCGAGTTCCACGACTTCGAGGGGGCGGACCGCGTCCTCCTGTGGGGCGAGCTCTGGCGCCGCGAGCTCGCAGGCTTCGAGGCGCTGCCCTACCGGCCCGTGCCGCGGGCGATCGTCACGGGCCACCCCCGGTACGACGGGCTCCATCGTGAAGATGATGCCTCCCGTCACGCCGTGCCGGCGTCGCTGCGGTCGGACGGGCGACCAAAGGTGCTGTACGTGTCGAGCCACGAGGACCAGCGAACCAAGGAGGCACCCCTCGACGCCGTCCTGGCGGCTTCCGCCCGTGGAGACGGTTTCGACCTCGTGATCAAGCCGCACCCGGCCGAGCGGCCGGAGGCGCTTCGCGAGCGCATCGCGTGCGGCAGCTTGCACCCGGAGGCCCTCGCGGATCCTTCTGCCTCGGTGACTGACCTCGTCCGCGTCGCCGACGTCGTCGTGGGCCCCGAGTCGACGGTGCTGTTCGAGGCAGCCCGACT
Organism: Gemmatimonadota bacterium; assembly: GCA_011390645.1. Taxonomy (GTDB): domain Bacteria; phylum Gemmatimonadota; class Gemmatimonadetes; order Gemmatimonadales; family GWC2-71-9; genus Palsa-1233. The sequence goes on from JAABRY010000165.1 coordinate 5,659, forward strand.
CCGTCGGCCGGTCGTCCTGTGGCAGCAGGCGAGGAACCCGGTCTTCGAGGGATTCCTCGCCGCGAGCGACGCCGATGGCCTTCACGACCTCGTCGCCCTCTGCGCTCGCGATGGGACCGCGAGGGACGAAGTGATGGCGCGCCAGGAGGCCATCGCACGCGACGTCTTCGGTCCCCCCGGGGGCTCCGTGGCGGCGGGCGTCGGTGCGCTTCGGGCG
>JAABRY010000166.1 GCA_011390645.1 Gemmatimonadota bacterium
GGACCATGATGATGGCAGTGCTCGGGCTCGGACTCTTTGCCGCAGCATGCTCGGACCCGACACCTGAGGCCGCGGAGGGCGCTCCAGCGACGACTGGTGTGGCGGTAGCCGTGGTGGACACGGTGATCGCCGCCACCACTGATGCGACCGGGATGGCATCACCACTCGAAAGCTCGACACTCTCCACCAAGTTGATGGCGAGTGTTGAACAGGTGCTGGTCATCGAGGGGGCGCGCGTGAAACGCGGGCAACTCCTCGCGCGACTCGACCTGCGCGACCTGGCCGCCAAAAAGCAGCAGGCCGAGGCGATGCTTGCGGATGTGCAGTCGCAGCGTGACCTGGCGTTGGTGCATGCGGACCGTATCCGTGCGCTCCATGCTGACAGCGCGGCACCGACGGCGATGCTCGATGCGGCCGAGTCGGGTCTGCGTCGGGCCGAGGCGGGTGTGCGGGCGGCGGAGGCCGGGCTCGCCGAGCTTGCGGCGGTGACCTCCTACGGGGCGATCACCGCACCGTTCGACGGCGTCATTGCCAGGCGCTTCGTGGATCCGGGGGCTTTCGTGGCCCCAGGTGCACCGCTGCTGACCGTGGACAAGTTGGGTGGCTTGCGCGTGACCGCCACGGTGCCCGCAAGTGCAGCGAGTGCGGTGAAGACTGGCGATCGCATCAGCGTGATGGTGGACGGTGTCACTTATGAGGCGCGCGTCGAAGGAACCGGCCGTGCTGGTGCGGGCACCTACACGATCAACGCGATTCTCCCCAACACCGACGGCGCGATCGCTGGTGGCACGGCCGCCACGTTGCGCCTGCCGGCGGGCGAGCGCTCGGCGCTGTTGGTCCCGACGGCAGCGATCACGCGGCAAGGTGACCTCGCCACGGTGAAGCGCCGCACGGCGCAGGGCGACCTGCTGACGGTGGTGCGCACAGGGAGTGTTGTTGGTGAGATGACTGAAGTGATCGGTGGCGTGGTCGCGACCGACAGTGTGGTGCTGACCGCACCGAGTGGGAGGCCGTAATGGGCATCGCCGGACGGGTCGCCGCGGCCTGGCTCAAGTCGAAGCTGACGCCGCTGGTGACACTCGCCTCGCTGGCCGTGGGCGGGATTGCGATCGTCGCCACGCCACGTGAGGAAGAGCCGCAGATCTCGGTGCCGATGATCGATGTGATGGCGCAACTGCCGGGTGCCGGTCCTGCCGAGGTGGAGCAGGCGTTGTTGCGCCCGATCGAACGGCGGATGCGCGAGATCAGCGGCGTGGAGCATGTGTATGGGATTGCAGGGGATGGGTGGGCGCTGGCCACGGTGCGCTTCGAGGTCGGGCAGCCGCAGGACCTCAGCGTCGCGAAGGTGCATGCCAAGCTGATGGCCGCGATGGACCAGATGCCGCCGGGGATGATGCCGCCGCTGGTGAAGCCGTATGCCATTGATGACGTCCCCGTGCTGGCGTTGACGCTGCACGGCGGCGGGCTCGACGCCGGCGCGCTCCGCGAAGTGGCGACGCACCTTGAGGACGAGCTGCGCACGCTCCCGGATGTGGCGCGCACCTTCACGGTGGGGGGCGCCGCACGCCAGTTGCGCGTGGAGCTGGACCCGGCACGGCTGGCCGCGGCTGGCGTCTCGCCGGGTGAAGTGGTGCAGGCACTGCAGGGTGCCAGCGCGCGGTCGCAAGCGGGTGAGCTGACCACTGCGGGTGGCGTGGTGCTCGTGGAGGTCGGTGCGCCGATCGCCACACCGGAAGATGCCGCGCAGGTGATCGTCGCCAGCCGCGGTGGCCGGCCGATTCCGCTCGGTGCCGTCGCGACCGTGACCGAAGGTGCGCCCGAGGCGGCGCATCATGTCACGCACGCTGACAGCAGCGGGAGCGCGCCAGCGGTGACGATCGCGCTCGCCAAGCGGGCAGGGGCCAATGCCACAGTGGTGACGCACGCGGCGCTCGAACGTCTCGAGGAGGCGAAGGGACGCATCGTCCCCGCAGGCGTGAGTGTGGATGTCACCCGCGATTACGGTGAGACCGCGGCAGAGAAGGCGTCGGAGCTGATCCTGCACCTGATCATCGCCACGATCTCGGTGACGTTGCTCATCTGGATCTTCCTCGGGTGGCGCGAAGCGCTCGTGGTGCTGGTGGCCGTGCCGGTCACGCTGGCACTCACGCTCTTCGTCTACTACATGCTCGGCTACACGCTCAACCGGATCACGCTCTTCGCGCTGATCTTCTCGATAGGCATCCTGGTGGATGATGCGATCGTGGTGGTGGAGAACATCTACCGCCACCTCGCGATGGGCGGGAAGGACGCCGAAGCGGCCGCCATCGAGGGCGTGGACGAGGTCGGCAATCCGACGATCCTCGCGACCTTCACGGTGATCGCGGCGATCCTGCCGATGGCGTTCGTGTCGGGGATGATGGGGCCGTACATGCGGCCGATCCCGATCGGTGCAAGCGCCGCGATGCTCGCCTCGCTCGCAGTGGCCTTCGTGATCACGCCGTGGCTCGCGCTCAAGCTGCTGAAGGGACACGTCCCCGCGACCGGGCATGGCGAGGGCCACCCGGAAGCGCCGTCTGACGGGCGTTATGCCCGCTTGATGCGCGGCCTCATCGCCAATGGTGCGCGGCGTCGCGTCGTGTACATCGGTACGGTCGCCCTGCTGCTCGGCTCGATGTCGCTCCTCGCGGTGCGGCTGGTGCAGGTGAAGATGTTGCCCTTCGACAACAAGTCGGAGTTCCAGGTGATTCTGGACTTCGACGAGGGCACCCCGCTCGAGACCACGATGGCGGTCGCCGAAGAAGTCGCGGCCGTGCTACGCGAGGTCCCTGAGGTGGTGAGCACGCAGACATACGCGGGGGCCGCCGCACCGTTCAACTTCAACGGCCTCGTGCGCCACTACTTCCTGCGCCGCGGCAGCAATGTCGCCGATGTGCAGGTGAACCTGGCACCCAAGCATGATCGCGACCGGCAGAGTCATGAGATCGCGGTGGCCGTGCGGCCATTGGTCGAGGCGGTGACCGCACGCCACGGCGCGCGCGCCAAGATCGCCGAGATCCCGCCGGGGCCGCCAGTGATGAGCACGCTCGTGGCCGAGGTGTATGGCCCGGATGAGGCCACGCGCTTGCAGGCGGCGGAGGCGGTGCGCGCGATCATGGAGGGCACGCCCGGCGTGGTGGACGTGGACTGGACCGTCGAGGCACCGCAGCAGCGGTTGTCGCTTCGGGTGGACCGTGCGCGTGCCGGCGCGGCAGGGGTGTCGGTTCAGCAGGTGACGCAGGTGGTGGCGATGGCACTGCAGGGGATGCCGGTCGCGATGGCCTCGCAGCCGACGGCCCGTGAAGCCGTGGCGATCGTGCCGCGGCTCGGCAGCGGTGCGCGCGAGGATCTCGCCGCGGTGCTCGCCCTCCCGGTGGCGACACCGACGGGGCCGCTGCCGCTCGGACAGTTCGTCACGGTGGATTCGCTGGTGCGCAGCTCCGCGCAACATTCGCGCAACCTGCGGCCGCTGGTTTATGTGACGGCCGACGTGGCCGACGAGATCGAGTCGCCGGTGTACGCGATCCTCGCGATGAACAAGGCGATCGACTCGGTGCGCATCAATGGCGCGCCGATCGCGATCTACAACGCGGTGCAGCCCGCGCAACTCGACGAACTCGCGATCAAGTGGGACGGCGAGTGGCAGGTGACGATCGAGGTCTTCCGCGACCTCGGCATTGCCTTCGCCGTCGTGCTGCTGCTCATCTACGTGCTGGTGGTGGGGTGGTTCCAGTCGTACACGATCCCGCTCGTGATCATGGCGCCGATCCCGCTGACGATGATCGGGATCCTCCCCGGTCACGCGATCATGGGGGCGTTCTTCACGGCGACCTCGATGATCGGGATGATAGCACTCGCCGGCATCATCGTCCGCAACTCGATCCTGCTGGTGGACTTCATTCAGCTCGCCGAGGAGCGCGGACAGTCGCTGGAGGATGCGGTGGTCGAGGCCGGCGCGGTGCGCTTCCGCCCGATCGCCCTCACCGCCGCGGCGGTGGTGATCGGCGGACTGGTGATGGTGCTCGATCCGATCTTCCAGGGGCTCGCGGTGGCAATGATGTTCGGCGCCGTGGCCGCGACCGCGCTCACGATGGTGGTGGTGCCGCTGCTGTACTGGGAACTGATGCGCCGTCGGCGCAAGGAGGCCGCGTGATGAAGCTCGTGCTCTTCCTGTATCATGGCCCGGACCCGGAGCGGCTGCACGCACTGGTGCACGAGCTGGGGCTGCCAGGCCACACCGATCTCGGTGAGATCCATGGCGCCGGCAGCACCGGACGACGCGAGGGGACCCGCGCCTTTCCCGGCGGCGGCTCCGCGATGTTCAGCGTGGTGGCACCGGAGCTGGTGCCGAGCGTGTTGACCGCGGCACGCGCCATGGCAGACGGATTGCCGGCCGGTGAGCGATTGCATGCGTTTGTGCTGCCGGTGGAGGAAACGCTGTAGGGAGACGAAAAAGGTGAAACGTGAAAGGTGAAACGGAGGAATGCTCTGCATGCCCCTTTCACGTTTCACGGAGAATCTGAACCAGTATCTGACATCTCAAGGAGCCTCACCATGTGCCCTGACAAGATCATCCGCCGCTTCGCCGGCGTCTTCATTCTCGCCTCAGTCGCGCTCGGCATGTTCGTGCACCCGGCGTGGTTCTACTTCACGGCGTTCGTCGGCTTCAACCTGGTGCAGTCGTCGTTCACGAACTTCTGTCCGTTGGAGAAGGTGCTGGGGGCGGGTGGGGTGTTCGGGTGCAGGAAGTGACAGGGGCACGCCCCTGTCATCCCGAGCGACCCCGAACGGAGTGAGGGGGAGTCGAGGGATCCCCGGCCCTCCTGCTGGTTGGGGGGCCGTTCGCCGTTCGCCGCCCCCCGCCCTACATTTCCGCATGCCTACAATCCGACCTGTCGCCGCTCTCCTCCTCCTGGCGGCGCCACTTGCCGCCCAATCTCCCCGCGACTCCGTTGTCCCCGATCTCGCCGCGCTGATCAGCGCGCGCCAGAGCGAGCTCGCACCGGTGCTCCAGCGCTGGAACCTTGATCGCAACGCGCTCGGGAGGCGCTACTCGGCGAGTTACTCACCGGAGCAGCAGGCCCGGATGGCACAATTCCAGGGAGCGTGGCTCACCGAGCTGGAGAAGCTCCCGTTTGCGAGCTTGAGCCGCGAAGCGCAGGTGGATGCGGTGTTGCTGCACAATCGCGTGCGCTACGAGCAGAAGGTGCTGACGCGCGAGGGGGCGCTCTTTTCGGAGATGGCGCCGATGCTGCCGTTCGCGGACACCCTCTTCGCGATGCTCGAGGAGCGGCGGCAGTTCATCCGCCCTGATCCTGCGGTGGCTGGGCGACGGATCGCCGACATGCTCGACGCATTGGCCAATGCCCGGGCGCAGATGACGGGCCCGAATGCCGTCAAGCCTTCACGCAGCGCTGCATTGCGTGCGGCCGAGACGACCGCTGACCTTCGCCGGCAGTTCCAGGCGTGGCAGCGTTTCTATGTGGGCTACGACCCCGAACTCACCTGGCGGCTCGCGGAACCCGCCAAGCGCTTCGATGCCGAGCTCGACAAGTGGCGCACTTGGTTGCGTGAGCAGATCGTCGGTGCCAAGCCGGGTCAGGACGAGCCGATCGTGGGCGACCCGATCGGGGCGCAAGGACTGGCCGACGACCTCGCCAACGAGATGATCGCCTACACGCCAGCCGAGCTGCTTGTCGTGGCCGAGGAGGAGTTCGCGTATCTGGAGGGAGAGGCCCGGCGTGCCGCGCGAGACATGGGGCTGGGTGATGACTGGAAGGCCGCGATGGAGCGGACCAAGCAGGATTACCCCGCCGTGGGTCAGCAGACCG
>JAABRY010000167.1 GCA_011390645.1 Gemmatimonadota bacterium
TCATCGATAGATGTACTGTACAACGATACGTCCATCGATGGACCCTCGCAAGGAAGTGCCTGAGGAACGGCTATCGACGGTGACGCGGTTCTGCTGCGCGGCTAGAGCGGTGGGCGCACATCGCGCTACGCACGTCGGCGCGTCAGCAGCGACCGCCTGTTGGACAGCTCCACGTTCAGAGTTCACTCCACCACGAACTCCTGAGCCATCCCTGACGATGCGTTAAGGTGGCAAACCCAGGCATAGCGACCCGGCTCGAACGTCACGGTGAAGTAGTCGGTCCTGCCCTGCGGCCCTTGCTCCGCACCACCCACGAAGGCCATCGGAAACGGCTCGATAGGTCTCGCCATCAGGGCAATGGCTGCCTCAAGAGTCTCCCCGTCCTCAAGCCGCGCGACGTGGACGTCATGCGTTCGTCTCGGCGGCTGATGCGCGAAGTGCACGGCGACGGTGTGGGTGCCAGGCGTGACTCGACCCTCTTGCTCGAAACCGCTCTCGCCGAGGGTCAGGCGGATGTCGGCCGTCGGTTCATGGGCGCCGGCCGGCTCGTCGATCACCTCAAATGTGGTGTGCATCCCCTTCACCCAATGCGAGGTGCCATCGGGCGCAATGACGCCGCAGAGGACGCCGTATAGACCGGGCTCCATGTACATCGTCGTCACGGCCGTGCGTCCCGGTGCGACAGCGCCAGTGCCGCCGGCGTCGGTCATCTCGTCCCACCACTCAGCGGATCGCGCTTCCTCCGGATTCGCCATCGCAGCGTACCAGTCGGCGCGAGTAACGCCCTCGGGCAACTTGAGGAAGACGGCGACGTGGTGTTCTTCCCCCTCGTTCGGGGCCTGGAAGGTGACCCACCCGGACTTGATCTGTGACGGGATCGCATAGGCATAGTCGGCCTGTCGGATCTCGATGACGTAGGGCGCACCTTCGTCCGCCGCCGTGGAAGCGGCGGCTCGGGGCTTCGGGTCTCCGTCGCAGGCAACGGCGGTGACGAATATGAGTGGAAGAAGACGGTGCATGGAGACTCCGGTGTCAAACGTGGGCTGGAACCGACGCGGCGAGAACAGTTGGCTCGCGTCCTGCGCTTCTGCGGCGGGGCCCGCCGAGGCCCGCGCGTGCCTCGATGAATCTACCGCGCGCGGGCCTCGGCACATGGCCCCGACCGCAGCCAGCGCGGGTTAGGCACCCGACTGGCACGGAGGATTCCGCGGTCGGCTCTGGTTGCCCAGAAGGCCAAAGCCACCGGTCGACACCGCACCTGTTTGCCGATTGAAGTGCACAGTAGTCATCCGAGTACTGTCGGCGACAAATGTGACATGCCAGCCCGCACCGGTCGTGGTGTCCGGCGGCTGGCTTGCCACGAGGTCCGAGAAGACCGTGCAATGTGCATTGGCCACGATCCACCTATCCAGTGAATCTGGACTCGCTGCCAATTTCGCGGCTGCCGCCGCGACGACGGGACAGAAGATGGAATGTCCGAGTGTCGAGTCCGGTCGAAGCCAGGCGGCCGGCACCTGCTTTGGACACGGACTGGAGTGCGTCAACTGGGTGAGGAGCGCCTGATCCCGCTGGGCGCGCGATTGCCCGAGGAGGCTCGCCGGCTGGAACAGCGCGGATCCACACAGGGCAGCCAAGACCAACGCTTTCATGGACACCTCGCTCAAGGCCGGAGTACCTAAGGTCGTGCGCTTCTGCGGCGGGCCGAGGCACTTGGCCCCGACCGCAGCAAGCGACGAGTCGGGCCTCCGCCGATGCCCACAGTGGCTCCGATTGGGAAGCCGGTTACCAAGTATGCGCGAATCGCCAATATCGCCCTCGTTCCACCTAACGTGCTACCAATCAGCCGCGAGCGCGCTTGCGCCGCAGGCGCATCATCGGCGCGCTCGTCGGCTGCATTGGCGGGTTAGAGCGCCCCGTCGTCAGCGAGTCCTTCGGACGCCATAATGGCACGGACCTTCCGGGCGAGCTCAGGCAGGTCATGCTGCACCATCTGCCACGCCAACTCGAGGTCGACCCGGAAGTACTCGTGGACAAGAACGTCCCGCGCACCCGCGATACTGCGCCAGGGGACCTCAGGGTAGCGAGTCCGAAATTCCTCAGGCAAACCCTTGACCGCCTCGCCAATCACAGCGAGCCGGCGCACGACCGCATCCTGCTTTTCGGTGCTCGCCGCAAAGTCCTCGAAAGTGAGACCGGTGGTGTATCGCGCCACGAGCTCGGTGGCTTCAAGCAATTCCCCGAGGAGAAGCGGCACCGCACGGTTCATAGCAGGGGCACGACCTCGCGGAGGATCCGATCGCGGAGGCGCGGGTGCAGTGAGTTGCGCGTGGCGACATCCACCTCGCGACCCAGGGCCTCGCGGAGTTCGACCTGGAGGCCGGCCAGATCGAGCAGACTGCGTCCCTCCTCGAACTCGACAAGGAAATCCACGTCGCTACCTGCCCGGTCGTCTCCGCGCGCGACAGAGCCGAACACCCCCGCGTGCACGACTCCGTGCTGCCGCATGGGCGCCTCGACCTTGTTCCGCAGGGCCTCGAGGGATGGACTCATGAAGGGAAATCTATGCCTGAAGCTGGGGAGATGGGGGAAGGAGCCGCTCGCCTCGGCAGCAGCCATCCTCCTGCGACCACACCGAGCACGACCGAGACGACCCAGGCGGGCACACCGAGTGCGATGTACCACCCTGCACCCAGAACGAAGTAGGCCGTCACCAGAGCCGAGACAATCCCGCCGCCGATCCGTACCGCGAGCGGTGGGGCTCCGAACCATTCGGCGAACCGGATGCAGCCGACAACGATCGCTCCACCCAGCGCAATGAGAATCGCGATGAACGCACCAAAGCCAACCATCGAGAGGGCGTTGCTCCAGAAATCCGTCCACCCCATC
>JAABRY010000168.1 GCA_011390645.1 Gemmatimonadota bacterium
GCGTGCCAGCCCGGACCCGGCCTGTCACTGTAGGGCAGGGAACCAAACAGCGGCGCGAGGATCAGAAACACCGTCAGTCCGCCGGCGACGACGCCGAGGTAGAGCGACACACTCTTTGCGAACACCCAGCACGCGCGAAGAACAGACATGTCGCCTCAGGCTCATGAATTGGCGCCGAGCTGCGTCATTGCGGCGAGGCCTATCGAGGACCGCGCGTGCACTCGTAAGTCTACAGCGCGCGGGCCGACGCATCCGGCCTCGCCCTTGGCTCGTGCAGTTCTAGCGCGCTGGTAATCGAGCCTTCTCTGCCGCGGGTGCCAACAATCCCCGACGCGCTGCAACTAGTGACATCCCTGCGGTTCCCGCGCCCAAGGTGCCGAACAGTGCCGCGCACGTCACGAAGTGGAGCACATTCATCTCGATGGCGAGCCCGCCGAGTCCGGCATAGATCAGGCCTGCAACCGCACCCCCGATCAACCCCAGCACGGAGACGTTGCGCACGGTGAGGTCATCGAAAGACCGACCACGTTCGCCTCGGGCGAGGAGCAGAGCAAACACCAGACCCCATAGGCCTCCCTGCAGCGCGAAGGGAAGCGCATACGCCACACCCGCACCCAACAGGTCCGGAAGTGAGGTTTCAGCACCCACGAATCTGAGCCAGATCCCGAGACCGATCGCGAGTCCGGTGGCACCCCAGACGGTTGCCCAGAGGAGGGAAAGCGACGCACTTGCTCGAATCCAGGATTTCATGCTGTTGACCCTCACGCTTCGAGATGCCGTGTCAGGTAATCGGACCAGCCTCAACCCATCTGCCTTGCATGCTCCCCCCCCAACCTACCGTCCAAACCGCCACCGCGATACCGCACTCGCCCCCCACCCACTGAGGGAATCCGGCCTCGAATGGCGCTTCTCAAGTGACCCCAACGGAGACCCATCATGCCCCGCGCCACCACCATCCTTCCCTGCATGCTCCTCGCCCTCGCCTGCTCCGACCCGAGCGGCAGCGATGGCGGTGGCCCGCCGGCCGTCGCCCACCGTAGCACCGCCGCGGTGCCGCTCGGCAGTTCCGGACGCCCACGGGTCGTGACCATCCAGGGCAACGACTCCACCGGCCGCCCGGTGTCGCGCGGCGGGCCGACGGTCACCGTCCAGATCGTGGGCACCAACCCGGGGACCGCCGTCGTCACCGATCAGGGCAACGGGACATGGACCGCCACCGACACGCCGCTGCGGCCGGGGTTCGACACCCTCCTGATCGCGATGGACGGCGTCCCGCTCAGCAGCAGTCCGCTTCCCAGCATGGTCGAGGTCGCGGGCCGCGGCACCGCCACGATTGACGGGCGTCTCGACGCGAGCGAGTGGGCCACGGCGAGCACCATGCCCCTCTTCCAGCTCCCGTCCCTGAGCGGCAGCACGCTGCTGGTGATGAATGACGGACAGTACCTCTACCTCGGCGTGCGCACGCCGCTCACCGATCTCGCGCCCGCGGACGGCGTCTCGTTCCGGATCGACAACACCCTCGACTCCGTGTACACCGTGGGGGACGACACCTTCAGCCTCCGCGGCGACGGCAACCTCTCTGATGGGTGGCACACCGGTGCCAACTACGGGCCAGATCGCGACGTGGTGTTCGGCAATGGTGTCGTGACGATCGTCGGCAATGAGGCGCACTGGGAAATCCGGCGACCGCTCCAGGGAGGGAGCGACGATCTCACCGCGACCATCGGCACCCGGATCGGACTCTGTACGATCTATCTCCTGGGGGGGGGATCAAGCAGCCAGACGACCACGCCGACGGAGTGCAACCTCACCGTCAATGGCCAGCGCCGCTACGTGGTAGTGCACCTGCTGGCGCCGTAGGGCGGTGTCGGGGCCTCTGCACAGTGCTGTCATCCCGAGCGAAGCACCCCGCAGGGGTGCGCAGTCGAGGGATCTGCACTTCCAGAGCGGTGGAGGTGCAACTCGCTTGCGTCCCGTCACAGGCGCTCCGGCAGCGATCAGCCTGCGAGCACGCTGGCACTCCGCCGCCCTGAAATCCGCTCTGAAGGAAAGCCCCCCTCTCCCTCCTGACGGATCTCGGCACCATGCATTCTCGTCATGCGTTCTCCCTGCTGCTCGCCGGTGCCATGGCCTGCAGCCCCCGCCCGCCAGAACTCGACTGCGACACCCTGAGCCTCGCCAGCCGCGGCGCGGTGCCGGGAAGCTGGGTGCCGATTCTCGGTGCCGACACCGCAGCGCTCGCCGGTGTCGAGATGACCATCCGTGCGGACACCACCACGATGCCGGCGCTCGTGCTGGCACAGGACGACGGCGCGCCGGTGCTGGTGGCACCAGCGCACCCGAGCGGCCGACTCGAGGGCGGTGCGGTGACCGTCGTGTTTGGCGCATGCGCGCCGATGGCCTTCGAAGTGGAGCCGCTGCAACCGGCGCCGGGAGAGGTGCAACGGTTGATGGGGATGGCCCGCGAGCAGATCGTCCAGGGCCTGGCACAGTTCGGCACCACTGCACTCGAGCTCCAGCAGAGCGACCCCGACTCCCTGCACCCGCTGATGGCCGTGCTCGGCGGCCTGCTCGAGATCGTGGATGCCTACGCACCCGACGCGGCGCAGGTGGCCGAGCAGGGCGCCGATGGCGGGGCGATCATCGAGGCGATGCTCGGACACCACGGCCTGGTGGACCAGCTTGGCGTGGCGCAACCTGATCAGCAGGCACACTCCGCCGCGAGCCGAAGTCTCTTTATACTGGCGTCCGTACGGCAGGATCCGCCGCCCGGCATCGGGAGTTGCGCCCGACCAGCACCGACCGCTCCCGCTGCGGCGGATGTCGCGTGCTGGATGCGGGCGGCCCTCTTCCACGAAATGGCCACCACCGGCAAGCCCGCCG
>JAABRY010000169.1 GCA_011390645.1 Gemmatimonadota bacterium
ATGTCCGGCGACTGACGTCTCCGGCTGGGGTAGATGCTTGACAGCCTCCGTCCGCGGCGACATACTTTGTTCGGAATCCGAACAAAGCCAGTCTGACCGCCCGCCACCACAGGGGACCCCATGCCATGGGGCCATCGTGGCCAACCCGGAGCACACGCATGCCGTCGAGACCCTCCTCCTCCCTCGTCCCGGCCCTGGTGGGATCCACGCTGCTGCTCCTCGGCTGCGCCCGCGACCTCACCCAGCTGGAACCGGCACCGTTTCCGGCCCAATCGGCGGTCTTTCTCGACAATTTCGCCCCCGGCGTGGACTTTCAGGCCTTCGCCGGCTCGAAGACCGACGCCCTGAATGTCGACGCGACGATCAAGCGCAGCGGCACCTCCTCGCTGCGGGTGACGGTGCCCGCGCCGGGCGACGCCTCGGGGGGCTACGCGGGCGGAGCGTTCGTGAGTAATGTGCCGCGTGACCTCTCCGGCTTCACGGCACTGACCTTCTGGGCCCGCGCCAGCACTGCGGCGACCCTCAACGTGGCCGGCCTCGGCAACGACAACACCGGCAACTCGCGCTACACCGCCCAGACCTCCGGCCTCCCCCTGACCACGGCCTGGACGAAGTACGTCATCCCGATCCCGCTCGCCGCCAAGCTGACCCAGGAGAAGGGGGCGTTCTTCTTCGCCGAGGGTGCTGAAGGGGCTGCGGGATACGAGATCTGGTTCGACGACATCCAGTTCGAGGACATTCCGGTCGGCACGCCGCGTCCGGCCATCGCGACCAGCACGATCGCGGGTGCGGTCGGCACCGACGTCACGCTCGCCGGGACGGTGGTCGCGTACACGATCGGTGGCACCGATCTGACCGTCGAGGCGGCACCGGCGTACTTCACGGCCGTCTCCAGCAACACCGATGTTGCCGAGGTGAGTGGTGAGGGTGTGGTCTCGGTGGTCGGTCTCGGCAGCACGCAGGTCACCGCGCTGCTCGGCACCACGCCGGCCGACGGTGCGATCACGCTCAACGTGGGCAGCGGCCCGCAGACGGCGGCGCCCACGCCGACGCGCGATGCCGGCAGCGTGATCTCGATCTTCAGCAACCCCTACACCAACGTGGCGATGGCCTTCTTCGAGGCCGACTTCGAGCCGGCCACCGTGACCGACGTGCAGATCGCCGGCGACGACGTGAAGCGCTACGATGGGCTGACCTTCGCGGTGATGGAGGTTGCGGCGCCGCGCATCAATGCCACCGCGATGACGCACTTCCACATGGATGTCTTCACCGATGCCGCGCCATTCCGGATCAAGCTGGTGGACTTCGGCGCCGATGGTGCGTTCGGGGGGGGGGACGATTCCGAGTTCGAGCTCTCGTTCGATGCGGCGTCCACGCCGGGTCTCACTGTCGGGGATTGGAGCTCACTCGACATTCCGCTCGATGCCTTCACTGGGCTCACCGGGCGCACCAACATCTCGCAGATCGTGATCTCGGGTGGCTCGCCGACGACCTACCTCGACAACATCTACTTCTACAGCGAGACGCCACCGACGGAGCCGACGGCTGCGGCGCCGACTCCGACCTACGCGCCGGGTGACGTGATCTCGATGTTCAGCAACGCGTACACGAACGTCCCCGTGGACACCTGGTCCACGGGGTGGGGCAACACCACCTTTGCCGACGTGCAGGTGGCGGGGAACGACACCAAGCTCTACACCAACCTGGTGTTCGCGGGGATCGAGACGATCGGCACGCCGATCAATGCGACCGCGATGACGCACTTCCGGATGGATATCTGGACACCGAACCCGACCGCGACCGCCTCCTTCAGGATCAAGTGGGTGGATCTCGGGGCCAACGGCGCCTTCGGCGGTGGCGACGACGTCGAGCACGAGGTGACGCTCACGGCGACCTCCACGCCGGCCCTCCGGACCGGTCAGTGGACGACGCTGGACATTCCGTTCAGCGCCTTCACCGGGTTGGTCACCCGTGGAGCCCTTGGACAGTTGATCATTTCGGGCGACCTTGGGACCGTGTACGTGGACAACGTGCTCCTGCACCGATGACACTGACCCTGTCCGGGCGGCCCGAACGGGCCGTCGAAGGCCACCATGACCGACCCGCACGTGCGCGACCCGGAGTGGCGGGGCGACGATCCCGCCCGCACCCGCAGCCTGTCGGACGATGTGCTGCACCTGATCTGGCAGGAGCGCCGGATCTCGCGAGCGGACATCGCGCGGCGCACCGCGCTGTCACGCTCAACGGTCTCGGAGATCGTGGCCTACCTCCTCACCACCAAGCTGGTGGCAGAGGCTGGCGTGGGCGCGTCACGCGGCGGGCGTCGGCCGATCGTACTGGAGTTTCAGGATGATGCCGGCGCGATCCTCGGGGTGGACATGGGGGCGACGCACATCGCGGTCGTCCTCACCAACCTCCGCGGCAAGGTCCTCGCCTGGGAGCACGAATACCATCCGGTGCGCGACGACCCGGAGGGCGCGGGTGCCCTCATCGTCACCCTCTGCGATCGCGCGCTCGCGACCTGGGGTGGCCCGCGTGAGATCCTCGTCGGCATCGGGATGGCCGTGCCGAGTCCGGTGGACCCGCGTCACCCCGAACAGCTCTCGCCGCTGGTCATGCCGCGCTGGCAAGGCGAACCCGGCTTCGATCGGCTTCGTCGCGAGTACGGCGTCCCGGTTCTCGTGGACAACGACGCCAACCTCGGTGCCCTCGCCGAACAGTGGTGGGGCGCAGGGCGGGGCATCGACGACTTCGCCTACATCAAGGTGGCCACGGGTATCGGCTCGGGGCACATCATCAACGGGCGGATCTATCGCGGTTCCACCGGCGTGGTCGGCGAGATCGGCCACATCGCGATCGACCCGCGCGGCGAGCTCTGCATTTGCGGCAACCGCGGCTGCCTCACCACGCTGGTGGGGACGCAGGCGTTGATCGCGCGGGCGACGCAGTTGGTGCGGCGCTTCCCGACGAGCACGCTCGCGGGCACCACGCCGACGATCGAGCTGATCGAGGACGCGGCGATCGCCGGTGATCCGCTCGCCCTCAAGCTGGTCGATGAAGCCGCCGAGTACCTCGGCATTGCCGTCGCCGGCATGCTCAACCTGATGAATCCCGCCGCCGTGATTCTTGGCGCGGGCCTCTCGCGCCTCGGCGAGCAGTTGTTGAATCCGATGCGTGACACCGTGTTGCGCCGCACCTTCGTGAGCTCGGTGGCGGCGTCGCAGATCCGCACCAGCGCCCTCGGTCCGCGCGGGATCGCGATCGGTGCGGCCACGCTCGTCCTCGATGCCGCCCTCGGCGATCCCTCCCTCTTCCCGACGGTCGTGGCCCGCTAGCCAGACCATCCCCCCCCCAGGTGGTGCCCATGCTGCGTACACTCCTCTTCGCCTGTCTCGTCACCCTCGGGTGTGGTGCGGGGCCGTCCGACCTCGAATGGCGCCTCGTGTGGGAAGATGAGTTCGAGGGGCCGGCCGACCAGCTCCCGGACGCGAGCAACTGGGGCTTCGACATCGGGACCGACTGGGGCAACGCGCAGCTCGAGTTCGACACCGACCGCGCCAGCAACGCCTCGCTCGATGGCGATGGCCACCTGCGCATCGTCGCACGTCGGGAGGCGTTTCAGGGCCGCGAGTATACCTCGGCCCGCATGACCACCGAGGGGAAGCGCACGTTCCGCGAGGGGAAGTTCGAGGCGCGGATCAAGTTGCCGACGGGACAGGGGATCTGGCCCGCCTTCTGGATGCTCGGCACCGACCTGCCCACGGTCGGCTGGCCGCAGAGCGGCGAGATCGACATCATGGAGTACCGTGGGCAGGAACCCAGCATCGTGCACGGCTCGCTGCACGGCCCCGGCTACTCGGGCGGGAACGCGCTGACGCGCCGCTACACGTTGCCTGCAGGGCGATTTGACGATGGCTTCCACGTCTTCACCGTCGAGTGGACCGCGAACGAGATTCGCTGGTACGTGGACGGTGAGCTCTACCACGAGATCAAGCCGGAATTTGCCACCGGGCAGTGGGTCTTCAACAAGCCCTTCTACCTGATCCTCAATGTGGCGGTCGGCGGTGGCTTTGTCGGCGCGCCGAACGCCAGCACGACCTTCCCGCAGACGATGCTGGTGGACTGGGTCCGCGTATACGAGCAGGTCCGGTGAGCGCGTCCAGTCGCCTCCGCTCGCTGTGGCGGATGGCGGTTGCGGCCTGGCACACCCGCGTGGGTTCACCCACCGCTGAACACGCGATCGCGCACTACGTCACCAAGCCCGAAGACCGGATCACCTTCCCACGCAAGATTGCCTACGGGCTGGGCGCGTTCGTCAACAACATGCTCGCCGCCGCGATTGGCGGGATGGTGATCGTGCTCAACCTCGGGCTCGGGATGAACCCCGCGCTGGTCGGGCTGCTCGGCGCGCTGCCGCGCATCACCGACGCGCTGACCGACCCGTTGATGGGCTACATCTCCGACAACACCCGCTCCCGCTGGGGACGGCGTCGGCCGTACATCTTCGGTGGCGCGATCGCGGCGGGCATCATCTACGCGGTGCTCTGGCAGCTTCCCGATGGCCGCAGCGAATCGTTCTACTTCTGGTACTTCCTCAGCGGCTCGATCGTCTTCTACCTCGCCTACACCGTCTTCGCGACGCCGTGGGTGGCGCTCGGGTACGAACTCACCCCCGACTATCACGAACGCACGCGGCTGATGGGGGTGCAGAACTTCATCGGCCAACTCGCCTACCTCGTCTCGCCGTGGTTCCTCTGGATCATGTCGAACAAGGAGTGGTTCCCGGACCAGCTTGCCGGTGCGAAGGGGCTGGCCATCGGGATTGCGGTGCTCACCATCGCGATCGGGATCATCCCCGCGATCGTGCTGCGCGAGCGCTTCGTGCACGCCGCGGAGGCGGCCGTGGTGCCGGGCACCCCGGCGGAGGGCCTCGGCGCGGTCCTGGCGCGCAACCTCAAGACCTTCTTCAAGGGGTTCGCGACCACGCTGCGCTCGAAGCCGTTCATGAAGCTCTGCGTGGCGACCTTCCTGGTCTTCAACGGCTTCATCATGATCTCGTCGTTCCAGTTCTATGTGATCATCTACTACGTCTTTGGCGGCGATCAGGAACTCGGCGCGAAGTACGCCGGCTACGCGGGCACCCTCGGGGCGGCCTCGACCTTCGCGATCATCTTCTTCGTCACCTGGCTGAGCACGCACATCGGCAAGCGACGCGCCTTCTTCGTGAGCACCGGGATCTCGATCTTCGGCTACGCGATCAAGTGGTTCTGCTACAACCCCGACCACCCGTGGCTCGTGCTGCTGCCCGCGCCGTTCCTGGCGTTCGGGCTGGGTGGCCTCTTCACCCTGATGGGATCGATGATCGCCGACGTGGTGGACGTGGACGAACTCGAGACGCACCAGCGGCGCGAGGGAATGTTCGGCTCGATCTACTGGTGGGTCGTCAAGCTCGGCATGGCGGCGGCGCTCGCGGGCGGCGGCTTCCTGCTCAACGCGACGGGCTTTGATGTGGCGCTCGAAGGCGCGCAGAGCGCCACCACGCTGGTGCTGATGCGGCTCTGCGATGTGCTGATTCCGATGATCACCTCCGGCATCGCGATCTGGGCGATCGCGACCTATCCCATCACCGAAGAGAAGGCCCGCGAGGTGCGGACCGAGCTGGAACGGCGGCGCGGTGCGCCCGCCCCGGTGGCCGCCACGTAGCGGCCACCGGAACGGTGCCTAGCGCAACCGGAGCCCGTGGCCGACAGGGAAGCGCGCCGCGGGCTTCGT
>JAABRY010000170.1 GCA_011390645.1 Gemmatimonadota bacterium
CCGCCGCGTACCTCGTGGAGCGCCTCGATGGCCTCGGCCTCGAGCCATACGCCGGCGGAGGTCACGAACTGCCGTACGCGGGCGGCCAGGGTACCTTCGCGAACCTCGTCGGCGTCTTGCCGGGTCGCGATCGCGCGGCGGCACCGGTGCTCATCGGCGCCCACTACGACACGGCAGGCGACCTGCCCGGCGCGGACGACAACGCGGCGGCGGTCGCGATCGCGCTGGAAGTGGCGCGGCGTCTCGTGGCGCGCCCGACCGAGCGCGACGTGGTGATCGCGCTGTTCGACGCCGAGGAGCCGCCGTACTTCCACACGGACCTGATGGGCTCGACGCGATTCGTCGACGACCAGGCGCGGGGTGCGTTCCACGCGGCGTTGATCATGGACCTGGTTGGTCACGAGGTCCCCGTTCCCGGGCTCGAGGACCTCGTGTTCGTGACCGGGATGGAGACGGATCCGGCGCTCGAGGGCGTGCTCCTCGGCCAGCCGACGCCGCCGGGGTTGCGGTTCGCCACCGTGCTCAACCGCTACGTCGGCGACATGTCGGACCATCACGGGTTCCGGATGAGTCGGGTGCCGTACCTGTTCCTCTCCTGCGGTCGCTGGCCGCACTACCACGCGCCCAGCGACACGCCCGAGAAGCTCGCGTACCCCAAGATGTCGGCGACCGTGGGCCTGGTCGACGGCATCGTTCGGGACGTTGCCGGGATAAGCCTCGATGGCCCGTGGGAGGGGTACGACACGACGCCGACGGACGTCGCGACGCTGCGGGCGGCGGCAGGGGAGTGGCTCGAGGCCCATGGCATCCCGCTGCGGAATCGTGAGGACCTCGATCGGATCGCCGGAATGCTCTTGCTCCAGCTGGGGGTGTGAGCGGCATGCGGGTCAACGGTGGTGTGAGCCGGCCTTGAGGGACACGTTCAGGGGCTACCGCGTGTATGTGATCGAGCTCGATCCGGTCGTGCTGACCTACGCCCGGTTTCGTGCTGCGAACCCGGGCTACCGACGCGGGGCCCCGTGCGTCTACGTAGGGTCCACGGGCTTGACGTCGGAGGAGCGCTTCGCGCATCACAAGGCAGGGATCAGGGCGAACCGGTACGCCCGGGATCACGGCATCCGGTTGCGGCGCTGCCCGTACACGGGGCGGGCGCCGTTCGACACGCGAGTGGAGGCCGAGACGGCGGAGCGGAACCTTGCGCTGCGGTTGCGAACCAAGGGGTACGGGGTGTGGACGGGGTGACGGCGAGGTGGCCGGCGAGACCTGGGGCGGCGAAGACGTGTGGTGCAAAGCTGACTCGGTGATGGGAGGGCGGAACGCATGGCGGACGTTTGGCTGGCGCTCGACAAGGAGACCGACAACAAGGTGCGGTGGACGGCGGACGTCGACGGCGTCACGTTCTCCCTGTACGTCCCGAAGTGGCGTGTGCCCGAGCCATGGCCGAGCCGCATCCGCGTGACGGTCGGACCGGACTCGTCCGAGACGTTGCAGTCTCTGACACGCGTGGCCGCCGCAAGGACGCCGAACCTGCGCCGAAGGGCGATTGCCGCGCGTGTCGCCTTCGTGGAGGACATGACGAAGACGATCCGGTACGCGCCCACGCAACCGTCGCCGGACGAGGAACTCGGTGAGCCCTACGTCCCCAAGGCCTTGACCGTGGGTGGGGCGGATCGTCTCGTGGTCAAGGTGGCGTGGGGGTAGGGGTCGCGTCGCGTCGTCGTGGGGGTCTGGAGCCAAGCCGATTCGCGTTCGCGGGAGGGGACGACACGTGGCCGTGCTCATCGAGGCGTATTCCATCCTGGTGCGGCGTGATGGCGTCGAGCAGCGGTTCGCGGGCGGCGTCGATGCGTTCAGGGACTTCGTGCCGAACCGCACGTTTCTCACCGACGGCTCGCTGTTCCGCGTCGGCTTCATGGCGCATCACGACGCGATGGTCTTCTGTACGGGGCTGGTGCGGCGCGGGTTGGTGGGTCCCAGCGGCGACGAGTGGCGGGACTTCGCGCTGGCGGACCATCGCCTCGGGGTACTGGGCCGAGCGCCCTGGCTCGAGGTTCGCCGTATGCCTGTCGACGGCGGCGAGGTGATGGCTGGTTGGTTGGTCGGGTCTGAGCCGGGCACCGTCGTCGCCCCGGAGGGATGGCGCTTCGTTGGCTCGTTGACGGATAGTGCTTCCTTCATCCCGGAGGAGCAGGTCGGTGAACGGTTCCGGTACGAGCGTGGCGAGGGAGGGAACGACGTCCTGGTCGACACGGTCACGAACGAACGTGGCTACGTGGGCCGCACGGTGGCACCCGGCGATGACCTCTCTCGGATTCAGGCCTTCTGCCAGCTGGCGCACCTCGCCGCGCACGCGACGGAACGCGGAGTCCTGCGGGTCCAATCCGGACCTAGCCGGCAAGATGAGGTGCAGACACTTCGGGACCGCTTCGGTGCGAAGTTCCTTCCTCGGCTCGAGGAGCTGGCGTCCGGACCCGGGGCCCATCTTGCTGAGGTGCACTTCGTTTTGGGCGCGGCTCTGCGGGTCATGGATCGTCGCGAGGAGGCCGTGGGCGCGTTCGAGCGTGCTCACCGCCTCTCGGCGCCGTGGGAGGATCTCAGCGTCGCGACGGTGCAGTGCATGCTCGAGCTCGGTTGGTTCGAGGGTGCGCTGCGTTTCGCGGAACCCTCGGTGGAGCACTTCCCGGAGAGCGGAGCATGCTGGGGTAACCTCGCGGCTGCGTACTCGGGGGCGGGGCGCATCGATGACGCGCTGCGGGCCGTCGAGCGTGCCCTGGTCCTGGAGCCAGCCAATGCGATCAACCTGAGGATCCGGGACGAGATCGAGGTTCAGGCGCGACGGAGTCGGCCGTGGTGGCGGCGGTTCGGACCGAGTTGAGGGCGTCCTCGTATCGTCGGCCAACCTGGTCGACATGCTGGTATCGATCGCCCACGATTGTCGCGGCGGTCCATGGAGCCTTCGCTGTGCGAGAGGCAATCTGCGGCCACGCGAGGTGTGTGCTGCCTATGCTTCGATCGGGTCCACTGGATCCGGCGAGGGTTTGGTTGGCGGCCACGGTAGCCCGGCGAGCCGAGCCCGCACGCGTGGGCTCTCATCCTGCGCCAGGATCTCGCGAACGGACGGCGGGAGGTCCCACCGACACGCGACGACCGCCCGGATGAACAGATCAGGGTGAAGCGCCAACTCGGTGACGATGTCGGTTGGGCAGTGGGGATGCATGGCGACCGACTTGAGCGCCAGCTTGTTTCGCTTCAGGTCGTCCCGATCCAATGCGGCGTACCGCCGGCGCAACTCGTCGACCGGCAGCAGTGGATGCCCAAGTACGTGTGCGTCCGAGTGCTCGAGCCTCGCGATCCGCTCGACGATGACTCGCGTCACGTTGGGGTTCCAGAGGACTGCAGCGTCGAGGCCCGAGACCTGTGGACCGCGGGCCGCCATCGCCTCCAACGCCTTGGCTGGCGTAGAGGTGTGCTGGGCAAGGTGCCACAGGATGTTGAACGACTCGATCGTGTCCTGCTTCAGATGGCGGGCGACGAACAGAACCCAACGCCGGGGATAGCCGTGGTGCTCGAGGACCATCGAGATCCGCTTCGCGTCCAGGAAGTTGGAGAACAGCGTCGTGAAGACGATGAGCTCGGGGTCGGTCTCGGCCGAGAGTGTCGTCCCTGTCACGTGCTCGAAGAAGTCGTCCAGGTCGTAGGTCATGCGGGAGTCCCGTTCATCGGGTTCCTCGCGCATCGCGCCTGGGTTCGCCGCAAGCCACCGTCGAACGGCACCATGCGCGCTGAAGAGGGCGCGTAGTGGACTCCGGCCTCGGGCTTCCGGATGCGGCTTCGGAAGGTCCGGCGTCCAGACGCGCCATCGGAGAGGAGCGGAGTCGGCTGACGTTTCGCGAATCCGGTAGCGCAGCACGCGTGCACGCAGTCGCACCCGCGTCGAACGAGTTCTGCAAGGCTCGATTGGCGTCACAGGGTATTCTGCCACGGCATCAGGACCGGCACGTAGCCAGGCCAGCCGTTGCTGGCTGTGACGGTCCTGCCGCGTGACATCGCTCCGATCTTCCTCGGGTCGCCAGCGGCGCCGCGTCGTACCGTGCAATGGAGGCCAATCCCGTTCGGAGCGACGGTATCGATCGGCTGGTTCGAGCGCGGCATTGGCCTGCATGAGTGCCCGGCACGATCTGCTGGCAGACCCACAGATGACGGGCAACGCGGGGGTGCAGCAGCAAGGCCTCGACTCTGCCGCCGCGGCCTATCTGCGGCAGAGCAGGCGCCAGTGGGTTGCGAAGCCGTTCGACCACCCGTGCGGGGAGGAAAGGATCAGGCGATGAAGGCGATCACGCTGTGTCACCGGTGCTTGCGCCGTTACGTTCGCTTCACCGACCCCTTTTTGAACTCGCCCGAGAAGGAGGAGGACCTTCTCGCGCGGTTCGCCAGGGGGGAAATGCGGCCACCGAGTCTCGTCGAGGATCATGGCGCCTACCTGATCTTCAACGGCAACCACCGTGTGTTGTTGGCCATCACCCGCCACCTGACGATCGAGTGCACCGTCCTGGAGAGCGTCGAGGACGTCCTCCAGTCCCAGATTCTCGAGGCTCCTCGTGACCGCGACCTCTCGGCCATCGTCCCACTCACGTTCCAGGGCGTCATTGCCGCCTTGAAGGCGTCCGCCGCCATCCACGGTGACCAGGATCCGGACGTGTACTCCTTCGCTGACATGTAAGAGCGTGCATCAACGGCCTACTGCATCTCGACTTCGGCGCCTCAGGAATGGTGGTTGAGTGCGCCGGTGCGCCGTTGCCGAGCGGGATCGTGCCACGATGAACGCATGACCTGCGTCGACGCGATCCGAGAGGTGTTCCGGGAGGAGCCGTGGGAACACAGTCCCGCCGAGGTGGAGGCGAAGATCCGGGCGCTGTACCCGACGGGTGGATGGGCGCCCACCACGATCCGCGCGGCGTTGATCGGGCTTTGCGTCAACCACGGTTCGGCGCACCATTACCCGTTGCTCCGCCGGCACGCCTTCCTGTTCACCCCCGGGCGTGGTCGGTTCCAGCCGTTGGACGGCGCCGTCGAGAAGCCGTTGGCCGTCGCCGGCGAGGCACACCCTGCGCGGCGTCGCAGGGCGCGTGAGGACCGCGAGGGCGGTCGACCCGCGGCTCGCTCTGCAGCAGGGCAACCGAGCGTCAACGTGCCGGAACATGCCTCTCTTGTCCGCAAACTGGTCGACGAGATCCACCAGGATCCGTACCAGCCGATGTATCGACGGCAGCCCTACGGCAACCCGGTGTGTGGCTGGCCCGCCCGCTTGCGGACATACTTCTGGCCGCATCCGGTGATGGATCTGCGCGCGACCGCCGAGACGCTGGCGCCGTGGTTCGACGAGGCCGGGACACTGTCGCGTCGGTTGCTAGACGGTGAAGTCTGGGGTGGCGAACAGCGCCGGCGGGCGGCCGTGCTGGCCTGGTCGATGCTGACCTGGGGCGGCGTGACGCGGCAGGAGGCGTTCTCCGAGGCGACGGTCGAGGCCGTGTTCCGGCGGGCGCTCGGCCTCGCCGGGGGCGAGGCGGCGCCGATGAACAGCGGCTGGACCAAGGTGACGGCCATGGCCACCGCGTTCCTCGAGGGGGAGGCCGATCGCGCGCCGCAGGTGATCTGGGACAGCCGCGTGAGCACCTCGATCGTGTGGCGGCTCGATCGGATGCTCGACGAGGTGCCGGGCGTCGACCCCA
>JAABRY010000171.1 GCA_011390645.1 Gemmatimonadota bacterium
CGCCCAGGTGGCCGGCGCGATCACGCCGGTGCCGGGTGGCGTTGGACCGATGACCATCGCGATGTTGCTCCGCAATACGCTGCAGGCCGCCCAGTTGCGGCATGGGGCGGCGTGAGCTCGACCGATGAAGCGTGGTCGGTGGCGCGCCTGGCACGCGTCCTCAAGCGTCGTGTCGAGGATGACTTTCCCGCGACGTGGGTGAAGGGCGAACTCGTTGGGGTGAAGCGCTACCCAAGTGGCCACTGGTACTTCTCGCTCCGCGATGATCTCGCCAAGGTGGACTGCACGATGTGGAAGTCCGCCGCGTCACGCTTGAAGGTCCCGCTCGAGGAGGGGACCGAGGTGTTTCTGCTCGGGCAACCGAACCTCTGGGAAGAGCGCACCTCACTGCGCTTCAACGTGGTGCAGGTCATCCCGGCGGCCGCGGTAGGCGCGAGTGCGCAGGCCATTGAACGCATCAAGCAGACGCTGCTCGCCGATGGCCTGCTCGATCCGGCACGCAAGCGACCGATCCCGCCGTTCGCGTCGCGCATCGCCGTGGTGACGTCGACCGCAGGTGCCGCCGTGCGCGACATCATCACCGTCGCGAATCGGCGCTGGCCTGGAGTGGAACTCTTCGTCGTCAATGCCGCGGTGCAGGGGACCCAGGCGCCGGCAGAGATCGTCACCGCCCTGGCCATGGTGGCCCGGCTCCAGGCGATCGATTGCTGCATCGTCGGACGTGGCGGGGGAGGGAAGGATGACCTCGCGGCCTTCAATGACGAGGCCGTCTGCCGCGCCATCGCCGCGTGCCCGGTGCCGGTCATCAGTGCCGTGGGCCACGAGGTGGACGTGACGCTCGCCGATCTGGTCGCCGACGTGCGTGCGGCCACGCCATCGCAGGCGGCCGAGTTCGCGTTGCCCGACCGCCGTGACGTGGAGCAACGGGTGACGATGCTCGGCACGTCCCTGATCGGGGCAGCGGCGTCGCTCGTCAATCTTCGGCAAGAACGCCTCGGCCGGACGCGCGAGCGGTTGGGCACGGCGCTCCTCGAGCGCCTCCGACGCGCGGAGCGTCGCGTGCTCGGCGTGCAAGGTCGCCTCGCGCCGGCGCTGACCCGAAGGGTGGCTCAGCCGCAACGACAACTCGCGCGCCTCGAAGGGCGCCTCGCGCCGGCAATCCAGCGGCGACTCGCCCGTACGCGCGGCGACCTCGGTCGACTCGCCGGGATGCTCGACGCGCTCTCGCCGCTCGGCGTGCTCGGGCGCGGATATGCGATTCCCCGGGATGCCGAAGGTCGGGTGCTCCGACGCACCGCCGAATTCGCACCGGGCAGCACCTTCACCTTGACCGTGGCGGACGGCATCGTGCCGGTCCGCGTGGAGAAGTCATGACCGACCCTCAATCCCTCGGCGACGACCTCAAGCGGTTGGAGGACATTGTCCGCCGGTTGGAGGACGATGACCTCGCCCTGGAGTCAGCGCTGGCGCTGTTCGAGGAGGGAGTCCAGCGATTGAAGACCGCCCAGGAGCGACTGGCATCCGCGGAGACGCGTGTGATGCAGGTGCTCAACGAGTTTGCGGCCGACGGCACCCCGAAGGTGGTGCCGCTGGATGAGTGAGGTGACGCACGCCTCAGCGGCGGAACTGCTTGAACATTCGCGCCAATGGGTGGATGCCGAGCTCTTCGCCTGCGCGTTGCGGCTCGAGGCGGAGATGCCCGGGCGGCTCGGCGAGGCGGTAGCATACGCGCTGCGCTCACCGGGCAAGCGTGTCCGCCCCGCACTCCTGCTGGCCGCCTACGCAGCGGCCGGTGGCCGAGACGAAGCGATCATCGGGGTCGCCACGGCCGTGGAGATCGTGCACACCTATTCGCTGGTGCACGATGACCTGCCCTGCATGGATGATGACGCGCTGCGTCGCGGACGGCCAACGACGCACATCGCGTTCGACACCGCACTCGCGACGCGCGTGGGGTATCTCCTTGTCCCGTTCGCCGGCGAGGAGCTGGCGCGGAGCGCACGTGCGATGGGATTGCCCGACACTGCCATTGGCGCGATGGCCGTGGAGCTCTTCGAGGCCGGGGGCATTCGAGGCATGGTGGGCGGACAATGGCTCGACCTCGAGGCCGAAGGGGAACGGCTCGATCTGCAGCGCCTCATGGCGGTCCATCGTGGCAAGACCGGCGCCCTCATCCGGGCTGCGGTCGTCCTTGGGGGGCTCGCCGCGGGTGCTCCGCCAGGCGCCTTGGCGGCCTTGCGCACCTATGGTGAGGAACTCGGCCTCGCCTTTCAGGTAGCTGATGATGTGCTTGATGCGACGGCGACCTCCGAAGTGCTCGGCAAGACGGCTGGCAAGGACGCCGAAGTCGCCAAGAGCACCTATGTGGGGTTGTTGGGGGTGGAGGCGGCGCGAGAAGCCGCAGCCCGCCACGAGGCCCTCGGCGTGGCCGCGTTGCAGGCCGCCGGAGTGCCATCCGAGGCCCTCGCCGCCTTGGCGCGGTATATTGTAACTCGATCTTCTTGACCTCCCTCTCAGGACGACGGACATGTCTCTCCTTGCTCAGATCCATGGCCCCGCCGACCTCAAGCGGCTGCCGCGGGAACAACTGCCCCAGCTTGCCCAGGACATCCGGGATCGCCTGATCGATTGTTGTTCGATCACCGGTGGTCACATCGGGGCCTCCCTCGGCGTTGTCGAACTGTCGATTGCGCTGCTCTACGAATTCGATTCCCCGACCGACAAGATCCTCTGGGATGTCGGGCACCAGGCCTATGCCTGGAAGCTCCTGACGGGACGGAACGACCGGTTCGAGACGCTCCGGTCGGTGGGCGGAATTTCCGGCTTCCTCAAGCGGGACGAGAGCGAGCACGACCAGTTTGGCGCCGGGCATGCCGGCACCGCGATGTCCGCCGCACTCGGCATGGCCACCGCGCGCGATCTCCGGGGGGAGCAGCACAAGGTCGTGGCGGTCGTCGGTGATGGCGCGATGACCTGCGGCCTCTCGTACGAGGGACTCAACAACGCGGGCCACTCCGATCGGGACATTCTCCTGATCGTCAACGACAACGGCATGAGCATTTCACCCAATGTCGGGGGGATCTCGAAGATGCTCGGCGGCATTGTCGCCGATCCGCGGACGGATCGCCTGCGCGAACGCATCAAGAAGATGACCTTCAAGCTCGGTGATGTCTTCGGTGACGGCGTCGTGGATTTCGCCAAGAATGTCGAGGAGTCGGTCAAGAACCTCTTCAGCGAGGGCATGCTCTTCGAGGAGCTCGGCTTCCGCTATTTCGGACCGATCGACGGACATGATCTCCCCAAGCTCCTCGACACCATGGCCCATGTGCGGAAGCTCAAGGGTCCGCGTGTGCTCCATGTCCTGACGCAGAAGGGGAAAGGCTTTGCGTTCGCCGAGGCCAACCGCGAGAAGTGGCACGGCCTCGCGGCCTACGACCCCGAGACCGGTGAGGCGCGCAAGAAGGCCAGCGGTCCCGTGACCTGGACACAGGCCTTTGGTGACACCATCACCGCCCTCGGTGAAGAGCGCGAGGATCTGGTCGTGGTCTCTGCGGCCATGCCGAGCGGGACAGGCACCAACATCTTCGAGAAGCGGCACCCGGATCGATTCTTCGATGTCGGCATCGCAGAAGGACATGCCGTCACCTTCGCGGGGGGATTGGCAACGCAGGGGATCCGTCCGATCGTGGCGATCTACTCGACCTTCCTGCAGCGTGCGTATGACAACATCATCCACGATATCGCCGTGCAGAAGCTCCCGGTGATTTTCTGCATGGATCGCGCGGGGCTCGTCGGCGAGGATGGCCAGACGCACATGGGCGTGTACGACATTCCGTATCTGCTCGCCGTTCCGGGGATGACCATTACCGCGCCGAAGGATGCTGACGAGATGGTCGGGCTCTTGCGCACGGCACTCGATCACGACGGGCCGTTCTCGCTGCGCTATCCGCGCGACAAGGCGCCGGTGGATCCGAACCCGATCTCGAGCGTGCCTGCCGTGCCCTACGGCACGTGGGAAGTGCTCCGTCCGGGTCGTGAGGTCGCCATCCTCGGGACCGGCACGATGGCCCTGCCGGCCTTGGCCGCTGCGCAAGCGCTCGCCGCGGAAGGACACGACGTGGCCGCGATCAACGCACGCTTCATCAAGCCGTTCGATGAGGCGATGCTCGCGGAACTGGTGCGGGACTGCCGCGTGCTCGTCACGGTGGAGGAAGGGGCGGTGATCAACGGCTTCGGGGCGACACTGGCCGAGCGGATGCAGCGCCATCATCCCGAGGTACGGGTGGTGGCGATGGGGATCGCGGACGAACTGATCCTGCAGGCCCCCCGCACCGAACAACTCGCCGCCTACGGCCTCACGCCAGAGGGCATTGCCGAGCAAGTGCGCATGGTGCTGCGCACTGCCCCGGTGGAGTGAGGCGCCCCTGCGCATCGGCATCCTCGGCAACGCGCGCTACCCCGCGCTCCAGGACGTGCTGGCAGGCGTGGAGGCCCGGGCACGGGCCCGCGGCTGGACGCTGCAGGCGGGGCCCGAGGTTGCCCCGCTCCTCGCATCCCCCCCCCAGGTCATCGATCCGGACGAGATCGACCTCCTCCTGACCCTCGGCGGCGACGGCACGCTGCTGCGGGGCGCCCGGCTGCTCGAGGGACGCGAGGTCCCGATCATGGGCGCCAACTTCGGTCGAATCGGCTTCCTGACGACGGTGTCACCCGCCGATCTCGCCGACGCCCTCGACGGCTTCGCGGATGGTCGCCACTCGTTGTCGCGGCGCTCCGTCCTCCTGGGCGGCGTCCACACCCACGATGGTCCGATGCAGGTGGAGCTTGGTGCACTGAACGACATCGTCCTCCACAAGGGTGGTGTGGCACGCGTGGTCCGATTTCGCGTCGAGATTGATGGTCAGGTCGTGGGCACGGTCTCGGGTGACGGCCTCGTGATCGCCTCACCGACGGGCTCGACGGCCTACTCCCTCAGCGCGGGTGGACCGGTGGTGGTCCCCACCCTTGACGCCATGCTGATCACTCCGATCTGTGCCCACTCGCTCTCCGTGCGGCCGGTGGTGGTGCACGGTACCGCGCAGATCCGCGTGGTGCCGCTCGCACCGTGGCCCGATGAGCTGTTGCTCTCCTTTGATGGGCAACAGACCACCGAGCTGCGGGCCAATGAGGTCCTCGAAGTGCACATGGCGCCATGGCGCGTGTCGCTGGTCCGCTTCCCGGAGATCACCTTCTTTGACCGACTCCGGGACAAGCTGCGCTGGGGCGATCTCTCCGGGCGGGATTGATGCTGCGCACCCTGCGCGTGCGCGACCTGGCCACCATCGCCGACGTCACCCTCGAACTCGGAACCGGACTCAACGTGCTCACGGGCGAGACGGGGGCAGGGAAATCCATGCTGGTGGATGCCCTCGCCCTCCTCCTCGGTGACCGCGCTGATCGCGCCGCCGTGCGCCCCGGGGCGGCACGTGCGGTCATCGAAGGCGCCTTCGACACGCTGCCCGCGGCCGTGCTCGACCGCATGGAAACCGCTGGACTCGACGCCGAGGACACCGTGGTGATCCGACGTGAGGTCACCGCGGAGGGCCGTTCGCGTGCCTGGGTCAATGGCTCGCCCACCACGATCGGGGTCCTCGCGTCGCTCGGCGAATCCCTGGTGGATCTGCATGGCCAGCATCAGACCCTGCAACTCCTCGAGCCGACGGTGCAGCG
>JAABRY010000172.1 GCA_011390645.1 Gemmatimonadota bacterium
GTGAGCGCGGGGTGAAGCTCTCCGGTGGGCA
This sequence comes from Gemmatimonadota bacterium, assembly GCA_011390645.1. Lineage (GTDB taxonomy): Bacteria > Gemmatimonadota > Gemmatimonadetes > Gemmatimonadales > GWC2-71-9 > Palsa-1233. The sequence goes on from JAABRY010000172.1 coordinate 32, forward strand.
GCGGCAGCGCATCGCGATCGCGCGTGCAGTGCTCAAGGACCCTTCGGTCTTGATCCTCGATGAAGCCACCAGCGCGCTCGACAACGAGAGCGAGCGGCTGGTCGAGATCGCGCTGGAGCGTCTCCTGGTGGGCCGCAGCACGCTGATCATCGCGCACCGCCTGAGCACCGTGCAGCGCGCCGATAGGCTCATTGTGCTCGACCGTGGCCGGATCATCGAGGAGGGGAACCACGCCGAGCTGTTGCGGCGCGGTGGCGTGTATGCGCGGCTCTTCCAGTTGCAGTTCCGCAGCGATGATGATGTGGCGGCGGCGCTGGAGGTGGCGCGGTAGCAGCGAACGGCGAACGGCGAACGGCGATCGGGGAGCGATGTCATCCCGAGCGGAGGCGCGTAGCGCCGAAGTCGAGGGATCTGCACCTCAGGGAGACGGCGAAGTGCAGATCCCCCTCGACTCCCCCTCACTCCGTTCGGGGTCGCTCAGGGCAGGCTCTCCACGCGCGCCTGCGGCGCTTGGTCGGGATGACATTCGGCAGTTCTCTGTTCTCCGTTCTCTGTTCTCCGTTCTCTGTATGCAACTTGCCCCCCGCCGGATCTCTCCGACGGGGGGCAAATGTTATGCAGGTACGTGGTGCCGCTTACTCGATCGTGATCGTGTAGACACCAGCCGGATGGATGTCCTGGTAGAGCGAGACACCGATCCAGTAGGTCCCTGCGGCAAGGTTCGCCGAGCCCGTTTCCGGACGTCCAGTCGTGAACCGCGCGATGGGGCAGACCGTAGCCGTCGCGTCGGTGCAGACGTAGAGGTCGTAGTCACCATACGTCGCTTCGGCGTCCTGATTCCAATCCAGGGAGACCGTGCGGGTCCCGCCAGCGGGGAGCACCAGCTTGATCCACTGGTTGCCGCCACCGTTCGCCAGGATGTCATCACCCGGAGCGGTCCACGAGTCGCGGAAGACCTGCGTACCACCGCCGTAATTGATCGTCGGAGCATTGGCGTCCGGGTTCGTGCCGACCGACCGGGTCGCCGTGGTGATCACTTCGACGTTGGCGATCGAGGCCAGCGTCACCGTCGGGAGGAACGAGACGGCAACGTTGTTGATCGTCGGCGCGGCGCTCTGGTTGATCGGGAAGCGCACCTGAGCCGACGAGCCGTCTTCGGCCACCGAGATCACCTCGGCGCGAAGCTCGCCGAAGTTGATGGCGAAGTTCGGGCGCAGGATGAAGCCCGGCGCCGTGACGGTCACTTCTTCCATCAGACCACCGGGGCCGCCGGCGAGACCGATGGCGGTCGGGGTCACGTTGACCTGCACCGTGCCAGCGATCCCGCCGGAGGTAAGCTGGAAGGTGCGCTGGCCACCGGTTGGGATGTTGGCCGACACGATATAGCGCTGCTGCTCCTTGACGAGCGGCGCGTCGAGCACCGGGTCGATCGAGCTCCACTGCGGGCGGTACTGGTCGTCGTACGTGACGGTCAGGCCCGCTCCCACGTTCGCCAGGTCGAACGATGTCGGGGTGCTTTGGTTGCGGTCATTGACGAGGCGGACCAGGAGCTCCTTCTGAGCGCCGGAGGCCAGAAACATCACTTCCGGCGATGCCTGCACGGCCGTTGGGGCCCCACCGAAGTCGATGCTGAAGTCTTCGGCACATGCCGTGGCGCCAAGCACCAAGGCCGTACCTGCCACCCCACGAATCAGTCCCTTCATAGCGCTGCTCCTCACCAGAGTTGAAAAGGTGTCCGGTGACACCGGTTAGTTACACAAGAGCGAAGGATTCTGGGCGTCAGTACCCGAGAATCGGCAGAACGTCTGCCCGAGGAAAGGCTCGAGCTCCCGCGTGATGAGTTCCGGGGTGACGATTTCCGCCCATCCCGGCTGGCCCGGCTCGTCGAGGTCATTCGACCGCATCAGCGAATAGAGCCCGTAGTTGGTGCGGTCGGCGAAGATGTAGAACCGAAGCCGCCCCTGCGTATACCGCCACACCTCGACCGGCGGGGCCTGCCCGATGTTTCGGAATGCCGTCTGGTCGTCGGGCCTGCCGTAGCGCGCATAGATGCGACCCCGATCGGTCTTCCACCCTGGCCGCGCATTGCGCCCGGCTTCGGCGAATTCCCGATTGGCGTACTCGATCGCATCATAGAAGCGGATCCGGGTTTCGTTCGCCTCGGTGCTTGGCTCCGTGTCGCGCTTCTGCCAGAACTCGATCAGGAAGCGACGCTTCGCATTGAGCGAGAGGCGTCCGTCCCCGTCCTTCTTGTACACGGCCAGCTCGCTGCGCGACGCGATGATCTCGAGGACCTCCGCGGCGGCATCGAGTTCGTCTTCATTCATGTTGCCGAAGTAGACCTCGTCCACCGCCTTGCCGGCGTTGCGCATGGCGATGTCGCGCTGCATGGCAATCTCAAGGTTGCCGACGCCGAACTCTGCCGTCCGCCGCTCGGTCCGACCGTCAACCGTGACGGCCGCCGTGAGTTGGTAGCGCCCTTCGCCCAGACCATCGAGCGGGAAGGCACCACGGATCACCCCGCCACCAGCAGGCAACACTTGCGTGAAGGCCGGAAGCGACACCAGGACCGCTCCGGAGGCATCCCGCACCTCCAGCTTGGTCGAGGCCGTCGCCTGCGTCGAGGTGTACCCCTCCATCATGAACGACAGCAACGGACGAAGTGCATCGAGCGTCAGTTCCGGTGTGGTCTGGAAGCGCAGGTTGCCCCGCGCCACCTCGCCCGGCGCCGTCACGGTGTCCTCGCCCTGCGCCACCCGCATCGCCGAGGCGAGCAGGAGGTCGGAGAGCATCGGTGCATCGCTGAAGGCTTCCACCGGCGTTTCGACGGTGGCCGTCCGGCCTGAGACAGAATCCTTCACGGTCACGACGATCATGTACTTCCCCGGGGCCATCGGCGGGAACGCCAACGGCTCGAGACCGTACGCCTCGGGCATCCGCAACTCGGCCGACGCGCCGGACATCCACTGTTCTTCGAACAGCTTGTTGCCCTGCCCGTCATTGACCCGCACCGTCGTCTCCCACGCGATCCGGTTGTTCCCCGGTTCGGTGATCGCATACGGCACCTGCAGCAGCGCGAGCACGCTGGTCTGCTTCGCCTCGGGCGCAAAGAAGCGCACCGCATGGACCGCCAGCTTCGGCGGGCCTTGCACCGGGGCCGAAGCCCCGAGGGCGACAAGTGAACAGAGCAGCGTGGACAGCATCGTGATCTTCATTCCTTGCTAGAGTGGGCCCCGCCAGATGGCGGGAGCCCGATCAGGTGTTACCAGCCGAGCGAGACGGTGAAGAAGTTCGTGTCACCGAGCAGGCCCATCTTCTTCCAGGCGTAGTCGAAGCCGATCTGGAAGGTGGCCGTCTGATACTGCAGACCGGCACCGAGGGCGAGGCCCTGCATCTTCTCGTCGTCTTCCTTGTCGATGGACGTTCCGAAGAAGTCGGTGTCGTAGGCATTGGCCGGCTGCGCCGTGAACGAACCACGGAGTGCCACACCGAACGCCGTACCGCCAAGGCGGTTGCTGGCGATTTCGGCGCCAACGCCGTACCCGGCCTTGTTCGAGTTCTGCTGGTTGAACTCACCCATCATCGTGACCCGGTTGTTCCCCGAGGCCACCACGTCATAGGCGAGACCGACACGGAACATCGTCGGCAGCGAGAACCCGGTGGTCCGGTAGACCGCGGGCTGCAGGTCCTGCGTGGTCTCTTCCTCACCGGGGAGCTGCTCGCGCGGCGCCACGATGCGGATCTTGTCACCATCGTACTTCATCTTCGTGCCCAGATTCGCCAGCGTGAAGGCGAAGCGAATCGGCTTGCCATTCAGGTTGCTGTGGAAGTGGGTACCGAAGTCGAGCCCGAACGCCGAACCCGACACCTGGCCGAGCTGGTCGAAGATGCCCTTGGCCGTGATACCGACCGAGAAGCGATCCGAGAAGTTCTGGGCAAAGGTCAACGCCGCGAAGGTTTCGGAGACGTCATAGACCTCACCGGTGCCTTCGGGATTCTGTACGGTGTACACCGGCTGGTCACGGAACCCGAAGGTACCGATCTGGAAGCCGAATGCCTTCGAGCCACCGGCGAACGGGAAGGCCACGGCCCCCCAGTTCAGCTTGGTCTCGGCGACATAGTCGTACTGGGAGAACTGGGCTCCCGGACGGGTCATCAGGGCGACCGCGGCCGGGTTGGCGTTCAAGCCACCCACGTCCGTAGCCATCGTGATGTACGACCCACCGAGCGCCGTTCCCCGGGCATTGGCCCCGAGCAACAGGAACTCGGCCGTGGTCGTGCCGTAGGCCGTGTTGTCGGCAATGTCCTGCTGGGCTGATGCGACCATCGGCGCGAGGCCGACAAGCGCGGCCGACAGGGCGAGCCGAGGCGTAGTAAAGCGATGCATGCGTTGCTCTCCTGAAGGGGAGAGTGAGGTGCCGAAGCACCCCACCCCCCGGCTCGGGGACTAGTTCGCGTAATTGACGATGGTCATGCGGCCGACGGTAGACTCACCGTTTTCCGCCGTGACGTGATAGAAATACACCCCGCTGGCCACGAACTGGTTGTTCCGGTTCCGGACGTCCCAGGTGATTTCACCGGAGAACGACGTGGTCTCGGCCTTCAGCACGCGGACCAGAATGCCGCTGACGCTGTAGATCCGAATGGTGGCCACCGCGGGCAGATTGACGAACTTGATCTGCTTGTTCGTGGTGGTTGCCTCGAACGCCGACGTCACGTAGTACGGATCCGGCACCGTGTGCACCTTGGCCAGCGTCTCCTGGTTGGAGGCGACAACCTCGTTGGTCACGTCGTACCGGAAGCCGGCACGGGCGCCCAGCACATTGAACGGACGCACCTGATTCTGCGTGGTGTAGGAGTACGGTCCGACCGCATCGACCTCGCGTCCCTGACCGCCGGCGATGGCACCGACATAAGTGCGCATCGTCCACTCAGTGCCGGCAGCCGGCAGCGTTCCGTCTTCGAGCTCCACGAGCGTGTTCACGCCCTTGATGTAGAGCAGGAAGCCAGGACCCTTGGCGGGCTCGGTGCGATCACGGGTGTAGTTCGTGCCGTTCGTGCCGTCCGGGAAGGTCGAGTAGACCACCGGGAACGGAATGGCCGTCTCGGAGAGCTGCGCTGCCGGAGCGGTGCAGTTGTATCCGTTCGGGTTGATCGACCGGAGCGGCTCGACGCACTGGAAGTCAGAGCTCGAGATCTCCAGGCGCTGGTCCTGATACCCGGCCGCCTGCGTGGCTGCCGAATTCAGGATGCCCCACGTCGGGCCAAGCCGCGGCGAGAACGGCACCGCAACGTCGTGCGTCAAGTCGATGACCGAGTCGATCTTGCCCGCTTCACCCCAGTAGACGCGGAAGTCACCGGCCGAGAAGAAGTGGTTGAGAATCGCCTCGACGTCGCGATACCCTGCGCCGTAGTCGTCATACGAACGGGCGTGGAAGAGCGTCTTGACGCCCGGCAGCTCGCCGATGTTGTTGAAGTCCAAGCGCGACCGCAACGAACGGAACCGGTTCATGTTCGGCGAGTTCGGGTGATCCTTGGTCTCGTTGTCACCCTGGAACCAGC
>JAABRY010000173.1 GCA_011390645.1 Gemmatimonadota bacterium
AGTGCTACCAGGTCCTTGGCGTGATCCACCACGTCTGGACACCGCTGCAGGAGCGCTTCAAGGACTACATCGCGCGGCCGAAGTCGAACGGCTACCAGTCACTCCACACCACGATCTTCGGCCCGGGTGGCCAGCTCTTCGAGATCCAGATCCGCACCGGCGAGATGCACCGCACGGCGGAGTACGGCATCGCGGCGCACTGGCTCTACAAGGCGGGCGCGGACGGCGGCACGGATGATGTGGGCCGGCAACTCGGGTGGTTCCGGCAACTGCTCGAGTTGCAGCAGGAGAGTCACTCCGCGGAGGAGTTCCTCGAGTTCCTCAAGGTTGACCTCTACCACGACGAGATCTTCGTCTTCACGCCGCAGGGTGACGTCAAGCAGTTGCCGCGCGGTGCCACGGCCATCGACTTTGCCTTCCATGTCCACACGGATGTTGGCACGCGCACCAGTGGGGCGAAGGTCAACGGCCGCATCGCGCCGCTGCATCGCGAACTCAAGAACGGCGACACGGTCGAGGTGCTCACCTCGCCACAGGCCAAGCCGAGCCGCGACTGGCTGAGTCATGTGCGCACGGGACGGGCACGCAGCAAGATCAAGCAGTGGATCCGCCAGGAGGAGGAGACGGTTTCCCGGCAGCTCGGCGGTGAGATCCTCACGCGCGAGGTCAAGCGCCGACGGCTCGATATCCCGGGCAAGGATCGGATGGACGCCGCGGGGCGCGCCCTCAACCTGCTGGATGGCGATGCGCTGGAGGTCGCGCTCGGACGCGGCGATCTCGCGATCGGACAGGTGATGAAGGCGCTCTTCCCCGAGCTGCCTGGGGAGGCGATCCAGGAGAAGCCGCCGACGATGTTCGGGCGGGTGATTGATCGGATCCGGCTTGGCCGCGGAATCAAGATCCAGGGTGTGGACGGGCTGATGGTGCGCTACGCGCAGTGCTGTCAGCCGGTGCCGGGCGACACCGTGGTGGGATACGTCACGCAGGGCAGGGGGATCTCGATCCACCGCGCCGACTGCCCCAACCTGCTGACGCTCGACGGCACCGATCGGCGCGTGGAAATTGACTGGCAGGAGCAGACCGGTGAGACCTACGCGGTGCGCCTGCAACTCACGGGTGAGGATCGCCGCGGGCTGTACGCCGACGTGATGCAGGCGATCTCGCAGACGGGGACCAACATCCGAGGCGCCGACCTGCACTCGAAGGATGCGAATGTGGTCGGCAACATCTTCGTCGAAGTGGACAACCTGCCGCACCTCGCGAAGGTGCTCAAGGCGGTCCGCAAGGTGAAGGGCGTGAGCACTGTCGAGCGCCGGGAATCGCCCGGGGCCTGAGGAGCCGGCCTACCGCCGCCCCCCACGCACCACTGCAACTGCCCGCGCCAACTGCGCATCGGTTCCGCGGCGCACGTCTTCGACGGTCTGGGCAACCTCGATGTCGGGGATGACCCCGACGCCCACGAAGTCGCGCCCATCGGGATAGGTGTCGCGCTTGGTGACGATGCGGGCCTTCCCCCCCCCTGGCAGGTCCAGCATGAGCGGCTGCCCAGTGCTGCCCGTCGAACGCCGCCCCACCAGCGTCATGTGCGGGACCTGGTCCACGGCCACGAGCAGGTCCTCCGCGGCGGAAGCGGTGGCATGATCCATCAGGATCGCCGTTGGCACGATCACGCGCTCGCCGTCGGCAGGCTCGACCGTGCCATGACTCCCCCCGTCATACCAGGCGTTCATCTGGCCATAGGCGAGATGCTGCTCGATCCCGTAGCTCCCCCACGCCTTCATCGCGGCGCGATGCTCCCGGGTTCGCCACGCAGACGTGGTCAACGAGTCGTTGGTGAGCCAACTCGCGATGCGGTAGCCCACTGACGAACTGCCACCCCCATTGCGCCGCAGATCCAGAATCAATCCACGCGCCTTCCGCAGGGCGGGGAGCGAATCCTCGAAGTGCCGGGCCGGCATCGTGTCGCCCATGGTGTTGATGGCCACGTAGGCGATGCCGTCGTCGAGCCACCGGAACTCGAACGGGGCGGGCCGGACGTTCGGGTCGGGCGTCCAGGTGTCCTCGCGGGTCCGGCGATCGCGACCGAGCGTCATGGTGCGACGGTCGCCAGCGGGGGTCGCGATCGTGATCGTCACCGAATCGGTGGCGGGGCCCTCGAGGGCGCGTCCGAGCGCCACCATGCGTCGGTAGTGGGTCGTACTCGCTTCGACCCACGGCCCATGCCGCTCCATCGCCACGACGGCGGCAGGACGACCATCAATGGTGACGATTTCGGAGTGGAGCGGCACCTGTGCCGCCAGAGCCGCGCCGACATTCCGAACCAGCACCCGTCCATCCACTTCCTGCGTGAGCAACCAGGGATACGACTCCCGCTCACTCGCCTCGCGCTGGACATCCTCCGGGAGGTAGACCCCGGTGTGGCCGTCCCCGAGTGTCTGGATGAAGCGCTGGAGTTCGCGGTAGTAGTCGTAGGTCGTTGTCGTGGCGAGGATCCTGGGCAGCGTCGCCCGATAGAGCGAGTCCCACTGCAGCTCCGGCACACGGTCGAAGTAGGCGAAGTTGTAGTTCGCCTCCTGCCAGAGTAGCGACAATCCGTAGATCTTGTCCGCATCGCTGAGCGTGACCGGGGTCGCTGGCGAGCCCTCTTGTGCGGGGAGGGTGGGAGCGATGGCCAGCAGGCTGGCGGCAACGATCGGGAACATTCGGGACAACATCGGCAACTCTCAGGTGGTAGTGCGTGTGATGGTGATCTTCGGGTTGGACGATGAACTTCTCCCAAGGGTTGCAATCCGCATCGTGTCGTGCCTCTCTTGGGGATGTACTTGATGCGTCGTTCGCCAGCATTCCCGACATACCTCGCATGACGGCCCTCCTGCGCGCGGTGATCGTGGGCGCGGGCTCGCGCGGCAATCGCGTCTTCGCCGAGCTGATGGCCACCAATGACGTCGGCTTTGAAGTGGCGGGTGTGGTCGAGCCCGACGCCGCGCGTCGCGCGGCCTTCTGCCACCGGCACGCGGTACCCGACGCGCAGGCGTTTGCGACACTGGAGGGCTTCCTCGCCGCGCCGCGCTTCTCCGACATCGTCTTCGTCTGCTCTCCCGATCGGACCCACTTCGCGATCTGCCGCGACCTCTCCGAGGCGGGGCATGCCATCATGCTCGAGAAGCCGGCGGCCACCACACTCGCCGAGTGCGTCGAGTTGCTGGAAATCCAGCGGCGCTGCGGCAACCCGGTCTTCATCGCGCACGGGCTGCGCTACGCGCCCTTCTTCCGCGCTGTGAAGGCGTTGCTCGACGGCGGCTCCCTCGGCACGATTCGCCACATCCAGCTCACCGAGCAGGTGGGCCACTGGCACTTTGCGCACAGCTACGTGCGCGGACAGTGGCGCAGGGCCGATCAGGCGGCGCCGATCGTACTCACCAAGACCTCGCACGACCTCGACATCCTGCAGTGGCTGGTGGACGAGCCGGTGGCCAGCGTCACCTCCCACGGCTCGCTGAGCGCGTTCCGCGCCGATCAGGCCCCCGAGGGTGCCACGGCGCGCTGCGTGGATTGTCCGTTGCAGGACACCTGCCTGTATAGCGCCACCCGCTTCTATCTGGAGGAGCGGCCGGAGTGGCCGTACGATGTGGTGCTGGAAGGCGGCCCCGACACCCAGGAGCGGAGGCGCCGCGCCGTCGAGCACGGGCCCTACGGCCACTGCGTCTGGCTCAATGACAACGACGTCTGCGACAATCAGGTCGTGCTGCTGGAGTTCGCGTCGGGGAAGCTCGCGACCTTCTCGATGCACGCGCAGACCGCCGACAACACGCGTGACCTGCGCATCTTCTGCGACCTGGGCGAGATTCGCGGCGACCTGCGTCGCGGGGAGCTCGTGGTGTCGCGCTTCTCGGGCCACAAGGACGACCTGCGCCCCGAGGTGATCGAGCTGCCGCCAACGACCGACAGCCACGGCGGTGGTGACCTGGAGCTGCTGCGCGCACTGCACGAGCACCTGACCGAGGCGAAGCATGCTGACATCATGACCTCATTGGAGCGCTCGCTTGCCAGTCACGTGATGGCGTTTCTGGCCGAGGAGTCGCGCCTGGCCGACAATGTGAAGATTCGCGTCTCGCCAGTGCTGATTCCCGCCGCGCTGCGCCAGCCGGTTGGCGAGGCACTCCCGGAGCCGCTACCGATGCCGGAACTCGACGCGCTGGGGTGATCGTCGGCATCGCGGACGAGGTCGCTGCGAGCTACTCTGACTGACTCTGTGCTGAACGACTCGTGATGGATTGTGATCGACTGTCAGGGACAATCCGGCGGATGCCGGTGGGTCGACTATTTTTGTCCCTGGCGGTTGTGGAAGGAGGGGTCATGAGGATTGATAGACGGTACTTCGGGTTTCCCGGGAAGGCGTCGGTGGCACTCACCATGGCGCTACTGCTGCTGGGTAGTTGTTCCACCAGTGCTATCGTCTGTCCAGCAGTTGAACCTGAGTTTGCCGTGCAGGTGAGCTTCTACGATGCTGTATCGCAGCAACGGTTGCTTGGGCCTACGCCGGGAGTCATTGAAGAGGGTGCGTACCGTGACTCGTTGCGAGTGTTCGCCTTCGATCTACATGGGGCGGTGGCATCGATGGCAGCAGGGCGTGGGCGCGAGGGCACCTATCGCCTGACAGCCAAGCGAGACGGCTACGGGGAATACTCGCGGTCGAACATCCGCGTCGAGTCCGCTGGCTGCGGCGTTATTCCGGTGAGGATCGACGCGCAGCTTCAGCCGGAGTAGTCCAATTCCGGTCGTGCTGCGCATGTTCCCCGGCGAGGCCCTCCCCGAGCCCCTCCCAATGCCGGAACTCGACGCGCTGGGGTGAGTACCTCTTGGTTCATCACCTGAACCGGGATATTCTGGCCCCATGCCACAGACCCTCCTGCTCAAGACCGAACCGTTCAAGTACTCCTTCGACCAGCTCCTCGCGGACGGCCACGCCGTCTGGGATGGGGTCGCCAACGCGCAGGCGCTGATCGTGCTGCGCGGCGCCAAGGTCGGCGATGAAGCGCTGATCTACCACTCCAACGAGGGGAAGGCGATCGTCGGGATCGCGAAGGTGACAAAGGCGGCCTACCCGGACCCGAAGCTCAAGGACGAGAAGCTCGTGGTGATCGAACTCGCGCCCGTGAAGGCGCTGGCCAAGCCTGTCACCCTGGCCGAGATCAAGGCGGTGCCGGAACTGGCCGACCTGGCGCTGGTGCGGCAGAGCAGGCTGTCGTGCATGACGGTGTCAAAGGAGCATCGGAAGCTGTTGCGGGGGCTGGGGGTGCGCTAACCAGCCGGCGGCGTCAGCCGCCGGGTTCCCCAGCGATCGCCCTGCGCGGCTCTGCCGCGCCCGTCGGTTGACACCGACGGCTGGGATTACAATCCGCCGGTCCCCGCGCGGCTCTGCCGCGCCCGTCGGTTGACACCGACGGCTGGTCACCCCCGAACATCTCCCGAAAACG
>JAABRY010000174.1 GCA_011390645.1 Gemmatimonadota bacterium
GCCGTTGGCGAGCACCTGGCGCGCCGCACGCGCCAGCAGGAGGCGCGCCCGCTCCACCTCGGGTGGCTCACCGAGCACCCGGCAGCCGTGATACCAGCCGTGCGTGAGGCGGGCGAGATCCTCGAGGTACCCGGTGATACGGTGCGGCTCCCGCTCCCTCGCCGCCCGCGCCACCGCCTCCGGGAAGGCTGTCACCTTGCGGAGCAGCTCGAGATCGATGTCGCCGAGGGCGTCAAGCGCCAGCGTGCCAGTGACGGCCTCCGGCGTCGTGTCGGCATTGCGGAAGATGCCGCTGAGGCGCGCATGCGCCATCTGCACGTAGAAGACCGGATTCTCATCGGTTCGCGCGGCGGCGAGGGTCAGGTCGAAGACCAGGTGTGTGTCGCCGCGCCGCATCAGGAACCACCACCGTGCGGCGTCGACGCCGGTCTCCTCGTAGAGGTCGCGGAGCGTGACGAAGTCGCCGGAGCGCTTCGACATCTTCACTTCCTCGCCCCCGCGCACGACCTTCACCAATTGGACGAGCGACACTTCGAGCCAGTCGGCCGCAATGCCGAGCGCGACGAGTGCTCCGCGCACGCGCGGGACATAGCCGTGGTGGTCAGCGCCCCAGACATTGATGGCGCGGTCGAAGCCGCGCGCATGCTTGTCGAGGTGGTAGGCGATGTCCGGCACGAAGTAGGTGTAGGAGCCATCCTGCTTGCGAAGGACGCGATCCTTTTCGTCACCGTACGAGGAGGTGCGCAACCAGAGTGCCCCCCCCTCCTCGTAGGTCAGCCCGGCGGCATCGAGGCGCGCGAGCGCGTCGTCGATCGCTCCGCCGTCGTGAATCGCCTGCTCCGAGGTGAAGACCGCGTAGTGGACACCGAAGGTGCCCAGCGTGGCGTCCTGCTCCTCACGCTGCATCACCAGGGCGGCGGCGCGGCAGCGTGCGATGCCGTCGGCAGCCGGGAGGTCGGCGAAGCCGGCGCCCTCGCGCGCGATCAGGTGCGCAGCGGTCTCCACCAGATACTCGCCGTGATACCCGCCCTCGGGGATGTCTGCCGTGCGACCCGCCGCCTGTTGCACGCGAGCCCAGAGTGACTCGGCGAGTCGGTGGATCTGCACACCGGCATCGTTGATGTAGAACTCGCGGGTCACCTCGTGCCCGGTCCACTCCAGGAGCGCGGCGATGGCATCACCCTGCGCGGCGCCCCGGCCGTGGCCCACGTGGAGCGGCCCGGTCGGGTTGGCGGAGACATACTCGACGTTGATGCGCAGCCCGGCACCGGTGGTGGAGCGCCCGTACGCCGCACCCTCGGTGAGGATGCGGCCATGATCAGCGGCGAGGGTGTCGGCGGCCAGGCGGAAGTTGATGAACCCAGGCCCGGCGATCTCGGCCGTGGCCACCCCCGCGGCGGACAAGTCGAGCCCGGCCATCACCCGATCAGCGATCGCGCGCGGATTGCCCCGCTCACGCCGCGCGAGCTGCATGGCAAGGTTGGTGGAGAGGTCGCCGTGCGAGGCATCACGCGGCCGTTCAAGGGTGAACTCGAGGTCGGAGGCTCCAGCCTCCGCCGCGAACTGCATCAGGGCGTCCCGTAGCCGCTCGCTCACGCCGCATCCGCCTTGGCGCCGGGCTTCTTGGCCGGCGCAGGCGCGGGGGTGGTTGCTGGCGCGGTCGCTGCCGCCGGTGCGGCTGCCGGCGCGGCGTCGGTCGCCGGGTCCTTGCGGGCGCCCTTGCCGTCCTTGCCGTAATCGGTGATGTAGAAACCGCTGCCCTTGAAGATCAGTCCCGAGCCCCCGGAGACCTTTCGTTCAGCGCGTGCGCCACACGTCGGACACTTGCGCAGTGGCCGTTCGGACATTTTCTGGATCTTCTCGAAGGCGTGACCCTCGGTGCACACGTACTCGTAAGTCGGCATGGCTCCCGTCCCGTGACCTAACCCAAGGCAACACGGAAAGATAGACCACCGCGACCCCCCTCTCAAGACACGTTCGGTGGGGGCTCCGATTTCGGTGTGATCCCATCGAGGGCATCCAGGACGCCATTGTCGATCCGATGTCCTCCGCTGAAGCGGTGCAGGACGACCTGGACCCCGGCCGCGCGCACTTTTTCCACATCGGATTCGACGAGGCTGGGGGCCACCCAGGCGTCGCGGTCGCCGACGGCGAAGTGGACCGGCTCCGGAGCCACCGCTGTGCCGAGTTCGGCTGGATCCAGGTCAGGGGGGAGAGTCCCACCCCAGCAGACCAGGCGCGCGACCGGACGGGTGCGTCGCACCGTCCATCGTGCCGCCGTTGCCACGCCTTGTGAGAAGCCATGCACTTCGAGGCGCGGTATCGTCGAGAGCATCTCGGCCGCGACGAGGTCGAGGTACCCCTGTTGGTCCTCCAGTTCGTGCTCCCGGTCCTCCCGCGTCATCCACGAGGCGCCGACCGTCCGAAGTCCTTTGCGCTCCTGATAGAAGCGGGAGAGTCCCTCTGGCGCCACGAGCACCCGCCCCGGGCGTTCAGCGTGCCGGAACCAGTGCAGGATCCCCTGCGCGAGCATGCCATAGCCGTGCAGGATCAGCCACGCCTCCGTGGCGGTGTCGAGGTCGCCTACCACCCCGATGCGTGCGTGGCGGGGAACGACCAGGGACCGGAAACTCAGCGGCACTCAGACCTCCAGCGCGCGGCGGACCGCGTCGGTGTTGCCGAGGCCGGTGCGGAGCCGGAGCAGCTCGAGCCGGGCATGTTCGAGGGCGGAGGCGACCGCTCGGTGGCGCTGGCGCACCCGCTCGAGTTCCGTGGCGAGCTCCGCGCGAACCGTCTCCCGCGCGGCACCAAGATCGGGGTCCGTCTCCCCCCCCCCGGCACCCTCCGCCGCCTCGAGCATGGCGACCGCAATGGTCGCGTCGCGTTCGGCGAGCGCGGCAAGCTCGGCCTCCAGGGTGGTGAGCCGGGCGGGCACGTCCCCGAGCGCACGGCGGGCGTCCTTTGGCAAGGCGGCGAGTGCGCGACTGGGCGACGAAGCGACCGAGCGGGTGGTCTGTCCGGAGGGCGAGCCCGATGGCGTGGTGTCGTGCATTCCCGGCAGCCCCAGGGTGGCCAACCGGAAGACCACGCGCCCGACCGGGCCCTGCCAGAAGGCGCCTTGCAGTCGCAGGACAGGGTTCATGGCGAGCGGGTCGGAGGCCAGCATTGTGACCCCCAGCCCGAAGGCCACCGCCGCGGTGAGCGCGAGCATGATGCCGGGCACGGAGACGTAATACACCCCGGGCCGCGCGAGATCAGGTTCCCGCATGAAGGCGATCACCGCCACGAGCGAGGCCAGCGCCCAGAGCAGTGAGAGGAAGCCGATCCGTCGCCGCCGGCGGCGGCGCGCCATCTCATCGGGCATGGCCCGAATCGCATCCTGCGCCCTGGCTTCTTCCGCCAGCACCGCTTGCGCCGCGGCGTGCACGTCACGGAAACGAAAGCCCTGGCGCACCAGCATCCGGGTGCGTCCGGCAGCCTGAACCGCCACGCCCCAGATCGCCGCGGCAAGCACTGCGCCCACCAGAAAACTGTCGACGGTGCCACTAGCGGAGAGCCCCTGACGCACCGTGAGGAGCAGGATGACGAACAGCACCAGCGCCGTGGAGACGGCGGTCCCGAAGCGCTGCAGGAAGACGCGCACCTGCGGGGCCACCTCGGGCGCGCTGCGTCGCAGGCCGTCCAGCGCGGTCGCGAGCGCTTCCCCGCTCACCCACCGCGCCTCGGGTTCCTTCGCCAGACACCGGGCAATCGTTTCGACAAGTTCGGGGGGGGCATCGGGCCGGAACGCCTCCACCGAGGGTGGCGCCTGCGTGAGGTGCATCGCCAGGAGCGCGGTTGGCGAGGGCGCCTCGAAGGGGAGACGGCCGGTCAATGCAAAGAAACCGACGATGCCGAGCGAATAGAGATCACTCCGACCATCGACCAGATCCCCCGCCGCCTGCTCGGGTGACATGTAGTGCGGCGTGCCGACCACTTCGCCGACCCGCGTCAGCCCGTCGGCGGGGGCGGCGCCCGTGCTGCGGGCGATACCGAAGTCGGTGACCAGTGCGCGCTGGGTGGCCCGCTCCACCAGGATGTTGTCGGGCTTGATGTCGCGGTGCACGACACCCCGTCCGTGTGCGTAAGAGAGGGCCCAGGCGACCTCCTGCATCAGCCGGACCACCTCAGGCACCGGCATCGGCCCAGCGCGGCGCACGCGTGCGGCCAGTGATTCGCCATCCACGAATCCCATGACGAACGCGAGCATGCCATCGCGTTCCTCCACGGCATGCACCGGGACAATGTGCGGATGCGAGAACGACGCCGCCATCCGCGTCTCGCGGAGAAACCGTTCGCGCAAGTCCGGCTGCGTGGCAAGCTCGGGCGGGAGCACCTTGATGGCGACCTGACGGTGCAGGCGCTCATCGCGGGCGAGCCAGACGGCGCCCATCCCGCCGCGCCCGAGCTCCCGCTCGAGCACGTACGCCTCACCGAGGGCGCGCTGCAGTTCAGCGCCGAGCGCCTCGCTCACCCGGTGCCGCCGCGCCAGACGCCCCAGACCTCGCGGAGCACGTCACTGATCTCGCCCAATGTCGCGCGGGCGCGCACGGCGTCGATGATGGACGGCATCAGCGGGGTCGTGCCGGCCGCCGCCTCGCGGACGGCGGCCAAGGTCGAGGCGACCACTGCCGCATCCCGTGCGGCACGCACCGCGTCCAGCGCGGTGATCTGGGAGGTCGCGAGGGCGGCGAAATCAGGCGTCTCGATGACCGGGGGGGGGGAACCATCGGTAAAGCGATTCACGCCGACCACGGTCACCGTTCCATTCTCTACCGCTTGCTGGTAGCTCCACGCGCTGTCGGCGATCTGCTGTTGGAACCAACCCGCCTCGACGGCGGCAGCGGCCCCACCGAGGTCGTCCACCGCGGTGATCAACTCGCGTGCCCCGGCTTCGATCCGGTCGGTGAGGGCCTCGACGTACCAACTTCCAGCGAGCGGATCCACGGTCCGGTCGAGGCCACTTTCAGTCGCGAGGATCTGCTGGGTCCGCAGCGCCAGGGTGGCGGAGGCCTCGGTGGGCAGCGCCAGCGCTTCGTCGTAGCCGTTGGTGTGCAGCGACTGGGTGCCCCCGAGTGCGGCAGCCAGCGCCTGCACCGTCACGCGCACGACATTGTTGAGCGGCTGCTGGGCCTGCAGCGTCACGCCACCAGTCTGTGTGTGGAAGCGCAACCTCGCGGAGGCATCGTCCGCCCCGAAGCGCTCGCGCATCAGCGTGGCGAAGAGACGGCGTGCGGCGCGGAACTTCGCGGCTTCCTCGAAGAGGTCGTTGTGGGCCGCGAAGAAGAACGACAGCCGCGGACCGAATGCCGCCAACGGGACGCCAGCCGCCACGCCGCGGGCGACGTACTCCAGCGCGTTCGCCAGGGTGAACGCGACCTCCTGCACGGCCGTGGCACCCGCCTCCCGCATGTGGTAGCCGCTGATCGAGATGGG
>JAABRY010000019.1 GCA_011390645.1 Gemmatimonadota bacterium
GCCCAAGCAGGTCGGAGTGGCGGATCACTTTCCGGAAGGTGCGCGAGACGTGCATCAGGACCTGATCGCCGATCATGTGGCCGTGCGTGTCGTTCACCCGCTTGAAGTGGTCGAGGTCGAGCATCAGGAAGCAGATGGGTTCGCCGTGGCGGCGCGCGAATGCGACCGCGTGCTCCAGTTCTGCCATGAGCGTCGCGTGGTTCAAGA
Organism: Gemmatimonadota bacterium; assembly: GCA_011390645.1. Taxonomy (GTDB): domain Bacteria; phylum Gemmatimonadota; class Gemmatimonadetes; order Gemmatimonadales; family GWC2-71-9; genus Palsa-1233. The sequence goes on from JAABRY010000019.1 coordinate 208, forward strand.
CGCCGGTCAGGCCATCACGATGCACCAGTTCGCGGATGCGACGCCCACGCTCGGTGCGCGTGAGGACGACCTGCAAGAGGTGGCTCCGTTCGACCGGCTTCACGAGGAAGTCATCGCCACCGGCGCGCAGTCCCTCCATCTCATCCGCAAGGGACCGGCGCGCGGTGAGGAAGACGATCGGCACCAGCGCCAGGCGTGGATCCTGGCGCATCAATCGGGCAATGGCGAAGCCGTCCACGTCGGGAAGGTCCACGTCGAGCAGGACGATGTCCGGGGAATCGTGGGCAAGGGCCTGTCGGGCATGTTCGGCCGTCTGCGCCATCGTCACGCCGGCATTGATCTGCCCGAGCCAGGCGGCAAAGAGTTGCGCCTGCGCGGGATCATCTTCCACCACGAGGACGTTCGCCGGAGGGGCACCGATCTGCGCCAGCGCACGCGCGAACTGGGTCAGGCCGCGGGGCAAGTTGGTCGCCCCGAACACGGCATCGACGCCCGCGGCGGCGATGCGGAGGCGGTCGAGCTGATCGGTTGGATCGGCGATGACGACGGCACGCGGGCGCTCTGGGGTCGCAGCAGCCCAATACCGCGCAATGGTCACCGGATCATCGTCGATGTCGGTGCTCACGACGACGAGGTCAGGACGCTGCGACGCGGCGACTGACCATGGGTCGACCTCCGCGGCGTGCACCTCCACCTCGAATCCGCCTTCGGTCAGGCCGGTCACCAGTGCGTCACGCAACTCACCCTCGCGCATCATCAGCAAGGTGCGATAGGCGAAGCCCGGAATGCTCCCAAGCTCGATCGGCAGGCCAGCGTCGGACGCAACCTCATCGAACGCGGTCCGCAGATCGGCGATGGCGGTGTCGAAGAGCCCCGCGTCCTGCGGTGTCGGGGGTGGTGGGGTGAGGATGCGGTGCTCCATCGCCCGCGAGATCTCGGTCACCTTGGGCAAGCCATAGGACCCGCCGGAGCCTGCCAGGCGATGGAATCGCTGGCGCAACGATTCGAGGGCGTCGGGCTCGCCGTTGCGGAAGGCCGCGAGATCCTTGCGCAATTCGGAAATGCGGGCCGGGGCCTCACGGATGTACTCGCGTTGCAGTTCGAGCAACGCCTCATCGAGCGGCTCGTCGGCAAGCGGTGATGGAGTCATTCAGTGGCCCCACTGAGGGCGGACAGGGTCTGGCGAGCGGCAGCAAGGAATGCGGCCCCACTACCGAAGTGGCCATTGAAGCGGTCACCATCACGCGCGCCGATCAATGCACCGCGATCGTCCACGATCATGAGCACCGGTTCCCCGGGCCACTCCGGACGCGAAATGATGTCGACCGGGATGTTGCCGAGGGCTGTCGGCCCCGTCGATACGACGACCAACTCCACACCCGCGGTGGCGGCGCGGCGGAGATGTGGGGCGAGGGCGAGGCAACCATCGGGTGGTGCGAGGAGCGCCACGTGCTTCTCGGCGCGGGCGATCTCGTGGCCCATCAGCTGTACGGCACCACGCGCTGAGGACAACTCGACGAGCGTCGGCGTGTCAGGAACCGTCAGGGCGGCGAGTTGGGCGCCGATCCGATCCATCGCCTCGCCCTGACGATCTGCGAGGCGTGCCAGCAGCGTGCTGGGTGACTCAGGCCGGAAGCGACGCGGGCGACCCTCTTCCATCCGGGCCGCCCCCTTCTGCACCAGTCCTTCCAGCGCAGCATAGACGTTGGCCCGAGCGAGTCCGGCAGCCCGGGCAATCGTGTAGCCCGTGCCCGGTCCCTCGGTCAGCAGGACCTCATAGATCAACCCCTCGGTCGGTGTGAAACCGAAGGCGGTGAGATCCAGCCGGTCTGCCATGCTCAGGCGTACTCGAGGTGCCAGCCCAGCCGCTTGGCGATCAGTGCCAGACGGAAGGTGATGTCCGCCTGCCGCGCGGAGAGGCCGCCGTCATCCGGTGCCAGCGGCCAGTAGTGGTGTGAAACCGGCGAGGCGGCCTTCGGCTGCGATCGCAGATTCTTCGGGTGCCAGACGCCATCGCCATCGAGATCCTGAAGCAGCTGCTGCAGGACCGACACTGCCGACGCGGAGGCGTGCAGCTGCCCGAGACCAGCGAGGAGCTCGATGAAGTGGAGCGCCAATGGCACATCCTTCGGGGCGCCCTTGTTGTCGAGTTCGAGCGGATCACCCATCAAGAGGTGGGTCGGACGCATCGAGGTCTTGCCCACCGTCACCATGAACGAGCGATCCAGCGCCGGCTGTCCAAGGTACGCGCCGAGCCGCTCGACGAATCCCGCACGCTCGCGCTGCAGTGATGGCATCGCGGCCAGCATCGCCACCGACCACCAGGACGGCGGTGCCGCCTCGGGGTGCAGCTGCCAGGAATTGCCACCGCGCTTCAGCAGCGGGTCGGTCACCAGTTCGGAACGCAGGAAGGCCGATACCGACGAGATCACCTTGTGGGCCATGCCCCGCAGGCGTGGGTCGTCTTCACGACCCGATTCTGCCAACGCCGCGCAGACGCCCTCGCGGATCAGGTTGCGGTACCACTCCGCCGTGTCCGGGTCATCCTCGGTGCTCTCGAAGAACTCGCCATACAGCAGCGGGTCGTCGTCGCGCGAGAGCGACCGGAAAAGCATCCGATCCGCGAGCCGGAATGGACGCGTCGTGATCGGCAGGCCGAGCTGGAGGAGACGGCGATATTGCGCCACGGTGCCGATCTCAGGGACACCCTCCTTCTCTGAAGCGGCGAACGCGAGATAGTTGCCGCCCCAGAGCCCGGTCTCCTGTTGACGACTCGTGACCTCCGAAACCGGATCCGACAGGACGGTCGCGGAAAGCGCCTCAGCGAGTACGGCCGGAGCAATCGCCCCTTCAGGGGCCAGTTCGGAGAGGGTGCGATAGCGGATGGACGGACCGCCCTGCTCAGCCAGCCAGGTCAGCGGTACGCGGTGGGTCGTTGGGAGGTCCAGAGCGCGACTCCTCGCCAGAGCGGGATCGGTGGGCCGAACGGAAGATGGGGGTAATCTAATGGATCGCCCCCCCCAGAGCCAGAGTTGGGTCCCGGAGGGTTGCGGGGGATACTACCTGTACCAATTGGCTGTACAGATAGCATAGTTGTTGTCACTACAACCGCGCCGAATTTACGGTTGTGCGTGAGGTGGTGGCCGGGTCCGCTACGGACGACAGCGACCCACGAAGACGGTCCCCTCCGTCAAGAGCCCACGCTCGCTCAGCATGATTACCCGTCCATCCGGAAGCCAGCCAACCGCTTCGCCCTGTGGTTCCTTGCCGAGGATGTCACAGGCCGTTGGCGTGGCGGCCGTCCGGAAGCGCCGACCCTCCTCCAGCACGAAGGGGAAGAGGTCGCGGTAGGTCTTGACCATGATCGTGGTGCCATCCGCGGAGACCGCCATCCCGGTGACCGCCCGGCCCATTCCGAGCGCCGCCGTGATCGGCAGGGAATCCACGCGCTCGGCAGTGGCGACCCCTCCGGCGAGCCAAAGGCGGGGGGGCAGTCGGAAGGCGAGGATACCACCGCTGCGCCCCTTGGTCACCAGCAGGATGGTGCCGTCGGGCAGGACGCCCATCGCCTCCACGTCATGGGGGCCATCCGGGTACCGGAACCGCAGGGTTTCGACGGATTGGGGCTCGACTCCCTCCGAGGTCGGTGGCGTGGGTTCCACCAGCCGATGCATCGCTACCGTCTCGCGGCGCTCGCGGTTGTCTCCCGTGTCGGCGATGTAGAGGCAGGTCGCCGTGCCGCAGGGTCCGAGGGCGATCTCTTCCCAGTCGGTGTTGGGGGCATCCCGGAGGGGAATGCTCCCCAGCAGCGTGCCCGTTGAATCCACGGCAAGGAGATCCGGCGGGTTACCTGAGTCATTGATCACCCAGAGGACCCCCGGGTGTGCCTGGCTCGGAGCGACCCCGCTGACTTCGGCGAGTCGAGGGTGCGCGAGGCGCCCGGTCTGGCGCCACTCTATCGGTGCGACCCATGTCCAGGTCGGTGACGGGGATTGCCCGGGGAGTGGATCGGTGGTCGCACTGAGGGCCAGTGTGACCATGGCGAGTGGCAAGACCGCCGCGCGGTGGCACGCGCTCATTGCGTCGCGGGCTTCTTCGTATGGAGCACGAGTACGTAGGCCGCGACCTGTTCCACCTGCGCATCGGTGATCCGGCCACCACCCCGCGGCGGCATCGAGATGCCACTCTTCGTCACCGAGGCGTCGAGACCATTCTTGATCAAGGTGACGATTGCGTCGCGGGAGCCGTTGGTGTGCAACCACCCGTCCTTGCTGGCGTTGAGTCGAAGCGTCGGACCCAGGAGGCCTTCACCCTGTTTGCCGTGACACGTAGCGCAGAGCCCGCGCCCCTCGAACAGCCGCTGTCCCGCGGCGATCGCCGCCGAGTCGGCGGGGGTCTGTGAGCGTGCCGTTGCAGGCGCGGCGAAGGTGACGAGCAGTGTGGTGGCGAACACGAGTCGGAGCATCGGCGTCTCACTGGTACTGGATATAGACCGGCAGCGGGCGAAGCGTCAGGATCTGCGCCGGGGTCATCATCGGCTTGTCGTTCTTGTAGAACAGCTTCAACCCGGCGTACTGGACCGGTCGACGGGTCACAATAACATCATAGATGGACCGCTTCAGCGCCGGCGTGCCAAAGCCGTCCATATGCAGCACCACCTGCACCCGCGGGTCCATCCGGATCAACTCGTGGTTGGTGAGCATCTTCGTGGTGAAGCGATGCACCACCAGCATCTTCGGCGGCAATCCGCCCTCCTCGACCAGTCGGGCGAGCAGGTCCACCGCGTCATTGACGCCCTTGGCGTCCATTGAGCCGATCCGCTTGCCTGGAATGCCGTCGGGTGGCATCGCGAACTCAGGGTCCAGCCCCAAATGTACGTTGGGCTTTCGAAGCCATGGAACAAGCCACTCAAGTTCCTCCGCCACGGTGCTTCGGCCAATCTGAATGTCCAGGAAGAGCAGCCATCCCTTGGATTCGGCCCACTCCGCCACCGGCTGGATCAGCGCATCACCATGCCGCAGGCGGTACATCCCATCCCGGCCGGGTTGCGGCTGCGCCACGGTGACGATCAGGTGCAAGGCCGGTCGCACGGGGAGCGTGGAGTCTGCCGCCGTCCATTCCGCCGCGACCCGCTCGAGCTGCGCCATCATCTGCTCCGGCGGGATCTCGCCCAGGATCCCCATGCGTGTCGACCGCGGGTTGCCGTAGAAGGCGATGACCCGGTGGTACGGCAGCACACCATCACGGCGCGCCAGCATCGGCCGCGAGGCGAGCGGGGGGAAGACGGAGTCGACCGGCGTCAGCATGGTGCGCCAGTGCGTGGAAAACGGGAAGTGCTGAAACTGTGCAGCGACCGGTGCAGTGAGGGCGAAGATGAGCAGAAGGACACCCCAGGCACGCACAGGACGGATCATGCGGGAAGCATAATGGCCCCGTGCCCCTTGGTCGCTTCGTGATGGGGCTGTACGATTCCTTCGCTGTGCTGGCACGACAGGCCCCTTTCAGGAGTTTCCTCGCAACGTGAAGATCGCAATTTCGACCGGAGGCGGAGACGCTCCGGGACTCAATGCCGTCATTCGGGGTGTCGTCCTGACCGCCGTGGACCGAGGCTGGGAATGCGTCGGTATTCGGCGCGGGTTCCATGGTCTCTACGACGGCAGTGGCGTCATCCCGCTGGGGTACGAGCAGGTCCGCGGCATCACCCATCTCGGGGGCACCATTCTCGGCTCGACCAACCGCGGCAACCCCTTCCGCTGGCCAGTCACCGATCCGGATGGCACGGTACGCGAGATTGATCGGTCCGACGAACTCATGGCCGCGTTTCGTCGCGAGCGGATCGATGCCCTCGTGTCGATCGGTGGCGACGGTTCACTCGCCATTGCCGGCGAGCTGTGGCGCAAGGGACTCAACGTGGTCGGCGTACCAAAGACGATCGACAATGACGTCTTCTGCACCGACACCACCTTCGGCTTTGACACCGCCGTCTCGACGGCGACCGATGCGCTCGACAAGTTGCACACGACGGCGGAGTCGCACGACCGGGTGATGGTGGTGGAGTTGATGGGTCGCACGACCGGCTGGATTGCGTTGCACAGCGGCCTCTCTGGCACGGCAGACGTGATCCTGATTCCCGAGATTCCGTTCGACATCGAGAAGGTCTGCGAGAAAATTCGTGAGCGCGAAGCACGGGGCCGACAGTTCGCCATCGTGGTCGTCGCCGAAGGCGCGAAGTCGATTGACGGCGAAGCGGTCTATCTGGAGCGCCGCGGTTCCGGCACGAATGAACGGTTCGGCGGTATCGGCGAACAGGTGGCCACTGCGATCGCCCAGCGCACCGGGAAGGAGACGCGCTCGCTGGTGCTTGGGCACCTGCAGCGCGGCGGGTCGCCGACCACCTTCGACCGACTGCTGGCGTTGCGCTTTGGCTCCGCCGCCGTGCGGGCGATTGCCGATGGCGCGTTCGGACAGATGGTGGCGTACCATCCCCCCACGGTCGAGCGTGTGCCGTTCAGTGACGTGGTCGGTCGAACCCGCACGGTTCCGCTGGACTCGGGCGTGATCCTCACCGCGCGGCATCTGGGTATCTGCTTCGGAGACTGACGATGCGACGCACCGACCACCTGCCCGCCGCCCGTGCCCTCACGCTCCTCCGAGTGGCCCTGGGCGGCGCGTTGTTGTGGGCGGCGTTCGGCAAGTTCACCCTGCACGCGGTGTGGGGCATTCCGTTGCCGATGGTCAGTGCCACCTGGCAGCAGGAATTGCCCGTCCGCTTCGCTGGGTGGTTGCAGCACCACCCGGACGGTGTGATCGGGGCGGTGGTACGCGACCTCCTCCTGCCCAACGGCGCGATGGTGGCGGGGTTGATCGGCTGGTTGCAGTTGCTGGCCGGCGTGTGCCTGGTGGTGGGACTCTTCACGCCCATTGCGGCCTTCGCGGCCTTGTTGGTGGCCTCCGCGTTGGCCATCGCAGCCGCTGCGGCCGCGCAGTACGACGCCCGCCCCTACGTGCTGATGATGCTGCTGGCCGTGGCCCTGATGATCGGACGAGCGGGCGAGGTGTGGGGCATGGATGGGTGGCGACGGGAGCGACGGCGTCACCGGGAGTTCTAGGATGGGGGTCGCATGACGCTCGCCACGGCCAGGTCCACCGCACCAGCCAGGTAGTCCGCTGGCGACATCCCCCAATCGTCGTAGGGTTGCAGTGCTTCGGTGTAGATCGCCCCGAAATGCACCGGCGCCGCCAACACCCGCGCCGCGACATCCACCGGAACCTCCCGAAAGACCCCAACGGAAATCCCCCAGCGCAGGACGTCGCGCAGGAGGCGGTGCCGCCGCCCCACGACTTCGCGGGCGTAGAGCTTGGCCACGGCCGGGAAACGGTGGGTCTCGCCGAGCACGACGCGGGGCAGGGCGGCCACCAACGGATCTGTCATCGCGCCCCACCAGACGATCAGGACCTCACGCAGGGCCGCAGAGGGGCTGCCCCGACGAGCGCGAACCTGGGCTTCGACCTCGGTCAGCGAAGGGACCAGAAAGCGTCGGACGGTTGCCTCAAAGATGGCGCCCTTGTCCGGGAAGTAGCGGTAGAGCAGCGCGGTGGTCACTCCCGCACGTTCGGCGATGTCTTGAAGGCGCGTTCCCCCGAAACCGATTTCCGCAAAGCACGCCAGAGCGGCCGATGTGATGTCATCGGGCCGTTCAGCAGGCTTTCGGCGCCATTTGGAGATAGAATGCCTCGCTGGGAATTGTTTAAGTAAAATTTACTTAAATTATATTTGTGTCAAGGCTCGAGTGATGGTTCGCGGCTGCTCCGCTCAGGGGTGAGGGGTGAGGGGGGGGAAGTTGGCTCGGTGGAATTTCAAAGGTAAAAGGTGAACCGGGTCCCCCTCCCTTTCACCTTTCACGACGCGCGGCCGCAGGCCGCCTCCCCCTCACTCCCGCCACCCACCGCCGGATCATCCCCAACCCGCCCTCCGTCAAGAGCGCCTCCGGATGAAACTGCACCCCCTCGAGCGGCCACTGGCGGTGGCGGATCCCCATCAGCTCGCCATCGTCCTCGGACCAGGCCGTACCGACGAGCTCGGGGGGAAGCGTCGACTCGCGGACCACCAACGAGTGGTAGCGCGTGGCGTCGAAGGGGGACGGGAGTCCGGTGAAGACACCGCGCCCGTCGTGGCGTACCGGTGACGTCATGCCATGGCGGGGCGCGACCGCCCGGACCACCTCGGCCCCGAGCGCAGCGGCAATGATCTGGTGGCCGAGGCAGACACCCAGGATCGGGACCGTCGGGCCGAATGCGCGAACCACCTCAAGCGAGAGTGGTGCCTCGGCGGGGGTACATGGTCCGGGCGACAGGACGATGCCGTGCGGCGACATCCGCTGGATCGCTTCGATGGAGAGGTCCCGGGTACGGACGACCGCGGCGGGCGCACCAGTTTGCCGCAGGTAGTCTGCCAGGGTGTACACGAACGAGTCGTCATGATCGAGCACCAGGATCATGGATCCACCGAGAGTGCGGCGATGATGCCGCGCGCCTTGTCGAGGGTCTCCCGGTACTCATCCACAGGAACGGAGCGGGCGGTGATCCCCCCCCCAGCGTGGACGACCGCCGTGCGTCCCGCGAGAGTCATCGTCCGAATCGCGACACTGAGCATCATGCCACCGTCGAGCCCGAGCCAGCCGATCGCTCCGCAATAGACGCCCCGCGCCACCGGTTCCAGTTCAGCGATCACCTCCATGGCACGAAGTTTCGGTGCGCCGGTGATCGATCCACCGGGGAAGGTGGCGTGCAGCAGGTCGAGGGCATCGCAGGCCGGTGCCAACACCGCCGTGACGGTGCTCACGAGGTGATGTACTGTCGGGTGCACTTCGGCGGCATGCAGCGCGGGAACATCGATCGAGCCTGTCTGCGCCACTCGGGCCAGGTCGTTGCGGAGGAGGTCGACGATCATCACATTCTCGGCCCGATCCTTCACGCTCGCCACGAGCTCATCGCGCAGTTGTGCATCCTCCTCCGGACAGCGGCCGCGCGGCCGGGTGCCCTTGATCGGGCGCGTCTCGATACGTCGGGTCACCGGATCATACCGCAGGAAGAGCTCCGGCGAGACGCTCAGCACCACATGTGGCGCGTGATCGAGATAGGCCGCAAGCGCAGCAGGCGTGCGGTCCCGCAGGGCCTGATAGAGCGCCAGTGCGGTACCAGGCCACTCGGCGCTGAAGCGTTGGGCGATATTGGCCTGGAAGAGATCGCCCGCGAGGATCAAGTCGACCACGCGCTGCACGGCGGCTTGATAGTGCTCCGGGGTGAAGTCGCCGTGCAGCGCTTTGGGTGCGTGGGCAAAGGCGCTGATGGGGACCTGACCATGGGCTGTGGAGGTCCCAGCCGCTGCAGGTCGCTGGGGGGGGGCATCACCGGCGATGTCGCTGAGGCGGCGCGCGAGCCGCGCCTCCGCCCGCTGGCGTGAGGCCTCACCAGTGGGGTCAATCCCCGTACTGAGTAGCCACGCCTGATCGGTGAGGTGATCCCACGCCACCACGGTGTCGTACAAACCGAGCGCGACGGCGGGCGCACCAAGGTCGTCGAGTGCAGGAGGCGGCTGGCGATCGAAAGCGCGACCGAGTTCGTAGCCGAACCATCCGATCCACCCTCCTGCAAACGGCGGCAGCTCCTCCGGATGCTCGCGAGGCTGGAGGGTCGCCCGGAGCGCCGGTTCGACCGTGGGCCAATCCTCAGGGGCGGCGTGGATGACGTGCACCGGATCCCAGGCCAGATAACTCCAGCGGCCGAGGTCGGCGTGATCCGCCACCCCCTCGAGCAGGACGGGGTAGGGATGTCCCGCGACGCGCGCGAGGAGTTCCACAGGATCAGGGGGGGGGACGAGCTGGAGTGCCCGCGTCACCCCACTGGTGTTCAGGGCTTGATCCACCCCTCCGCCTGTCCCTCGAGGCCTGGGAAGCCGCCGTTCGGGCGCCACTGCACCGTCGCCTCGATCCGCTCGGCGAGCTGGAGGTCCTTCTCGCTCACTCCGCCGGCCGAGTGCGTCTGCAGGCGCACCTCGACATGATCGTAATGCACGGAAAGGTCGGGGTGGTGATTCCCCGCTTCGGCCAGGAACGCGATAGCGCCGACCACGAGTTGGGTGCTGCGCCAGCCGTCGGTCTGGTAGGTGCGGACCAGCCAGCCGTCGGTGAATTGCCAGCCCCCGCCGATGGCGGCAAGGCGTGGTGCGGCGGAGTCGGCAGTGAAGAGCGGTTCGTTGGTGCCCATTTGTCCTCCAGGCTCGGGATGCTGGAAGCTAGTCCAACCGCTCGCTGTAGGTCGCCGATTGCCCGAAGGACTCCTCGACCTCGATCTCGAGGAAGGTCAGCTTCGCGCCCTCCGCAGCCAGGTCGTCGCGCACGTTGATGGCGAGCCACTCCGCGATCATCTCGGCCGTCGTGTTCGCAATCGGCATCATGGCGCAGTCCTTGGTCGGGAACTGGTAGGTCTGCACCCCGAAATATTCGACGAAGGTCATCGTGCCCTCCTCTCGGAAGGCCACCTTCGGGTTCTTCGTGGGCAGCAGCACCCGATGGTCGATCTGATCCACGTATCGTCGGACGATCCGCTTGAGGATGGCGAAGTCCACGACGAAGAGGCATTCGTCATCGATCGGTCCTTCGACGGTCACACCAATCCGGTAGTTGTGCCCATGCAGGGACTCGCAGGTGTGTCCCCGGAAGGTGATGAAATGGGCCGACGAAAAGACCAGGTAATCCTTGCTCACCGAAACGCGAAACGTCCCCACGGCCAGCTCCGAGTGCTTGATGCCTCGCGGCGCACCGTAGCGCCGCGCGACCAACATACCTCTACGTCCACGGTGAGAACAGGTGTCCACAGATGTGGACGCTCTGGTACTATCACCAAAACTGTATCTCTTTTTGTTGCAACGAGTTGCGTTCTGGCACGGCACTGGCACACGCATGGGGGCAACGATCGACCCTTTCTGGAGGTGTTCCATGCGATTTGTTCCGTTGGCGGCCACCACTCTCGCGGCCCTTGCCCTCCTCGCGCAACCGGCCAGCGCGCAGGTATCGGCGAGGATTCTACTCGACATCCCGATTCTCGGAGGCAATCGTCGGCCGGCCGTCGTGCACCGCGCGCCCCCGCCGAGTCGCGTGATCGTCGTTCACGACTACAACTCGCGCCGGCATGGCAACTGGAAGAAGGACGCACGCGACTGGCGTCCGGTCACGCTGTACCTGTACGGGGGGCGCTACTACTCCAGTCCGATGCGTGGCGGCCGTCAGGTGACGGTCTACAACTATCGCAACCAGTACTTCCAGGCGCCCCGCGATCGTGGCTGGGATCAATACCGCAATCGCTATGAGCGGGATGATTGGCGGCGCTGGAATGATCGACGGGACGATCGTTGGGACGATCGTTGGGATGATCGCCGCGACGACCGGTGGGACGACCGCCGTGATGATCGGCGTGATGACCGTCGCGATGATCGGCGTGACGACCGCCGAGATGATCGGCGTGACGATCGATTCAATGGCAGGTCGAGGCAGTAGGTCAAGCAGCGTCGAGCAACGAATGGCGGTGGGGGGTGAAAGGTGACTCGGATGCGATCCATGCACCCGTTTCACCTTTCACGTTCTACTGTCCGTTACCACTGTTCGCTTCGCTGCTCGCGTCGTTACACCGCCACGTGCTCGCCGGTGATCTCGACCTCAGGGAGGTCGCCCGTCATGCGCAGCGAGACATTCCAGAGGCGCGCGCCGATGGTCGCATCGTGCGACACCAGGGACGAGGTGGCCGGCGCCTTCTTCTTGAAATACTTGCCGGTCACGCCGTCCACCTCGGGTGAGGTGGCCAGGAAGATCGGCGTTTCGGCGCCTTCCTCCGGGGAGACCGTGAAGCGGCGCGCGATGGGCCAAAGCCAGCGCGTCCACCACCGGTTGAACCCTTCCTCGAGCAGCGCGGTGTTCACGAGGCCCGGGTGACAAGCGTTCACCGTGACGCCGGTTCCTTCGAGGCGATGGGCCAGCTCGTACGTGAACATCACGTTGGCGAGCTTCGAGCGCGCGTAGGCCCGGACGCCGCCGTAGCCCTTCGTGCTCTCCCAGTCCTCGATGTCGACGGCGCGTTGATGCGCTTCCGACGCGACGTTCACGATACGAGACGGGGCGCTCGCCCGGAGCAGGTCGAGCACGCCGTTGGTCAGGATGAAGGGGGCAAGGTGGTTGACCGCGAAGGTGGATTCGTGGTCGTCCGGTGTCATTGTGCGATAATGGAAGTGCGCCCCGGCGTTGTTGACCAGCACGTCCAGCCGCTCAGTGACCCGGTGGACTTCGGCGACCAGCGCCCGAACCTGGGCCTGCACGGCGAAATCCGCCACCAGGCACTCCACGTTCGGGTTGCCCGTGGCGGCCTGGATGCTCGCCACGGTCGCGGCACCGCGCTGCGCATTGCGCGAGGTGATCAACACCCGGGCTCCGCGACGGGCCAGATCCTCCGCCACGACCCGCCCGATCCCCTGATTTGCCCCCGTGACCAAACACACCTTGCCCTGCATTCTCGCCTCAATTGGTGATAACGTCCGGGGTCAATATAAGGCGTTGGTCGTCAGTCGTTGGGGGTTGGTCGTTAGGGGAGGTGGCTTGCCACGGTCGTGTCCCGGCGACCGGAAGTCCCTGACAACTCACGCCTAACGACTCACGACTCTCCAGCCGCTATCTTCCTCAGGTGAAGCCAACCCGCGACCATTTCCTTCCGCCTGACCTCGAGGCGTATCGCCGGGCGGAGCATCCACGCGGGCGGGTGATCGTCATCGCCCCGACCCGAGCGGCATGCGAGACGATCGAGCTCGCCCTCACGACCCATATCGAAACGGTGCTGCAACGCGAGCACGGGGCCCAGCTCGCCGAGTGGGCTGCCACCGGCAAGGCCTTTGGCATCGTCGCCGGCACCGGCACGGGCAAGACCCTCGGCATCCGGATCATCGCCGAGGGGATCCTGCAGGCGCCGCTCGCTCCGGGCGTGGTCAATCGGGAGCGCGAGGCCACACCCGACACCCCGCACTGGAATGTCGTGGTCGTCACCACCGGCATCGCGCGACGCTGGTTGTCGGATGATCTCGTCACCGCACGCGACACGATCATCGTGGATGAGATTCACCAGACGTCCGCCGAGCTCGAACTCTGCCTCGCGCTGGGCAAGCGCACCGGTTGTCGTTTCATCTGGCTCTCGGCCACGGTGGATCCCGCCTTCTACCGGCGGTACCTCGAGAGCGACGAAGTGCTCCTCACCTCGGCCTTCGATCCCGCGAAGCGGGCCAAGGTCACGGTCGAGCCGCTCACCCCCGAGGCCTTCCTCGATGACCGTACCGTGCGGCGCTTCATCAGCGAGCGTCGTGGCGTGGCCGTCTTCCTGCCGACGCGCGCGGAAGTCGAGCGCCTCGGCGAGGGGTTGCGCGAGCGCTTCCCACGCCTCAATGCCGCGTTCTACCACGGTGGCCAACCGATTCGTGTGATCCGCCCATTCCTTGAGGGCGACATCAGCAAGCCGTATCTCCTCGCGATGACGGCTGCCGGACAATCCGCGCTGAATCTTCCTGAACTCGACACCGTGATCATCTATGACGCACGCTACGGCAACGTCGTGGATCGAGGGCGCAACGTCCTGCATCGACTGCACCTCGGGGCCAACGAGATCCTGCAGATGGCCGGGCGCGTGCATGGGCGGGTGGAAAACGGGCAGGTGACGATCCTCACCGAACGGCCGCTCGACTTCGCCACCCTCACCCCGGCGCCGCCCGAGTTCCAGCTGGCAGGTGACGCGGAACGGGTCGCGCTGACCTGCGCCGCGATCGGCGTGGACGCCACCGACCTTGACCTGCCGGTACCGTTGGATCGTCGGGCGTACGTCGAGGCGATCGAGCGGCTGACCTCGCGCGGCTTGGTCGACGCGGGACGTCTCACGCCCTATGGCCGAGAGGTGGAGGCGCTCCCGGTGGACCGCCCGTGGGCGGAGTTGCTCGTGCATGCTGACACCGAGCTCGTCCCGATCGTCGCTGGTGCAAGCGGCATTGATTCGCTGCACCGGATGACCCGCGAGGAACGCGACCTGCAAGGGGTGCTGGTCAACGGGAGCGACCATCTCACGGCCTACGCGCTCCTCGCCGAGGCGGTCAACAGTTGCGGACGGATGGGCGAGGTGCATGGACTGGCGCGCCACGTCTTCGACGAGGAGGAGCTCGCGGCCTGGGCCGAGCGTCGTGGTGTACTCGTGAAAGCGATCGAAGACGGCGCGCTCGGGCTCGCGTCGGTGTATCGCTCCCTGGATCTGGCCCTGCCCAAGGTGTTGCCCCGAGTGACGCGCGAGCTGCGAGAGCGCTTCATCACCCTGGTGGCCGAGATCCAGCCCTTCACGCTCGTGCTGGACGAGCGGACCGTGGATGGTCACGATGCGCGCGTCTCCAAGACATCGGTGGCGGGCAATTGGGGCGCGGTCGCCGGCTCGCTGCGCTGGTTCGCCGATCGGTTCGGCACGGCACGGGCGAGCATCGAAGGCACCACCATTCCCCTTGAGTTGGTGCAACGCTTCGCGGCGCAGGGGGCGCCCTCCGTGGTGATCGCCGGTTACGGCACACGACAGGGACTCGCCATTGCACGCCGGTTGCAGTACGCCGGGTTCGACCTCGAAACCACGATGGATCGGATTGCGGGGTCCGTGCCGGACGACCTGCGGGAGAGTGCGCGCGACGCACTCACCGACGCGCTGCTCGCCGGTGGGGTGGAGCATCCGTCGCGCGGCACCCTTGCGCGCGCCATGCTGCGACTCGACGAATACTGGCGGCGCAGCGGTGGCGCGCTCTCGGGTGTGGACCCCGCGTCGCGCCGGGAATTGGTCCGCGCGCAACTCGGCGATGTGACCTCATGGGAGGATTTTCAGGCCACGGCCGTCCACCTCGATGTCGACGCGCTCGTCCCACCGGCCGAACGGGCGCATCTCGATGCGCTGCCGGCGGGCCTGCGCGTGCACGGCGACATGGCACCGCTGGAGTACGCGGTGGAGCAGGGGACGCCCGTGGTCCGCCTCCTGCTGCGCGAGGGGCAGGCGCGCCGGCTGGGCGCTGGTGACCTGCCGCCACTCGATCGCGCGCTGCGGTTCGTGGTGCGTCGGGGGGGGGAGTCCCTCGAGGCGGCCACCATCGAGGCACTGCATGGCCTGCTGGATCGACCACGCGCGCGCAGCGATCGCCCCGGGATGGGGGGCCGCGATCGCAGTGGGCGTCCGTCTGGGGGGGGGAGAGGTGCGCCCCGCGGCGGCGGGCCGAAGGGCAAGGGCGGCGGCCCACCGGGGAAGGGCGGGGGCCCGCGACGGGGTGGCCCGGGGGGGTCGCGTGGTGGGGGGGGGAGGCGCGGCGGGCGCCGCTAGGCGTCCTCGCCTCCGGTGCGCAGGACCCCGACACGGCGGACGGTCGGTGTGCCCCCGGCTACACGTCGCAATTCTTCCTCGAGGCGCCCCAGCGTCATCCGATGCTGTCCCATGGCCCGCGCCAATGCACCCCGCTCATCGAGAAACCGTTCCACGGTGGCGGTGAGGTGATGGTCGCGGGCGGAACGACGATGCGCGACCGTGGCCGCTTCATCCAGCGCGGGACGGAGTGACCGCGTGTCGCCGAGGAGCGTGCCGGCCACGTCGCCGAGGCGGCGGGCTGCGTCCTCCCCCGCTTCCGCATCCTGAATTGCACCCCCCAACAAGTCGCGCACCCGTTCGGTCGCAGCGCCGATCGCCGTCACGTCCGCCGCCAGCGCGAGCGTACGCGCCTCGATCGCACTCGACGACTCCGCGGTCGCGTCGGCGAGCCGTCGGATCTCTTCGGCCAGCACACCGAAGGTCCGTCCGGCGCTCCCTGCGCGCGTCGCCTCGAGCGCGGCATTGTTGGCCAGGAGCGTGGTGCGGAAGGCGACGCTCTGTGCCCCGAGGTTCTGCGCTTCGATGGCATCGGCATGGCCGCCGAGGCGCAGCAGGTCGCTCGCCAGCCGCTGCAGTTCATCGAGGGCCCTCGCCACTTCATCGGTCGCAGCGCGTGCACGGTCGCGGGCAGCGGTGGCCACCGCCTCGACCTCCTCGCCCCGGCGCATGACCGCGGCCAGCCCGTCACTCAGCTGACCGAGGACTTCCCGCGCATCCACTGGGGGGGGGACGCCCATGCCATCCTCGGCGGGTGCAACCGGCATCTGGGCCAACACGGCACCGAGCTGGTTCGCCCCGGTGTCGAGGTGGCGGGCGAGTTGTTCGATGCGCTGCCGCAACAGCTGCTCACGGCGCCGAGCGCGGAGCGCGGCACCAACCGGGCCGAGGAACGCGGTCAGCCACTCCCGCTCACGGCGCCCGAAAGCGCCTGCGTGGGCGGCCTCCAAGCGGACCTCGCCGAACGGGTCGCCGCCCCGGCCGATGGGGGCGACCAAGGTACGCCGATCGTCCACTGTCTCGGTGTCAGGAGGCAGGGGGCCGTCCGGGGCGGAGCGGAGCGTGCCAACCGTGGCCACCGCGGCCGGATTCACCAACCGGATCGCGACGCCCTCGGCCTCGAAGGTCTCTTGCAGCGAGGTCGCCACGTCGCGCAGCGCCACGTCGAGGTTGCGTTCCTCGAGCAGGCGCTGGCTGATCCCGTGGGCGAGCAGGTCGCGCCGCACCGGGTTGGCAAAGGGGAGCGCGAGCACCGCAGTGAGCCCGAACAGGACAAGCAGCGGCAGGGTCAGGTGGAGCGTGGTGAGGACGCCGTCCAGGCGAAAGCTGATTTCCGGAAGCCAGGTCGCGGCAATGGTCGGGACAGCCCCCAGCACGATCGCGACAATGGCCCAACCGGTGGCGCGACGTTGGGCGGTCCGTCGTGCCGGCGATGCGAGGGCGAGTCCGAGCGCCACAAGAGCGACGACAATGCCCACCGGCTCCAGCAGTCTCAGCCGAAAGGTGCCGTCGACTGCAGCGATCAGCGCGTCCTCGCCGGCCACGATCCCGAGCGCGATGGTGAACCACATGGCGCCGTGGAGGATGTACCACCCCACCACGAGGCCGTACCAGTAGCGGCGGCGATGCGGCCACCCGATCGCCAGCGCGAAATGGACCAGGATGGGGGTGAGGGCATAGTGCCACGGCCCGACCAGCAGGAATTGGATCAGTGAGGCACCCGCGGCCGGGGCGTCGATCGGACTCAGCGCCAACAGCGCCGCCACCGTCGCCGAGAGGGCCGTGAGGGCGAAGGTGGGCCCTGCGTCGGGGGTGCGCACCACCGCCACCACACCGGCTCCGGCGGCGATCACGGCCAGCAGAATGAGGATGACCACCGCCGCCGGCGAGGTGGACCCGAGGGGACTCAGGCCGCTGAGCCCCGCACCCACCAGAATCACCAGGATGGCTACGACCAGCGGCCATGCTCTGGTGAGCGCGAGGGGGCCGATGCCGCCGGGGGCTGCCGGGGTGTCGGGGTCGGTGGGGGGTGTGGTCATGAGGTGGCTGGAATATGCGGGCGAGAGGGGGCCGGAGGAAAGCTGGGGGCGTCACCTTATGAAACCTCCACCACCTCTCCGGCGTACCATTCAATATGAACCAGCCCTCGACGTCCGGCTCGATGCCGTCGGTTTTCTCCCCGCTCGCCAAGACGCTCCTTGATGCGTTCGCCGAGGGGGTCATTGTCTTCGACCCGAACGGACGGGTCATCTACCTCAATGCCCCCGCGCGCGAAGCCCTTGCGGATGCCGGACTCGACACGGCGGGCGAGAAGGATGACCTCCTGCCAGAACTCGCCAATCTCGGCGGTCGGCTCTCGCCGTTGCGGGTTGGGGCGCTCGAATTGGGCGAAGCGATCTTCCTGCCCAAGCGTGAGGGACCCACCACGCTGGCGGACCGGGAGAAGGATGCCATTGTGCGCTCCCTCGAGGCCCACAGCTGGAAGTTGGCTGAGACCGCCAAGACGCTGGGGATCTCGCGCACGACGCTGTGGCGGCGGCTGCGCGCCTACGGCCTCCATCGGGACGGGCGGACCAAGTGGGACCAGTCAGTCTCCTCCTGACCCTCGGGGCGCTGGTCCAGAGCCCCGTCAACGACACCGCCACGTATGCCGACAGCGCCACCCGTTCTCTGGTGGCGCTTGCCGCGGCGCGGCATGCCACGGCGGATTCCGCCGTGCGCGACTATCAAGCGAAACTTCGCTATCGCCTCTCATTCGCCTTCGGTAATCGGCGCTGGGCTGAACTGCCCACGGCAGCGGTTGAGGAGCAGGAAGCGACGCTGCAGTGGTCGCTACCCAACGACCTCCGGGTGGACATCCTCGGGCGGCGGCAAGCCTCTCGCATCGACGGGTTGAATCTGGCCTCGACCTTCGCGCGCCCGTGGTTCGTGCCGCGCACGTTGGGCGATTCGATTCGTGTCCTCGGGTCCGATGCGCCGTCGCGCGCCGCACCCCATCCGCTGGCGCGGGGCGCCGACCGACTCTACCGCTATGCCGCCGGCGAGTCGGTGAGCCTCACCGTGGGGGGGGGACGCCGCGTGACCATCCGTGCGGTGCGCATCACGCCCCGCGATGCTGCGGCGGCGGCGGTGGTCGGCACACTCTGGCTCGACGTGGCCACCGGCGACGTCGTGCGCTTCACCTTCCGGTTCGTCGGCACCGAACTCTGGAACCAGCCGGAGGGACCGACCCGGGCGGACAGCAACGATGCGCGCCGCGCCAACCAGATCGTCTCGCGGATCCTGCAGCTCGACGCCGACCTCGAGTACGCCCTGCAGGACAACACGCACTGGCTCCCCTATCGGCAGGTGCTCTCGGGGCGGGTCACGCTGCCGTTCACCAGCGGGTTCACGGTGCCATTCGAGGCACGAACAGAGTTCCTCGACTACGCCGTGAACACGGGCACCGTGGTGACCTTCACGGCCGCGTTTCGCGAACGTGATGCCGCACCGAGTCGGGAAGAGCGACAGGCCGCGCTCGACTCGCTCCGTCGAGAGCGCCGCACCGGGGTGGTCCCCGACTCTGCCGGCGTGCGCAACCGGACCGGTTACCTGAGCGCCGGGGGCCGATACCAGATCCGCCGCCCGCCGACGGATTCACTCGACCAATACGATGCCTGGAGCGACTCGCTCTCGCTGGATATCACCGATGGCGATCGGGCCCGCCTGCGCGAGGCGATGGCCGATCTCGCCGGCATGGCAGAGGAACTGCCCGGGTCGATGACGGGACGGCCCGGGACAGGTTTGGCGCTTGACCGTCTCCCCGACCTGCTGCGGTACAATCGCGTCCAGGGGACCACCTTCTCCCTGGCCGCACGAACGCGCGGGCCCTTCGCCTTCTCGGAAGTCATCGGCACGGTTCGCTACGGCCTCGCCGATGAGCGGCTGATGGCCACCGCGGCCCTTGAACGCGACGCGCCGAGTGGGCGCTGGACGATCACCGCCGGTCGGGACCTCGCGGATGTGGACCCGTTCTCGCGCGGTCTCACCTTCGGGAACACGCTGCGCGCCCAACTCGTCGGCCGCGACGACGGTGCCTACCTGCTGGCGCAAGGTCTCCGCCTGAAGTACGAGCAATCGCTCGGCGTGGGCCTCGATCTCACCTGGAGCGCCCTCGTCGAAGACCAACAGAGTGTCACCAGTGGTGCGCGCGCGGGCATCCCCCGGGTGTTCGGCAGTGAGGGGTTCTTTCCACCAAATCCAGCCGTACGCGAGGGCTTCGCCGCCGGGGGGGCGCTCCGCCTGCAACGCACCGGCTACCGCACCAGCTGGGCGGTGCAGGGTGAGGTCCTCCATGTCGGGCAGGATGGCACCGGGCTCGTCGCGGGCCGGCTGACCGCTGACCTGCGGGCCGACCTCTTCGGTGGTTGGCTCACGCCCCGGCTGAAGCTCGGAGCGGCATCCCGAGCGTCCGAGATGCCCCAGATGGCGCTCCGCGCCGGTGGGATGCAGACCGTGCGAGGGTACGACTTCGCCACCGCCACCGGCGAGGCGCTTTGGGCCGTGCAGCTCGACCTGACGCGACCGGGTCGCGGAGCGCTCAAGCGCGTGCTCTTCCTTGATGCGGGCCAGGCGGCGACCTTTGCCTCGCTCGGGTCCGCCCCAGTGCTGATGGGTGCGGGGGTCGGGTATTCACTGCTCGGCGGATTGATCCGCGCCGAGCTGAGCCACCCCATCACGCACCGCAACGGGCGTGGGGTGCGCTTCGACCTGGTGTTCGGAGGGGCGCGGTGACGCGACGCGGCTGGATCGGCCTGGTGGCGGTGGCGGTGGTGCTCGGGGGGGGGACGGCTGTCGCTCGCTCCCTGTTGGGCTCGACCGGAATCCCGGATGGCCAACTGCAGGTCGAATGGCGCGGTGCCTTCCGCGGGCAGGCCACCCTCCCCGCCCAGTTGCAATGGTGCCCGATCACGCGCCTCGGCACCCTCGAGGCGATCAGCAACGACACCGGGATGCTGGTGTCACTGCGTGAGCGCGACTCCCTCATCACCGGGATTCACCCGATTCTCGCCCCCGAGCTCGGGGGCGATCTTCCACTCCCCTCGGCCGTCGCGTCGCTCCGGTGGGTCCGCGACACCGGCACGATCCTCGGCTTCCAAGGGCAGTACGGTGCGGTCGACATCGAGTCCGTCGGGGCGACGGCCTCCGGGTCGTTCGACATCGGCATGCGCCGAGCCTTCCGAGCGGATACGGTCAGGGTCCGTGGCAACTTCCGCAACATTCCGGTGGTGGCGACGGCCGTGGGGTGTCCGTAGGGGCGGTGAACGGTGAACGGTGAACGGGGTAGCACGTGAAACGTGAAAGGTGAAACGGGCGTCATCACGACCCCCCTTTCACCTTTCACCCTTCACCCGGTTTCGCCCTCCACCTCGGCTCTGGCTAGATTCCCCTCCATGGAAACCACCTACTTTCGCCGCGGTTTCGGGCTCAAGGCCGAGATCGAGGGTCAGCGCTCCGCCGACTATGCCAGCGAAATCGTCGATGCGATCCGGTCGCGCGGCAACACGCTCGTGGTCGGGCCCGTGACCTTTCGCCTCGCCCAGGAGTTCGGCTTCTGCTACGGGGTGGATCGGGCCGTGGATTACGCCTATGAAACTCGCCGCAAGTTCCCGGATCGCCGTTTGATTCTGGTCGGCGAGATCATCCACAACCCCCACGTGAACGACAAGCTCAAGGCGATGGGGATCACCTTCCTCCAGCACGACCCGGGATCCGACTTCGATTTCAGTGACATCACGGCGGAAGATGTGGTGATCATCCCGGCCTTCGGCGTGACGATGAAGGACTTCACTCGGCTCCGGGAGATCGGCTGCATTCTGGTGGACACCACCTGCGGCTCGGTGCTCAATGTCTGGAAGCGGGTCGACAGCTACGCCCGCGACGGATTCACCGCCCTGATCCACGGCAAGCACTACCACGAAGAGACGCAGGCCACGGCGAGCCAGGTGACCAAGCATCCTGGCGGGAAGTACCTCGTGGTGTTCAACATGGACGAGGCCCGCCAGGTGCTCGATGTGATCGAGCAGAAGGCCGATCCCGCCGGTCTGATCGAGACTTTCGCCAAGGCGTCGTCGCCGGGCTTCGATTTCACTCGTGATCTGGAGCGGATCGGCGTGGCCAACCAGACGACCATGCTTTCCGGCGAGTCGCTGGGAATCGCGGCCGAGTTCCGGAAATCACTGGCCGCGCGCTATGGCGAGGAGCATATCGGGGAGCACTTCCGATCCTTCGATACCATCTGCTCCGCGACGCAGGAGCGTCAGGACGCGGTGAAGGAGCTCTTGTCCGAGCCGATCGACATGATGCTGGTGGTCGGGGGATACAACTCGTCGAACACCTGTGCCCTGGCCGCGCTCTCGGAGGACAACGGGGTACGCGCGCTGCACATCGAAGACGCGGACTGCATCGCCCCGGCCGATCGGACAATTCGGCATCAGCCCGTGCGCACCAAGAGCGAAGTCTCCGAAGCCGATTGGCTCCATGGGGCGACCCTGATCGGGATCACCGCCGGCGCCTCCACGCCGAACAACAAGGTCGGCGAAACGATCGCGAAGGTGGTGGAGACGATGGGACTCGGCGCTGAGCTCGACGCGATTCTCGCGGGGTAGGGGTTCGCGGCTATGCCGCGCGGGGTGAACGGTGAACGGTGAACGGGAAAAGCGTAGACCCGCCCCTAACCCCCTCCAGAAGATGTTGACGACGTGCACATCGAATTAGTGTTGACGCCGTCAACATTTGCCCCCATCTTGTCGGATGGCTTACCACCACGGCGATCTTCGGCGCTCCCTCCTCCAAGCGGCCCGCGAATCATTGCGAACGATTCCCGCCGCCGAGCTCTCGATTCGCGAGCTGGCTCGTCAGGTCGGCGTGTCTGCCAATGCCCCCTACCGCCACTTCGCTGACCGCGAATCGCTCCTTGCCGCGCTCGTGATCCTGGGGTACGAGACCGTGGCGGATGCCCTCGGGGAGCGTGTCGGTGAAGGCGCCCGGGCGGTCGGGGAGGTTTGGTCCGCATTTGAGGGTTCTGATCCGGAACTCGCGACCTTGATGACGGCAGCAGGTGTGACGATGAATCCGACCGTCGCCGAGGCGGTGGAGCGCTGGTTCCGAAACGTGGTGGCGGCGGTGGAGGGGGATCTCCCCAGTGCGTCGCCCGAGCGTGTTCTGGCGCGTGCGATCGGTTGCTGGGCGGCGGTGCAGGGACTCGAGCGGCTACGCCGGACAGGTGCCCTCGCCGGGCTCGAGGATCTCCTGCCCTCTCCTCGTCGCATCGCCATCCGCGCCGTTCGGGGAGAAATCCCCCGCTAGCCAGCCGCGAGCTTCTGTGCCACCGCCGCAATGGTCAGCGGCGCGCACCCTTCGGCCCGATTATTCACGATGAGGTAGGCCGGCACACGCAATTCCAGCGCGGCCTTGGCCAGCGCCGTCAGGTCCGCACGGAGCTCAGGGTTCTCGTCCTGGACATGGTCATACGGAGCGAAGGCATCCACCGCCGCCGAGTAGGTCCGACCGGTGCGGAGGAGTGCCCTCGACACGATGAACGGCGCCGTGATGGCATCGTGGAGCTGGAACTGCTCCCCAATCCGTGGCATTCGGGTCCAGGCATTGAAGACGTGGCCGACGCCATGGGTCCGCAACACCGCAAAGTATTCGGGGCAGAGGAATTCCTCGTTGCGGATTTCGACGGCGTAGGGGACGGTGGTCGGCAGTTGGGCAAAGAAGCGATCGAGGTGGGAGGCGAAATCGGCGCCAGCGACCTTCTCCTTCTTCGCAATGGTCTGGAATTCCAGCACCAATGGACCAATGTGGTCACTGAATACATCCACCATCGGCCCAACCACCTCATTCAGGAAAAGCTCCGAATTCAACCAGTCGGGGTTCCGCTGACCAAAATGGGCTCGCTCGCGCGGATTCGCGAAGGTGTGGGCAGTGATCCGCTCCCAGACCTTGCTCACGCACCTGAATCCGTCAGGCAGGGCGTCGGCATAGTCCTGCAGGGTGCGCTGTGAGGCGGGCCGATAGAAGAACGAATCAATCCCCACGGTCCTGAACAGCGGCCATTGGGCGTACTCCTTCAGCATCCTCGCTGTTGCCCCGCTCGCAGGGTACTCACGCTCGTAGATCAGACCGGTCCACCCCGGGTAGGTCCATGACGAAGTCCCGAAGCGGATCAGCGGCGAAAGCTGATCGGCCAAGCGGCGAACTTCGTCGGGGGCGGGCCAAGAGGGGTGGGGCATGGGGAAGGGTGTCGGCTCTGGGTTGGGACAGGCGAAAGGTAAAAGGTAAAAGGTGAAACGGACTGCCGGTGCAGTTCCCTTTCACCTTTCACCTTTCACCTCTCACCCCATTACTGCCGGACGAAATTGAAACCCAGCTCCAGCGCAATCGGATCATCCACCCGAGCCACCACCGGCACCCGCGGCTTGGTCATGTCGAATTCGGCGAAGGTGAACGACGTCTTCGCTGTGCCGGTGAATCCGGTGCGCGACGCGACCGCGGTCACAGTCCAGGTGGTCGGCTTGGTAACGCCCTTGAGGGTGAGGTCGCCGACCAGCGTGAAGGTGAAGGTCCCGCTGGACGGGAGTGGCGATGGGGCCCCACGGATCTCGGTGACGCGGAGCGTGGTGGTCGGATGCTCGGCGGTGTTGAGCGTGTTCCGCTGGACGTAGCCGTCGCGGCGGTCGCGATCGGTCTTGAGCCCAGTGAGGTTCACCGTGATCTGCGACATCGCCGGCACAACCTTCCCCTCGGCATCGAGGCGGATGGTGCCGGAGACGGCGTCGGTTTTCCCAATGACGTCGTTCTCGATGGTGTTGGCGGCGAGCAGTTCACGGACGATGTAGCGCGCCTCATTGCCCGTTGGGGCGAGGGTCAGGCTGGTCTGGGCTGTCAGCGGGCCGGCGAGGGTGGCGGTGGCGGCCATGGCAAGCAGAACACGAGCAAACATCGGCACTCCAGGGGTGAGGTGGTCACGGGTTACCTATAAGCTACGCCGGGGCGCGGGGCGGGGTTGGGTCGCCATCCGCGCGAGCATGCGCTCGACCCGTTCGAGGTGAGTGATGGTGAGGCTGATGGATCCGAACGATTCCTCCACGATTCCCCGAAAGACGAATGGTCCCTGATCGAAGAGCACATGGGAGCGTTCGCGGTAGACATCAGGGAAGAGCACACATTCGATCAGCCCCGCGCCATCGTCGAAGGTGGCGAACTGCATCGGTTCGTGTGCTGCGGTGTGGACCGGCTTGCCCGTGGTGTACATCCCGGCCATCAGGACCCTGCGGCCAACATGCTTGGCGAGGTCGGTGCTGCGGACGAGGCGGAAGCGCCGCAATTCCTCTGCGTGCAGGGTCATCGGATGCGCGTCGAGGCAGAAGCCGAGGAGCGCCCAGGCATCCTGGCGCTTGCGCTCGGGGGGGTAGTCGCGGAGGGGAGGGACCGGTGCCGTCACCAGTGGGGTGTCATCCCGAGCGGAGCGACCCGACGGGTCGCGCAGTCGAGGGATCTGTTGTGCCGATGCGAGGAGATCCCTCGACTCCGGCGGCGTTGCCGCCTTCGCTCGGGATGACAGCAGTGGCGTCGGTGAGCCCACCGTGTCCACCGCCCACAGCAACTGCGGCCGCGTGCGCCCGCTGGCAATGGCATCGAGTGCCCCCACCTTCACGAGGAGGCGCAGGTCCTCGCTGCCGAGTTCGGCACGTTCCCGCAGTTCCTCGAGTGAATGGTACTCCCCCCCCCTCGCGCGCTCGGCGAGCAGCCGCTCCGCCGCCTCATGCGAGAGTCCCTTGATGAACATCAACCCGGTGCGCATCGCGGTGACATGTCCGGTACACCGCCACGC
This sequence comes from Gemmatimonadota bacterium, assembly GCA_011390645.1. Classification (GTDB taxonomy): domain Bacteria; phylum Gemmatimonadota; class Gemmatimonadetes; order Gemmatimonadales; family GWC2-71-9; genus Palsa-1233. The sequence goes on from JAABRY010000019.1 coordinate 25,547, forward strand.
GCTGGCATTGATACACGGCGGCAGAATCTCCACGCCCATACGGCGTGCCTCGGCCACATACGCAAAGCGCCGATAGAAGCCACCCTCGTTGCTGAGCACCGCCGCGATGAATTCCGCCGGATGGTGCGCGCGCAAGTAGGCGCTCTGCTGCGCCACCTGGATATAGGAACAGGAGTGTCCCTTGCAGAACGAGTAGCCGGAGAACGAGAGGATCATCTCCCAGACGTGGGTGATGCTCTCTTCGCCTCGGCCACGTGCGCGCGCGCCCGCGACGAACTCCTCTGCGTAGGCCGCGAGCAGCTTGCCAGGCCGCTTCTTCGAGAGCGCCTTGCGCAGTCCGTCGGCGGTGGCGTAGTCGAGCCCGGCGAAGGCGTGCGCGACGTTGACCACGTCCTCCTGGAAGACCATCACCCCGAACGTCTCGGCGAGCACTTCGCGCAGCGAGGGATGCAGCGGTTCATACTCGCCGCCGTGGAGTCGTTCGAGATACTGCTGGATGAAGCGATTCGCCGCCGGGCGGATGATGCTCGTATTGACCACGAGTGTCTCGTACGACTCCGCCTTGCTCTTCAGGTTGAGCATCCGACTCGCCGGTGATTCGGTGTAGAAGACGCCGATCGTGTTGCCGGTGCGGAAAAGCGCCCGAGTGGCCGGGTCGCGCCCCGCCTCCTGCGAGGTGTAGTCGAGTTGCACGCCGGTGTTCTCGCGCACCATCGCGATGGCATCACGAATCACGGCGAGCGAGCGATTGCCGAGGAGGTCGATCTTGACGAGGCCGGCGTCTTCGGCGCCGTCCTTTTCGAACTGGATCACCGGCACCACCAGATCGGGCGCCGCGTCGAGTCGCTTCGCCGCACGTTCGAGCGGGACCACATCGGTGAGCGCACCCGGGACGATCACCACGCCACCCGGATGCAGCGAGAGATGGCGCGGCGTCCCGACGATTCCCTCGGCGAGGCGGGCGAGACGATCCCAGCCATCGGGCAGGCGCATCCCACGGAAGTTCGGATGTTCGGCGAACAGTTCGGTCGCGCTCTCGCCACTCCAGAAGTACGGAATGCGCCGGGTGACCTCACGGATCTCTGCGGCCGGCCGGCCGTGCACCTTGGCCACCTCACGCAGCGCCCCCGCCATGCGCAGGCAGTTGTGGTTGGCCACCATGGCGGCGCGCGGCCGCGGATGCTTCCGAAAGACCCACGCGAGAATCCGGTCGCGTTCGTCCCACGGGAAGTCGAGGTCGATGTCGGGCGGGTCCTTGCGGGCCGGGTTGAGGAAGCGTTCGAAGAGCAGCCCCGCGCCGAGCGGCTCGACATGGGTGATGCCCAGACAGTACGAGACGATCGAGTTGGCGACCGACCCGCGGCCGCAATGCGTCGGGCCGTGCAGCACGATGTCGCGCACCACGAGGAAGTAGTCGGCGAAGCCCTTCATCCCGATGATACCGAGCTCGTGCTCGAGCCGATCGCGCGTGACTGGCGCAATCGTACCGTACCGACGGAGCGCGCCCTCGTACGCCAGCGAGCGGAGCTGTTGCAGCGCGTCCTGCGCCTCCGCATGACGCGGCGCGATGGTGCGGCCGATCGGGATACGATACTGACACCGTTCGGCGATTACCGCTGCTGCCGCAAACGCTTCGGGGACGTCAGGGAAGTGACGCTCGAGGTCGGCGGCGGGGCGGAGCCAGGAACCGCGATCGGCGAGGGAGGCTGTCATCCTGAGCGAGCCCGCAGGGCGAGTCGAAGGATCTGCACGTCGTGGGCGTGTCGCGGGAGATCCCTCGACTCCGCGGTCCCCCTCACCATCTGCCCGATCGAGCGTGCCATTGCAGTGAATAGCGTGAATCAGCCTGTGTCGCGGCCAGTCCTCGGCATGTGCCATCACGACGCCACCGGTGACGACGGCGGGAGTGCCGAGCCGGCGCGCGGCGGCGAGGACGGCGTGGCGCTCGGGGCCCGGACGGAGTTCGGCGCAGATGCCGGCAGGGCCGGAGAGCTTCACCAGCCGTTCGAGCAGCACCACATCCTGCGTGAGCACGGTGAGTCCCTCGCGGTCCACGGCGAGTTGTGCCGAGAGGGCGAGGTCGCTCTCCCAGTGGATCGCGGTGACCGCTCGGCAGAGCGCGCCCCAGCCACGTGCATCCTCCGCGAGGACCACCGCCTCCTGTCCATTGGTCACCAGGTGCGCGCCGAGAATGGGGCGGATGCCCGCGGCCTCGCACGCCTGCTGGAAGGCCACCGCACCGTAGACGCCGTTGGTATCGGTCAGCGCGAGTGTGCGGAAGCCGCGTTCAGCGGCCGCAGTGACCAACGCCTCAGGTGATGAGGCACCGATCCCGAAGGAGAACCAGGAGTGGGTGTGGAGGTGGGTGAACATGGGGGGACTGCCGGTGAAAGGTGAAAGGTGAAAGGGGACTCCGCCGCAGGATGCCGTGTGCCATGCAGGGTGATGGCGACACCGCACCCCGTTTCACCTTTCACGTTTCACCTCATGATGCCTCGCCCAGCATCTCCCCAATCGGGCACCCCGCCACATGCGCCCCCGGCAAGCGTCCGATGCTCATCAGGAACTCGCCGACGATCTCGCCGCCCATGAACTTGAACTCGCGCTTCATCACCTTGACCCATGCATCCTTGGTGAGCGTTCCCTGTGCGTCGAGCCACGCGGAGAAGGAACCGTGCTCGGCGATGAGGGCGACCACGCGTCCGGCGTTGTGGATCGCGGCGTCCACCTTGAGGCGATTGCGGATGATGCCGGCGTCGGCCAGCAGGCGTGCGCGATCGGCCTCGCCGTAGCGCGCCACCACGTGCGGATCGAAGCCGTCGTAGGCGCGGCGGAACCCCTCGCGTTTCTTGAGGATGGTCTCCCACGAGAGCCCGGCCTGGTTGATCTCCAGGATCATCCGCTCGAAGAGCCCCGCGTCATCGTGCAGCGGGAAGCCGTACTCGGTGTCGTGATATGGCCCGTGGACGGGATGGCCGGGGGCGATGGAGCAGTAGGAAGCCATTTGAGTCGTTAGTCGTGAGTCGTGAGTCGTTCGTACACCAGCCGGCGGCGTCAGCCGCCGGGACGTCGTAGGTCGTAGGTCGCGGGGTGCTGGATTCCCCAAGCGAAACCGAAGATACACCGAATATCGAGGGCGCGCGAGGGGTTAGACTCAGAGGTCGTCCTCTGTTCTCCGTTCTCTGTTCTCGGATCTCCTCATGCTTGCCCTCACCCACCCGACCCCCAATCAGTCACTCCTCCTGGAGCACCCCGATCCCGTGCCCGGGCCGGGGGAGATCCTCGTGCGGGTGCATGCTGCGGGGCTCAATCGGGCCGATCTGGTGCAGAAGGCGGGGAAATACCCCGCCCCGCCGGGGTGGCCGGCCGACATCCCTGGGCTTGAATACGCCGGTGAGGTGATGGCGCTGGGGGCCGGGGCCGAGCGCTGGGCGATTGGCGACCGGGTGATGGGGCTGGTCGGCGGCGGGGCCCACGCCGAGCGGGTGGTGGTCCACGAGGACGAGGCGATGGCGGTGCCACCGGGGTTGGCATGGACCGATGCGGCCGCGATTCCGGAGGCCTTCCTCACCGCGTGGGATGCGATGGTGTTGCGCGGTCGCGTGGGGGGGGGAGAGCGTGTGCTCTTCCACGCGGTCGGGAGCGGTGTCGGCACCGCGGCAGTACAGGTGGCCGAGCTGCTCGACGTCACGCTGATCGGCACGTCGCGCACGCCGGAGAAGCTGGCGCGCTGCGCCGCGATGGGGATGGCGCACGGTGTACTCACGACGGAGGGTGACTGGCCGTTGCAGGTCGGCGGTGCGGTTGATGTCATCATCGACACGCTCGGCGCGAAGTTCCTGACCCAGAACCTGAATCTGCTCGCCCCGCGCGGCCGATTGGTGGTGCTCGGCACCCTCACGGGCGGCATGGCCGACACGCTCGACATGGGGCTGATCCTGCGGCGGCGCCTGGAGATCATCGGCACCGCGATGCGGTCGCGTGAGCTGGCTGAGCGACGCGAACTGGTCGCACGCTTCAGCGTGGAAGTCTTGCCGCACTTCATCTCGGGGGCGCTCCGTCCGATTGTGGACCGCGTGGTACGGTTGGCAGACTTCGAGGAAGCCCACGCTGCGATGGCGGAGAATGAGACGTTCGGGAAGGTGGTCTTGGAGGTGAGGGGTGAGGGGTGAGGGGGGGCGTCATCCCGAGCAGAGCGAGGGATCTCCACGCCGTCTGAGCGCGATACCCTCGCTTGGTGCTGTGGGCACCCCCGGAGATCCCTCGCTACGCTCGGGATGACAGCTTACGACCTCCAACCTCCAACCTCCAGCATCCAGCACGTACCGAGCCCCAGATGACGAGTCTCCGCCTCTCCGACGTCGCCTTCCGCTTCCATGCCGCCGAGCCCGTGCTCGACGGTGTGACCGCACATGCCCCCGCCGGGTGGACTGCGGTCGTCGGACCGAACGGCGCGGGCAAGACCACCATGCTGCGCCTGATCGCCGGGGCACTCGTGCCGGATGCGGGCACGATCGTCGTGGAGCCACGCGGTGCGGTTATACGGTACTGTCCGCAGGAGGTGGCCTCATGCACGCCCGACGTACGGGCTTTTGCCGAGGCGATGGATGGAGCATCCGTGCGGATGCGCGGGTGGATGCACCTCGATCCGGACGCTCTCCCGCGCTGGGAGACGCTCTCGCCCGGCGAGCGGAAGCGCTGGCAGGTGGGCGCCGCGCTGGCGATCGAACCGGACCTGCTGTTGCTCGACGAACCGACCAACCACCTTGACAGCTCGGCGCGCGAGTGGCTTCTCGACGTGCTGTCGCGCTTTCGAGGCGTGGGAGTCGTCATATCGCACGATCGCGACCTGATGGATCGGTTGGCGACCCAGGTGTGGCGGCTCGACCACGGCCAGCTCACGAGCTACCGCGGCGGTTGGACCTCAGCGCGGGCCCAGTGGGAGGCGGAGCGGACAACCCATCAGGAGGCGCGCGAGGCGGCCAAGATGGCGCGCGACCGCGCAGCCGAGCGACTCGATCGCACGCGCCGTGATCGTCAGTCCGCCGAGGGGCAGCGGAACGCCGGTCGGCGGATGAAGGACAAGCATGATAGCGATGCGCGCGGGCTCGGAGCAGACTTCGCGGCAGCCCGTGCAGAGCGGTCACTGGGCCGGAACGTCACGACGCAGCGTCGCGAGCTGGAGGCCGCGGAGGCGCGGTTGGGAACGCACGAGGCACGACGTGAGGTCGGGCGGTCGCTCTTCGTGGAATGGGCGCCGCCGCCGAAGACCGTGCTCGCCACCTTGCCCTCGTCCACCATCATGCTCGGCCCGTCGCGTGCCCTGGATGCGAGCGCGGTCGCGCTCACCCGCGACACGCGGGTGCGCCTCGACGGACCCAATGGCGCCGGGAAGACCACGCTGCTCGGCGCACTCGTGGCCGGCTTGCACATTCCGCGCGAGCGCGTGCTCTGGTTGCCGCAGGATATTCCGGCAGGGGAGGCCACCCAGCTGCTCGCCGGAACGCGCTCCCTCCCGCCGGAGGTGCGCGGCCGCGTGCTGCAACTGGTGGCGGCGCTCGGCGTTGAGCCCGAGCGACTCCTCGCGACGGAGCGACCGTCACCCGGCGAAGCGCGCAAGCTGGCACTCGCCCTGGGTCTGGGACAGCACGCCTGGCTGGTGCTCCTCGACGAACCCACCAATCACCTCGACCTGCCGGCGATCGAGCGATTGGAGGAGGCACTCGTCGCCTACCCGGGTGCACTGGTGGTCGTGTCCCACGATCCGCTATTCGGGCTGGAGGCAGTGCATGAACGGTGGGTGATTCGGGAGGGTCGGGTGGGCCGAGAACGGTGAACGGTGAACGGTGAACGGTTAGGGGTGAGGGGTGAGGGGTGAGGGGTGAGGGGTGCAATATCCAAGATCCAGCATCCGCCTCAACCAACGACCAACGACTAACGACTAACGACCTACGACCTACGACTAACGACCTACGACCATTGCTGCACCTCCTCCTCCACCTCGCCATTCCGCTCCTCGTGGCCCGGCTCTGCTATCCGGGGCGCTGGCGATTCGCCGCGTTCGTGATGCTGGCCACGATGATCGTGGATGCTGACCACCTGCTGGCACGCCCGATCTACGATCCGGCGCGCTGCTCGATCGGCTTCCACCCGTTGCACACGACCGCGCCAATCATCTTCTATGGTATTCTGGCCGTGGTCCCGCTGATCGTGGGTCAACGGACCGTCGGCACCCGCCACCGTCGGACCGTCGATGTCCTCCATCTCGTGGGTGTGGGGTTGCTGATCCACATGGCGCTCGACGCCATTGACTGTGTGATTTAGGTCGCCGGGTACCGAGAGGCAGGGCTCTTAACGCCGGTCACCACTGCGCGTCCCTCCCCACATGAAACATCTCCTCGCCTCCGTGTGCTGCTTGCTGCTCGCTGCCTGTGGCGGCGACACGCCAGCCACCCCGACGCCGGACCCCGTCACGCCAGCGACACCGAGCACTTTTCCGGCGATCCGCGCATCACTCATCGTCGATCCCGAGGCGCTGCCGAACTACGCGGCGCCTACGCTGCCGGCGTACTATGCCGGACTCATCGGTGGCCCGCAGGACAACGGGCGCACGGCACCGGTGTCCAACGCAGGTGCCACGCTGGGCCGGGTGCTCTTCTTCGACCGCGAGTTGAGCGTCAACCGCACGATCTCGTGCGCATCGTGCCACACCCAATCCACCGGCTTCAGCGATCCGCGACAGTTCAGCGTCGGCTTCGAGGGTGGGCAGACCCCGATGCATTCGATGCGTCTGGTGAACGCGCGGTTTTGGGCGCCGGGCACTTTCTTCTGGGATCGCCGCGCGCCCACGCTTGAATCGCAAACGACCGACCCGATTCAGGATCCGGTCGAGATGGGGTTCGATGCGGCGCATGGAGGCTTCACCGCGCTGGTCGGCCGACTCCAAGGTGTGACCTACTACCCTGAGTTGTTCACCTTGGCGTTTGGCGACCCTGTGATCACACAGGCTCGAGTGCAGCAGGCACTGGCGCAGTACGTTCGCAGCATCGTATCTGCGGGGAGTCGCTGGGATCAGGGCTATGCGCAGGTGTTCAACCCTGCGTTGCAAGATCGCGGCGTCAACACACCGATCCCGGGCTTCACAGCCGAGGAGAATCGTGGTCGCCAATTGTTCTTCACCCCGCCACCGCAGGGGGGGGCAGGGTGCAGTGCCTGTCATGTGGCGCCCACCTTTGCGCTAACACCAAATTCGCGAAGCAACGGACTCGACGCCGGCGAGACACGAATCTTCAAGTCACCTTCGTTGAAGAGCGTCAGCGGTGGTGGACCGTTCATGCACGATGGACGCTTCAGCACGCTGGCTCAGGTGGTGGAGCACTACACCAATGGCATCCAGAACGGGCCCGCACTGGACCCGCGGCTGCGGGGACCTGGGGGGCAGCCGCTTCGGTTGAACCTGTCGCAGGCTGACCAACTCGCCCTCGTGGCCTTCCTCATCACCCTGACCGATGAAGCGATGGTGACCGATGCGAAGTTCAGCGATCCGTTCCGTCGGTAGCGCCGCGCTGTACCTCGCCCTTGCCGCGTGCGGCGCGGGGGGCGAGGGACCGAGCGAGCCGTCGCCGGTTGCGCCGAGCGATACCTATGTCCCGCCCGGTGCCGGTGGCGCGTGGGAGACGGTGTCGCCACGCACCGCCGCTCTCGACAGCGCGGCCCTCATGGCGGCGATCGATTGGGCCGGCACGCAGCAGAGCACCGCGGTCATCGTCCTCTGGCGTGGACGGATCGTCGCCGAGCGCTACTGGCAGGGGTGGTCGGCGAGCACCGATTCGATCATCGCGTCGGCGGGGAAGTCGATGACGAGCACGGCACTGGCGATCCTCCGAGCCCAAGGGAAGGTCGACTACGATGCCCCGGTCGCGCAGTATCTCGGGGGGGGGTGGTCGAACGCACCGACCTCCGAGGCGGGCATCACGGTGCGGCACCTCCTCACAATGACCTCCGGTCTCAATGATGCGCTTCAGGCGGTGGTCGCTCCGGGGACCCGCTTTTACTACAACAACCCGGCGTACTACCAGACCTTTGGCGTGATGGCCGTCGCCGGTGGGGTGCCGCGCACCGCGAGCGGGATGACTGCCCTCACCAGGTCGCTCCTCTGGGACCGCGTCGGGATGGCGTCCGCGCACTGGGTCCCGAATATCAGCGGCGGTGAGCTCGGGTTCATCGCGCGGATGACCGCCCGGGACATGGCGCGTTTCGGGCTCCTGATCGAGCGCGAGGGCCGCTGGGGGGACGCGCAGGTCGTGCCGGCTTCGGCAGTGGCCGAGATGCTGGGGACCGCCACCCCCGACAATCCGAGCTATGGCCAGCTCTGGTGGCTCAATGGGAAGGGAAGTTACCGAACGCCAGGGCCCTACCTGCTGCCGACGATCCCGGCGATGCTGATCCCCAGTGCCCCAGGTGATTTGAAGGCAGCCCTCGGCGCTGGAGACAAGAAGATCTACGTGATCCCCTCGCGCGAGCTGGTGGTGGTGCGCCACGGGCAAGAAGCCGATGTGGCGGGAGGGAACCCGCTGGCCGTCAGCAGCTTCGATGAGCAGTGGTGGCAGCGGCTGAGGTTGGCCCTGTAGCGAGCAGTGAACGGCGATTGGTGATTGGTGATTGGTGAATGATGAACGGGGCGGTCGGACGCTCCCCCGTTTCACGTTTCACCTTTCACGTTTCACCCATTGACCTATGACCTATGACCTCTGATCCCCAGCCCCCTCGAAACCTTCTCCCACCCCCAGGCATCAACCCTCTTGACCTCGACGACGTACCGGAGGGAGAAACACGCGTTCACCCGGCTCCGTACGTGGGGCCAACCTTTCTACCGGAGTACCGTGATGATTCGTGCCGCCGCCCTTTGGGCCGTGATGGTTGGACTACCCGGGGTGGCAATCGGCCAGTCCGGAACAGTGCGGTACGACCAGGCGACCAGGTTGGATTTCAATCTCCCGGCCGGCATGGCTCGGAATCCCGAGTTTCTGGCGAACTTGCCCAAGAACACGGTCAAGCCGATGCAGTTGCAGTTCAACACCGAGGCGGCGCTCTTCTCGCCGTCCGCCGGAGGGGCCGAGCGCCCGGGTGGGGTTGAGGTCGCCGAGATCCGGGTGATGGGCGACGGCGCCGTGCGGACCGAGCGCATCTCCCCCGAGATGATCCAGATGGGACGGATGATGGGCTTCATGGGGGGCGGCGCCTCCGATGCCGTGGCCGGCGCGTACACCGACCTCTCGGATGAGAGCTATGTCGAAGTCCGCGAGTTCCTGGGCCGCACCTTCCGGATCCCTGAGGAGCGGCCGGCCTTCGCGTGGAAGCTGACCGGCGAGACCGCCTCGTTCCTCGGGTATCCCGTGTATCAGGCGATCGCGACCCAGGACAGCACCACCCTCGAGGCGTGGTTCACGCCGGACATCCCTGTGCCCGCGGGTCCTGCACAGTACGGCGGGTTGCCCGGGCTGATCCTGACGCTGGCCGTGGATTCGAATCGTGTGGTCTATACCGCGACGGCCGTCGACACGACGACGCCGGTTGCAACGCTCAAGGCGCCGTCCGATGGCAGCAAGGTCACCCGGGCAGAGTACGACAAGATTGTCGCGGAGAAGCAGGAAGAACTGGCGCGGTCACGTCGCGGTCGGCGGAACCAGTAAGATGACCACCTCTTCGATGCTGCGACGTGCAGCCTATGCCATGCTGGTGCTCCTCGGCGGCATTGCCGCGCGTCCCGCCGCAGCGGCGGCCCAGCAGTTCGACGTCCGAGGTGTCGTCGTGGATTCGGCCAAGGCGCCGGTCACCGGTGCCATGGTCGTTGCCCTGACGCGAACCGATTCGGTCATCGCCGCGTTCGCCACGTCTGGCGGGTCGGGCGGCTACATCCTGCGGCGCCTGACGCCGGGTGACTACATCCTGCAGGTCACTCGCATCGGCTCGAAGCCGGTCCGCCGTGACTTCACGCTCGGGAACGCCAACTTCACGGCCGACACCGTCGTGATGCTGGAGAGCGGACCGGTCGAGCTCGCCGAGCTCACGGTCAGCGCCGAGCACATCCCGATCGTGAACAAGCCCGACACGCTCGAGTACAATGCCGACGCCTTCAAGACGCGCATCAACGCGAGCGTCGAGGAACTCCTGAAGCGGCTGCCCGGCGTGACGGTCGAGAGCGACGGCACGATCACGGCACAGGGCAAGCAGGTGCAGCAGGTTCTCGTCGATGGCAAGGAATTCTTCGGCAATGACCCGAAGATGGCGACGCGCAACCTGCCCGCCGCCGCAATCGACAAGGTGCAAGTGCTGGACAGGAAGTCCGACGCCGCAGAGTTCACGGGGATTGATGACGGGCAGGAGATCACCACGGTCAACCTGGTGCTCAAGCCGAACGCGCGGGTGGGCTACTTCGGGCGCGCGGTCGGTGGTGCCGGACCAGCGCCGGATGCCGACGTGGCGTTCGCGGGTTCCAAGGGTGATGATCCGCGCTACACCGGCGCGCTCAACCTGAACCGGTTCTCCCCCGAGACGCAGCTCTCGATCATCGGCAACCGCAACAACGTCGGGCAGTCCGGTTTCTCGATCGGGCAGCCGGTCGCGATGGGCGGCGGGCGGGGCGGCGGCGGCGCGGGGAGTCTCGGCAGCGGCTTCAGCGAGACGATGGCGATCGGCCTCAATGGCAGCCGCCAGTTCGCGAAGAACAGCTGGCTGCGCGGCAGCTACTTCTTGAGCACCGGCGACAACCGGCAGCAGGCGACGACCGACGAACAGCTCCTGCTGGGTTCCGCCGTCTCGGCGAACCGGAACGAGCTCGCGACGTCGCAGTCGGACAACGTGTCGCATCGGCTCAACCTGAACGCCCAGCATCAGTTCAATGATTGGAACCAGCTCCGCTTCCGCGGCAACTTCAACGCGGGCAACAACACCTCGAGCAGCTTCTCCCAGCAGGAGACACTGCGGCCCGACGGCAGCTTCCAGAACAGTGCGATCTCGCGCGTCGCCACCGACGGCGACAACCTGAGTGGCGATGGCCGATTCACGTACTCGAAGCGGTTCAATCAGGCCGGTCGCTCGCTGATCGCCGAGGCATGGGGCGACCTCAGCGAGCCGGACCAGTTCTCCAACCTGAATTCGAGCACGGACATCGCGAATGGTCAGGGTGGCGTCATCACCCGGGACATCCTGCAGACCCAGCGCCGCGAGAGCCAGACCTTCACCTACGGTCAGCGTCTGGCCTTGACCGAGCCGCTCGGCAACGGGGCGGTGCTCGAGATCTTCGGCCAGCGCCGGGCAATCTCCGAGGACCAGAACTACGACGTGCGGGACCTGGTTGACGGCGCCGAGGTGCCGAACACCGACCTCAGCCGGGCGTTCGAGCGGACCTACACCTACCTGCAGGGCGGGACGCGGTTCAGCCGCAACACCGCCGCGCTGCGGTGGGTGGTCGGGCTCGAGGTGCAGTCGTCCGACCTGCAAGGCACGATCATCGGTCGGGACGAGTCGATCGACAACGGCTTCACCAACGTCTTGCCCTCGGCGAACATGCGCTACCAGTTCAATCAGGGCAGCAACTTCACGCTGAACTACCGGACCTCGACCCGCGATCCGTCGCTCAACGAGCTCCAGCCGTTCGTGGACAACACCGATCCGCTCCGCATCTACGCGGGCAATCCGGACCTCACGCCGCAGTTCCAGCACAACCTGCGCGCCGACTTCCGCCGCTTCGATCAGTTCACGTTCCGGAACATCTACCTGTTCGCGAACGTGAGCCACAACCGGAACCAGATCGTGCAGTCGCGCCTTGTGGATGACCAGGGCCGCCAGACGGTGATGCCGGTCAATCTCGGCAACGGTTGGAACGGCAGCATTGGCGGGAGCTATGGCACGCCGATCCGTTCCCTCGGCGCGCAGGTGGACCTCGAGTACAACTACTCGCGCTCGCTGAGCCAGGAGCTCGTGAACAACGTCGTCAACGAGAGCCGCACCGCCAACCACAACATCGGACTGCGGGTGCAGAACCGGTCGAAGGAGGTCTTCGACCTCAATGCCGGCGCGCGGTGGGGCTTCAACGATGTCGCCTACTCGATCAACAGCGCCCTCGACCAGAACTACCTGAACAGCACGTACTACGGTGAAGGCACCTGGTTCGTCAATGAGGCGTGGTCCGCGAACGCCTCCGCGAACTACCAGGTATTCGACCAGAACCTGTTCGGGCCGCGTGACAACATCATGATGGTCGGGGCGTCGATTGGTCGGCAGATGTTCGACAACCGTGGTGAGATCCGGATCTACGGCGTCGACTTGCTGAACGAGAACAACGGGATCAGCATCACCAGCTCGAGCAGCTTCATCCGCGAGCGCCAGTCGCCGACGCTCGGTCGCCGAGTGATGGTGCAGTTCTCCTACCAACTCGGCTCGAACCTCGCACCTCCGGGTGGCGGCGGGCGGCGGCGGTAGGCAGCGAACAGCGAACAGCGGCGACGCAACCAGCCGTGCGGCGCCTGCCCTGAGCGTAGTCGAAGGGTCAACCGCCGGACGGGGGTGGTGAAGGTGTGACGGAGTATT
>JAABRY010000175.1 GCA_011390645.1 Gemmatimonadota bacterium
CTCGAGACCGTCAGCGTCGAGGAGGCGCGGACGGTGCCGCCCGGTGGCGGCCCGTGCGTCTGGGCGCTCGTCCTCCACATGGCGAGTTGGACGCGGGAGGTGGCTCGACGCCTGGCCGGACAGCCTGCGGATGCCCCCGGGGAGGGGGATTGGCCACCGCTGCCAGCCCGCCGCGGCGCGCGCGAATGGGGGACGGCGCTGCGGCGGCTCGACGACGCGCATCAGCACCTGCTGGACGTGGCGCGCTCGGTGCCCCGGGTACGCTGGAACGATCCCGTCCCTTGGGTGGATGGGGACCCGGGAGAGACGACTTTTGCCGAGACGCTCGTGGGCATTGCACAACATGATGCCTATCACATCGGGCAGGTGGCGGCCGTGCTTCGAACGCTGCGCGCGCCGGGTCGTCCCTGACCTCGTGTGGTTGTAGATTTCAGGGAGTCTCTCCCCTGACTCTCGACCCAGGATGGAATGCGATGCACGTCCAATTCAACACCGATCACAACATCGACGGCCACGCGCGTCTCCAGAAGTATGCCGAAGACGCCATTGCGGATACCCTCGGCCGCTTCGCCGAGCGCATCACCCGAGTGGAAGTGCACCTCTCCGATGTGAACAGCGCCACCAAGGCGGGGAAGGATGACCACCGGTGTCTGCTCGAGGCACGGCTGGCCAACTTGAATCCCGTGAGCGTATCGCACCTGGCGCCGACGCGCGAGGAAGCACTTGACGGAGCGCTCGACAAGATCGAACGGATGATCGACTCAACGCTCGGAAAGATCTTCGATCCCAAGGGCGGGGCATCGTATGGAGATCAGCCCGCCTCCTGAGCATCCCACGTGATCGGGGCGGCCCCGCGTGACGCAAGCAGGGCCGCCACCCGATCCCGGGCATCCAGGGCATGCACCGGCAGCACCAGCAGGTCGCCCGGCCCGCCCCACGCGATCGCTGCCGCGACCGCCTCCGCCTCATCCAGCACCACGTGCAACTGGTCCGCGCGCATGCCCGCCGCACGCAGGGCGGCGGCCAGCGTCTCGGCCACCTCGCCGGCACCCCGCCCGCGCTGGTATCCCTCGAGATCCTTGAGGATCACCAGGTCAGGATCCCCCCCCCACGCGGCCTGGGCGAGTGCCGTCAGGGCCTCATCATCGCGATTGCCCGCCTGCCCCAGCAAGAGGAGGAGCCGCTTGGGTCGTCGCGACCGTGCCACGCTGAGCAGTCCGGCCAACCCATCGGGATTGTGGGCGTAGTCCAGGAGGAGTTCCATCCCGTCAAGCCGATAGAGCGCGAGTCGACCCGGATTGTCCGCAGGGTCCCGCCCGAACGCGGCACAGGTGGTCCTGATGACCTCGACCGGCACGCCCAACGCCACGGCGGTGACGGCGGCCGCCAGCAGGTTGGCGACATTGTAGCGCGCGGCACCGCCGGCGGTGAGCGGCATCGCGCGGAGATCGCCGAGGTCGTGGATCGTGCCACCCTCACGCAGCAGGAGGTGCCCATCACCGACCCACGCGGCGCGTGCCGTGTCGGGGATCGTCGCGACGTGCTCCCCGAACCAGGCGCACGCGATGTCGTGGGGGGGGGCGAACGCGCGCAGGGATGGATCGTCGGCATTGCGCACCAGCACGCCTCCTGGTGCGAGGCCCTTCGTCACGGTCAGCTTCACGGCGGCCAGATCGGCCAGCGTCGCGACACCGTACTCGCCGAAGTGATCGGCTTGCACGTTCGTCACCACCGCCACCTGCGCCCCGGTGACGCCGAGCCCTCGTCGCAGGATCCCGCCGCGTGCCGTCTCGAGGATGGCGCAGGCGACGCCCGCTTCACGCACGACGCGTTGCGCCCCCCCCGGGCCGGACCAGTCGCCGCGTTCGAGGCGGTCTCCGTCATGGAAGACGCCGTCGGTGCAGCTCCAGGCGGTGCTGCAGCCAGCGGCACGCGTCATCGCCGCCACCAGGCGCGTGGTGGTCGTCTTGCCGTTGGAGCCCGTGACGAGGGCGACGCGCTGGTCGGGGCTGGGCACGATGGCCAACTCCGGGAGGGGCGCCCGTGTTTCCAGGGCGGCGCGAGCACGGAGCTCACGCAGGGCGCCTGCCGGATCGCGGGGCAGGTCGCCCGGGGCGAAGCGTGGGGGGGGGAGCGGGTACCCGGCTCCCGCGAGGGTGTCTTCCCAGGCCCACTCATTGAGCTCCGTGCCGGTGAGGAGCGCGTCAGGGGGGGGAGTGAAGGCCAGCGTGCAGTGCCCCCCCCGCACGCGCGCGCGCGGCGCGGGCGCGGGCCAGCCAAGCGCCGCGGCGAGGCGCGTGACGGTCGCGGCCCATGCAAGCACCAGCGCGTCGGCGGCTGGGGCGGGGGCATGCCCCTCGAGCACGACGCCCGGGCCGTCCAGCCAGGGGCTGGGGCCGAAGAGGCGCCGTGATCCCTCGAAGACTACCGTCGGGAGCGCGGTCAGTCGTCACCCTCGCGCGCCAGACGCACGCCGCGCTCGTCACGGACGAGCGCCCCCCGTTCGAACGCCACCGGCTCCACCCGCGGTGGTGGGGCATCGAGCGGCACGGCGACCGGGAATTCGCCGGTGCGTCCGACCGTCCCCTCCGGGACGAACCGGACGATCTGCTTCCAGGAGCGCGACAGCGCATCGCCGAAGATCAGCACGAGGTCGTCCCGCCGGGCGAGCTGGAGTGCGTGGTCGATCGCTTCCTGTTCGTCAGGGATCACGTGGATGGCCTCGGCCATGACACCGCCGTCCCGCAAGGTGGCAGCGAGCAGTTCCGGTACCTCGCGTGGGCCACGACCGCGGAGGCTGTCGTCGCGGCGACAGACGTAGACGTCGAAATGTCCAGCGACCGCCTCGGCGATCGCGCGCAGGTCCTCGTCGCGCCGATCGCCGGGGCCGGCCACCACCACGATGCGGCGGCCGGCCACGTCCAGGCGGCGCGCGAGATCCACCATCGCCCCCACGGCATGCGCGTTGTGGGCGTAGTCGAGGATCACGCGGAACGGATGGTCGTTGAAGACATTCATCCGGCCCGGCGCCTGATAGAACGAGGTGTCGAACGTGCGCAGACCCATCCGGATGCTGTCGAGCTTGATGCCCATGGCGAACGCCATCGCCGCCGCGAACATCGCGTTCTGCACGTTGTGCAGCGCGCGACCCTCGAGCGTTGCGGGAATCAGGTGGGTCCAGACCAGCGGAATGTGCGCGCCGCGGTCATACAGCGTGATCATCTCACCGTTCACGCCGGCCTCGAGGGCACAGGCCCGCCCACCGGCCCGGATGTGCTCTCGCACCAGTTCGTGCGCGGGGTTCATCGTCACGTAACAGAGATGCTTGCACGAGGTGTAGTCCGCCATCCGCAACACGAGTGGGTCATCGGCATTGAGCACGGCGGTGTCCCGCGCGATTTCCGCCACCGTGCGCTTCACCTCGGCGAGCTGTTCCAGGGAGTCGATGCCCTTGAGTCCGAGGTGATCGGCCTGGACGTTCAGGACCGCGCCAACATCGACGTACCGCGTGCCCATCCCCGCGCGCAGCAGCCCGCCGCGCGCCACCTCGAGCACGGCAAGGTCGATGCTCGGGTCGCCGAGCACCATGCGCGTCGCCACGGGGCCCGTCATGTCGCCCTCGACCGTCCGCTGGCCGTTGACGTACACCCCGTCGGTCGTGGTCAGCCCCGGCGTGAAACCGGCCATCTGCGCGATGTGCGCGAGCATGCGGGCCGTCGTGGTCTTCCCGTTGGTGCCTGTCACCGCCGCGATCGGGACCGTGGCCGACGAGCCCGGGGGGAAGAGCATGTCGATGACCGGACCGGCCACGTCGCGGGGCTGCCCCTCGCTGGGGGCGGAGTGCATCCGGAACCCCGGTGCCGCATTCACCTCGCAGATCGCGCCGCCAATGCTCTTGTACGATTCGGTGATGTCGGTGGTGAGGAAGTCCACGCCACCGACATCGAGGCCGACCGCCCGGATCGCGCGCACCGCCATCTCGATGTTGTCGGGATGGATGACGTCGGTCACGTCCGTCGCGGTGCCCCCGGTACTCAGGTTCGCCGTGGCGCGGAGGAAGACCCGCTCGCCAGGGGGGGGGACACTCTCGGGAGTCAGGTTGCGACGTGCCAGCAGCTCCAGCGCCTGCGTGTCGAGCTCGAGCCGGGTCAGCACTTTCTCGTGACCGATGCCCCGCCGGGGATCGGCGTTGGTCGCGTCGACGAGCGCGGCGACCGTCTGTGCGCCGTCCCCGATGACATGCCCCGGCGTGCGGCGCGTGGCCGCGACGAGCTGGCCGTCCACCACGAGCAGCCGATGGTCATCGCCGGTCACGAAGGTCTCCACCAGCACGGAGCGGGAGATGGCGTGCGCAACGCCGAAGGCGACACGCACCTCCTCGTCGGTGGTCAGGTGGATCGCGATGCCCCGGCCGTGGTTGCCATTGTACGGCTTGACGACGACGGGATACCCGATGCGTCGCGCGGCACGCACGGCGTCGTCCTCGCGCTGCACCAGCTCCTGCCGCGGCACGGGAAGCCCGAGGGTCGCCAGGAGGCCGTTCGTCTCTTCCTTGTCGCACGCCAGTTCGACGGCGATGTGCGAGGTGCGCCCGGTGACGGTCGCCTGGAGGCGCTGCTGGAACTTGCCATGTCCGAGCTGAATCAGCGAGGCGTTGTTGAGTCGCAACCAGGGGATGTTGCGCTCTTCCGCGGCCTGGACCAGCGAGGCGGTGCTTGGCCCGAGCGCGCGACGCTGCGCGAAGCGAATGAACGCGTCGCGTTCCCTCGCGAAATCCCAATCGGCAGGGACTGCGTCGGCTGGTTGCAGATCCGCCGGCAGGAGCGCGTGCAACAACTGCAGCGCTAGGATGCCTGCCTCGAGCCCCTCGTCGCGCTGCTCATACTCGTAGACCACGTCATACACGCCCTCGGCGCCGGCCCCGCGCGTCTTTCCGAAGGTCACCTTGATGCCGGCGATGTTCTGGAGTTCGATGGCGACGTGCTCAAGCACATGCCCGAGCCAGGTGCCCTCGTCTTCCGTCATCCGGCGCACGAAGCCGCCGGGCTCGCCATAGGAGCAACCGTGCTCGTGCAATCCGGGGAGCGCCTCCAGGAGAGCGGTGACGAAGGTCGGGCCGAGGCGCGAGGTGGGCCACGCTTCGAGGGCGCCGAGGTCGAGGCGGAGGCGGATGACGGGGAAGTGCGCGTAGTGCGACGGTCCGACGTAGACCGAGCGTTCCAGAATCTCCATCGCCCCTCCCCGGGGTGGGTAATCAGCCGCGCGTGGTGGCGAGGCTGCCGGCGCTTGCGGCGCGGGTGTGCAGGTTGAAGGTGGCGCCACGGGTCAGGATGTGCATCTTGATGCCGAGGAGGGAAATGGCTTCGTGCTCGCTCACGCGATCCATCGAGGAGAAGGTGAGCCCGCTGACGTCGATCACCGTCACCGCGCCGCTCCCCTCGACCTCGACGGTCTCGTCGGGGCCG
>JAABRY010000176.1 GCA_011390645.1 Gemmatimonadota bacterium
GCCGGTGCGACGGCAAGCGTGGGGATGCTGGTGCCATTCGGTGGACGTGAAGGCTTCATCGAAACCCGCCTGCAGCATCTGTTCAGCGGCGAGACGCTGGGGCGCGGAAACGGCATCACGTATGCGCCGTTGCTGTTCGGCTTGCGGTTCTGAACAGCACGCAACCGGATGCACAACGGGCGCCGACCATGTGATCGGCGCCCTTTATGCATTCACCCACGAGTGCGACGATCAGAACTTGATCGACACGCCGAGGAAGAGCTCGGGCGCATCGGCGAGACCAAGCTGCGCGAAGCCGCCGAGCTTCGGCGTGAACATGTAGCGGCCGCCAAGGTTGATGCCGACCACGGTCGTGCTGGCGGAGCCGTCGCTGCCAAGGATCGTCTCGACGCTCGTACGTGCGATTCCGAGTGACAGACCACCGAAGAGATCCAGTTCCGGCAGGCTCGGAATCGCGTAGTGCACGTTCGCGTTGCCCACGATCCACGTGGTTGACGCATTGAAGCCGAGCACGTCCTGGCTCTGGTAGGCGAAGGTACCACCCACGCCGAGCGTGAGGTTCGGGGCGAGTTCCAGCAGGCCGACTTCCACG
Organism: Gemmatimonadota bacterium; assembly: GCA_011390645.1. Taxonomy (GTDB): domain Bacteria; phylum Gemmatimonadota; class Gemmatimonadetes; order Gemmatimonadales; family GWC2-71-9; genus Palsa-1233. The sequence goes on from JAABRY010000176.1 coordinate 593, forward strand.
CCGCCACCGAAGCCCGTCGGGCCAGTGACGATGCCGAGGTTCACGAGCTTGGTACCGACGCCGAATGCGGCATCCTGTGCGGAGGCGGACGCAAACGGAACGAGGGCAGCTGCAGCGAGGGCGACGGTGAGCGTGCGGAGAGACTTCATCATGTGTGTTGGGGCTTGATGTGAACGGGAGTACCACGCGGTGGGCCTAATATACAGGCGGGATCGTTACACGAAAGCCGCCACGCATCCTTGCGTGGGGGATCGCGGCCTGCCCATGCATCGCGTCAGAGCCGCTCCCGCGCCAACTTCACCTGCCGCGCCACCGCCTCTGGTCCCGTCCCGCCATCCACGTTGCGCATGGCCAGCGACGCTTCGATGCCAAGCGCGTCCATCACGTCCTCGCCGAACAGCGCGTGCGCGGCGCGCACCTGCGTGATCGGCAACTGCCAAGGCTCGAACATGAAGTCGGACTGATACCAGTTAGAAGTGGATTGGGCTGGCTGCCTCACTCCAATTTCGGATCGAGCCATCGTTCTCCTACACCGTGCGGCATCGCGACTCCTGATCCGTGAGGAACTCGCATGTAAGGATCGATGCGCGACCGGCACTATTACGGAATCAGGTCGAGGGCGCATTGGTCAGAAAGTCGAGTGCGTGCCGCTGAGTGGCTTCGGGGCGAATCGGCAAACTGCACCCTCCCCAGTGGCTTGCTACCCCCTGAAGAAGCGCATCATCAACTCGCGTTCACTCAGGAATACGGTTCGAGAGGGCTCCACGATTGCAGAACGCCGCTCGCTTCGATGAGCGGCTAGGCAATGGTCGTATACCTTCTCCATTTCGCATTGGCCTTTCTCCCATGTGTCCCCACATGAGCCGACATTTCGGTCGACGGACAAGTTTGACTTCTATGCATATGCTTTGTTGCGCGCCGGTTCTGTCAGCACTTGAGCTGTGCTGTGGCGAAGGTGGGAAGGCCGAGCAGGCGTTTCTGAAGGCCAGCGCAGCTGATCTTAAGCGTGTCTCGGCGCAAAAAGGCTCCTTCTTTGCGGACTCTTCCGAAGCCACCGCACTCGTCGCCGAGATCGACAAACGGTGGTCCGCAATCCGGGCAACCCAACGGCAACCGCGGCTGCTGACCGCTGGCAGCGAGCGTCAGGGGCGCTCGCCGACGCGCGACGAGTTGATCGTCAGGATTGACACCCTCGGCAACCGTCTTGGCACGTCCGAGGCGCGGCTCGGCGCGCGGCAGCAGCCTGATGGCCCCGATGTCGATACGGGCGTGCAGGCGGACATGGCAATGCTGCGGGACCGTCGGACCAAGTTTGGGACGCAGAATGATCGGCAGCGGATGGAGATCGACGACCTGACGACCCGACTGCGTGAGTTGGAAGAAGGCGGCTCTCAACTCCCGAACAGCAAGCTCATGCTAAACGATACCGTGCTGGGAGTACTTGTGCTGGTCAGCGCCGGCGGTCGCGTTGCGGTCGGTGTCTCGGCGTCTGTTGCCCCGTGATGCGCCCGCTCGTGGGACACGATCATGTGTGCGGCCGGGGGCGGGCGTGATGCGCCGCTTGGACTGTCCTTCGGAATCGGGACGCATTGTCTTCCGTGCGATGTGCGCCGTGTGGTTCCTCGTCGCGACGATTTTCTGGTCTCGTGAAGGACTGGCTCAGCGATTTGGTGATCCGGCCGAGATTCGTGTCGCCGAAGCGCGGGTACGATCGGAGCCTACCATCCTCGCTGGCGTGCTGCGCACACTGCTGCGCGGAACCGTCGTGCGCATCACCGCGCCTGGTGAAGTATGGTCTTTCATCGAATTCGGCGAGCTCCGCGGCTACGTACGGACTGAACAGTTGCTGCTGCTGGCGCCGCCGCCGCCTCCCGTTGACTCTATCCCGCCAGCGCCTGTGCCGATCGCGCAGTCGCGTGCCGGGGGGACGTCCTCGTGGGCGCGTGGTAACCAGTGGACGATGGAGGTATCTGGCTTCCAGCGTCGGTTTCCGTTGGGGCCGAGTGCGCAGTCCGCACCGGAACCCGTTCGCATCGGGAGCGCCGGCGCCGGTCTCGACCTTCAGCTTCGCGTGCCGATCAACGCGTCGCTTTCCGTTGGTCTCGGCGGATCCGTGAGTCGGCATGCAAACGCCAGGCTGCTCGTGCCCGATGCGCTGCGCTCGACTATTGGCGCACTCTTTGTGGAGCCTCGAGTTCACTGGCGCAACGCCAACGGGTGGGGCCCGTTCCTGCTCAGCCGGGTTGCGGTGCAATCGCTGCGCTTCGCCAGGCAGCCGTCTGACTCGATGGTCGCCAGTGCGCTGCCGTATGAGACCAGCGCTGGCGGCACCTCACTCGGACTCGGAGGGGGGGTGGAGCGCACGCTTGGTGCGAGATCCACACTGGTGGTCTCGGGCAGCTATGCGTTTGCCCTCACGCGATTTCGAGATCGCATCGAGGGCTCTGCCGCGAATGTCTCCGATCCGCTGCTGGGTGCGTCGGAACTGACGTTGCGGTTCGGTGCGCAGGTTGCCTGGTAGCAATCGCGGCGTGCCGGTGCGATGAGCGCCTCTCGGCTATTGATCACGCAGCCCCCGCTGCCTCCGCAGACGGTGTCGGTGGACCGATTTCCATTCTGGATCGGCTCGGGCGCGGACGATCATTGCCGGCTCGTTCATCCGAGCGTGCGTTCGCGGCATGTGGGTGTGATCGAGGAATCGGACGGTTGCTGGCTGCTGCGCGGAAATGGAGCCGCGACGATCGATGGTGTGGCGCTCGGCGATCAGGCAAAGCTGTCGCACGGGTCGCAGATCGGCTTGGCGCCCGGTGTGACGCTGACGATGGAACTGCGCGCCGCCGCGGCCGCCGCACCGGCACCCGCACCGGCACCCGCACGGCGAGCCCCCCCCGCAGCGCCACCGACGCGACGTCGCACACCGTTGCGGACGCGGCTGCACGTGTCGCCGAGGCTGGTACTCATGGTGCTGCTCCTCCTCTCGACGCTGGGCGGTGGCAGTGTGCTGCTGTGGCGCGCTACCCAGGTGAAGGTCGGCACGGGGCTCACGCTCCCGGAGCAGATCGTGGTGGATTCACTGCTCGCGATCTCGTACGAACACATCGAGCGCGGGTATGCCCTGCGGGAACTCAACGTACCCGATGCCGCGCGACGCGAGTTCGATTCAGCACTCGCGGTGCTCTCGATGCATCCGCTCGGCAACCATCCGGAGGTGAAGGATCGCATCCATGCGCTGGCCGCAGCGATCGAATCGGTCGATCCCACTCGTCGCGCTCGCGATGTGGCTGCGGGAGGTCGTCGCCGCTCCCTTCGCGACGTTGGGCTTGACGCGTCCATGAGCGTGGAGGCGTTCGCGGCTCACGTTGCCCAGGTCCGGATTCAATTCACGGACCGCTTCGGGATCGAACTGCGCGGTACTGGCGCTGATCACGCCGAGCACGTGTCGTTGTATGGAAAGGGCGGAGCGCTGGATTTCGGTGTGCGCGAGCTGACGGCCGAGCAGATTCGCTTCGCGGTGGACGCGGTCCGGTCGCGCGGGATCCGCGTCAGGGATTTTTCGCGTGACGAGGTGCTGCAAGCACAGATTCGCGCCGCCTACGCGGCCGGGGTCCCAGATCGTGCGGGGACGGGCCGGCACCTGCATATTGATCGGTTCAACAACCGCCGCGATCGGTGGACGGTCACCGAGTAACTCGGAGTGTGCAGGTGGTCATGTCGTTCGGTTCTGATCCGTCAGAGACTTCCGCGTTCGGGCTGAGCGAGGCGTGGATGGACCGCATCCGCGCCGCCATCGACGGCCGATACGAAATCGTTCGGCTACTCGGCCGTGGTGGCATGGCGGTGGTGTTTCTCGCGCAGGACGTCGCGCTGGGCCGTCGTGTGGCACTCAAGGTGGCGATCGCGGGCCCCGATGGGGACCTTGAACGGATTCGCCGAGAGGCGAAGTTGGCGGCATCGCTGGAGCATCCGAACATCGTGACGGTGCACGCGGTGGGAGACGGCGACGGACTCGCGTGGTTCGCAATGCAGTACGTGCGTGGTCGTACGCTGGAAGAACTGCTTGGCGAAGAGGAGCGCCTGTCGCCGGAGCGCGCGGTCGCGATTCTCGCTGATGTGGCCGATGCGCTCGCCTATGCGCATCGGCGTGGCGTGATCCATCGCGACATCAAGCCGGCCAACGTGATGATTGGTGAAGAAGGCCGAACCTATGTCACCGACTTCGGGATCGCCCGGTCGTTGGGTCAACCGGGGATCACCACCACTGGCATGTTGATCGGCTCTCCTACGTACATGGCGCCGGAGCAGTTCAATGGGGACTTGCCCTCGGCCTCGATCGATCAATATGCGCTTGGCTGTCTCGGGTATGAGTTGTTGACAGGGACGGTGCCGTTTGCCGGTACCGACGTAGCCAGCGTGCTCAAGGGGCACCTGCTGTCTCCGGTACCCTCGATACGCGCCGCGCGTCCGGAAGTACCGGCGTGGGTGTCCGGGGCGATCGAGCGCATGCTGGCGAAGCACGCCAACGATCGATTCCCAGATCTCGACACCGTGCGGGAGCTGCTACGATCGCGGGGAACGGAGAAAATGCCGGTGGCGTCGCGGTCAGGCGCCACCGTTCGCCGGTCGTTCTTTGCGAGCGCTGGCGGGTTTCCATCGGTGCTGGTGCTTGGTGGCGGCCTGCTGTCGGTACTCGTCCTTGGAATCGGGCTGCGATCGGGCGGTGTTCGCGAAAGAGATGCGGGTATGCCTGCCACAGACGTGCCAGCGTTCGCAGACTCTCTGGTTCGCCCGCCATCGATGGCATCTCCGACCACGGCGGCACCGCCCGGCCCCTCGATCGGCAACGGTTCGCTGGCAAACCGCCA
>JAABRY010000177.1 GCA_011390645.1 Gemmatimonadota bacterium
ACGAGATGATGTATCAGTTCGAACACGACTATCGCTTCGACAGCGGCAAGATCCGCACGGCGTACGGGCTCGACGCGACGCCGGTGGATGAAGGGATCGCCGCCTGCCTCGCTGCGGGGGGATGATGCTGAGCGGACCCCGCACCGTCGCACTGTTCCTTGTAGCCTGCCTCGCCTGCAGCACGCCCGATCCGATCGTGCAGGGCATCCAGTCGAGCGAGGTCAGTGCTGGGGCACTCCGCGTGCGTGCCGCGTGGGGGTTGCCACCCTTCACGAACGCGCCATTGCCCGGCTATCTCCGTATCGTCAACACCGGCACGACGCCTGACACGCTGCTCGGCGCACGGAGCGACGTCGCGAACCATGCGATGTTGCACGGCACCGAGGGCGGAGGTGGCGCGATGACGATGCTGTCTGAAGTGGTGATTCCAGCCGGCGATTCGGTAGTGATGGCGCCCGGCGGATTGCACCTGATGTTCGAGGGGGTGCAGCGTCGCATCGTGGCGGGTGACACCGTCGCCGTGGTGTTGCGCTTCGCGCGTGCGGGCGAGGTGACGGTGCCGCTCCCGGTGGTGGGTTACGAACTGCTGGAAGCGCTCGGGCCCTGATCGTCCGCTGGTCGCGTGACCCACCACGTCCATGCGATCAGCACACCTTGCAGCGGCAACCGTCCCCACAGCAGGCTCGGGCTGATGCTCGGAAACAACTCCGGATGCAACGCCATATGGACGTTGGCCGGAAAGACGGCCACGAGCAGCGCAATCAATCCCCAACCCGCCGCTGCACGCCACCGCGTGCTCAACATCCCGATGCCACCGACGACCTCCCCGATGCCGCTCAGATACACGAGCGCCATGGGGAAGGGAAGGTAGGGTGGCATCATCCGCAGGTACGTGCCCGCATCGACGAAATGGTTGATCCCAGCGGCGATGAACAGCACGGCCAGTAGCCACCGAGACGCGACGGATAGCTTCATGGGTGTGGTCAATCGCACCGACGCAGGACGACACTCGCGACCGGCCCCGGCGCCACTCGATAGGTGTCGGCCTTCAACGACTCCTCTGGCTTGCTGCGCGGCGGCGGAATGATCCGCAGCACATGCGTCCAGAAGGAGGCACTGCCGACCATTCCCGTGTCGGTCTGAACGAGTTGCATGGTCGCACCATGGAATTCGCTGCCCCAACTCAGGCGCACCTCGCCATCAACGAACTGCCACGAGTGGTGGTTGGTCCGCCGGAAGGTCAGCGGCATGCTCGGCTCGAGCCGGAAGGCCGTGGTGCCGGCAGATGTCCGCACGGTGTCCGAATAGAGCCAGACCGTGTCGGGTGGTGGCACCGCGATCTGCTGGGACCATGGCCCGATCTGGACGACGTAGCACCCGGTCACGTCCGCAGGTAAGAGTGCGGTGCCGGCCTCGACCGGCAGCGCCCGCATCCGCGTGAAGGGATGTCCGCCACACCCATTGCGCGGGGTGTCTCGGCGTGCCGGTGGAGTTGCCCGCGCCGTGGCCGCATCGGGTGCGTTCCAGTCGGTCAGGCAGAACGCCCAGGACCACGAATCCTGACCCTCGAGACGCATCCAGTCCACGCGCGTCCACCGGCCCGGCTCGCCCGGATTACTGCGGTCATTCTGTGCGATGAAAAATTGTTCGGCGGGATGCCACTCGACGATCCGGTAGCGCGAGCTCGGCAGGTGCTCGAAGAGGGAGTCGCTGAGGCGGTAGGTGCTGCCGTAATCGTCGCGGAAGGTGCCGAGGAGGAGAGCCGGCGGAGCAAGCGGAGCAGGGGGGCGGGGTGCGCGCGCCGCACACGCGGCGAGCGCGGCAGCCAGCACGACCACCGCGACTCGCCCAGTCATCGAGCCGTGCTCACTCGCTCGGCTTGACTGTGAACCCGAACGTCCCCCGGATCGGGTGTCCATCGCTGCTCGCGGTGAGCCAGCTGACCGTGTACGCACCCGGCGTCATCGTGCCAGTGATGGGTGCACGCAGCATCACGGAGTCCTGCACGATCGCCCCTGTCGTGACTTCACCAGACGGGCCCGTCAGCGTCACCCTCGACAGACGCAGTTGCGGCTTCTGAGAATACCAGAGCTTGATCTCGGTGGGCGCGGTCGCGACCACGCTGGAATCGGCCGGCGCGGACTTGGTGAGGCGGAGGTGCAATGCCGCGCTGTCACCCCGCTGCGGCAGGGCGACCAGCGCGAGGGCGGCGACAACGGATGCGGTGAGGAGCAGTTTCATGGTGTGGCAGGGTCCTCATCAGGTCGTAGGTCGTAGGTCGTAAGTCGTAGGTCGTAGGTCGTGGCCCCGAAGGTCGGAAGCTTCTCACCTCGCACCAGTCGCTGTGGTGAACGACTCAAGTGGGGTGAATTGCACACTGAGCTTTCAAGCCTACGACCTACGACCTACGACATATGACCTAGTTGAGCTTCGCCGCCGTCAGTTCCGCTTCCGTCCAGGCTCCAGCACGACCGGCGGTCGCCTCGCGGACCGCAGCGACCTGCTCGGTGGTCACGGCACTGGCGCTGTTCCCGAAGTTGGCGCGCGCGTAGGTCAGCACCTCGGCGATTTGCTCATCCGACAGCATCGACCACGCAGTCATCACCCCGTTGTACGTCACGCCCTCGCGAACGATCTCGCCCTGCATCCCGTGCAGCACGATGGCGATGGGCATCTCGGGGGCACCGGTCATGATGGCGGAGCCCGCGAGTGGCGGGAACGACGGCGGCAGTCCCTTGCCGTCGGCCTGGTGACAGGTGACGCAGACCTGCTGGTAGGTGGTCTCCCCAGCGGAGGCAGTCTGGACCGGCGCGGCCTCAGGCGTCGCAGCCGCATCGTCAGCAGGAGCGGCATCTCCGCCACCACCGCAGGCGACGACGAGGAGGGACAGGGCAACGAGCGAGGCGGGGACGCGCATGATTGGCTCCGGGTGATAGGTAATGATACGGATAATACGGCGTTGCCCATGACCGTGCCAGTCAGGGGAGCAGCATCCACGGACGGCTACGGCCCCAACATCCAACATCCAACGTCCCTACCACCGATACAGCACCAACCTCTCGAACCCCTCCTCATCCGTCCGCTTGCCAAGGAGGTAATCCGTTCCCACCTCGAACACCTCGATCCCGGCGGGGAGCTCAAGCGAATGCACGGGCACGCCATCGCGGAGGCCGAGCAGGGTCGTCGTGGAATCCACCGGGAGCGAGGTCACCCACCAGACGGTGCCATCGGGGGCGCCGTGCATCGTGCTGAAGAGCGGGGCGTGGACGGGCATCCCTTCGCGAAGGATCATCTCCCGGAACATCTGGCGCATGGCCGAATCCCCACCCGGGACGGCGCTTGCCTGGCGGTCGGCCATCGCCTCGTAGCGCGCCGTGCCGTACGGGACCGGCGTGACAGGGACCGAGTCCCGGCCGACCGTGTCAGCGGCGAAATTGTGGCTGGTCAGGATGGCGGACGCATTAAGTCCGGTGACGATGCGATCGGGCAGGACGGCGAGTGCAGCGAAGGCGCCGAAGGTCTTCTCCTCACCGATCGGGAGGTCGGGGTGCGCCGCGATCGAGTCGCCCGTCGGTGAGATCACGACCAGGGCACCTCGAAGGAGCGGAACGGCTCCACCGGGGGCGGCCGGAGCCATGGCGGCGTTCCGCGCATCGAGCGCCGCGAATCCACCCGTCGGGAGGCAGGTGGGTTGGATTGGGGCGGTGACGGCGGGGCGGAATTCGCGGGCGAGCGCGCCATCGGGCGAGAAGAGTGACACCCGATCGTTCGCAACGTCCCAGACGAACACGGAGTCGGCGACACACGGGCCGAGCCAGGCCGGGTACCGGAATTCGCCCGGACCTGCGCCGGCCCGCCCGGAGGTCGCCAACACCTCACCAGCAGGGGAGAGGAACAGCACCGCTCGGCGATCGCCATCAAGCAGGACAAGGCGTCCGTCGCTGAGTCGCGTGGCATCGCGAAGTTCACCGACCAGCACCGAGTCTTCATCGCCCATCGGGAGATCGAGTGCGAGCGTCGCTTCGATCCGCGCGGGCCCCTCGGTCGGGGCGGTCTCACCCGCACCACAAGCACCGCAGGCGAGGGCGAGGGCAAGTGAAGACGATCGGAAGGTCACCAGCACTCCCCGAAGAATTGTCGAGTTCGCGACCTACGACCTACGACCTACGACCTACGACCTACGACCTACGACCTACGACCTACGACCTACGACAAGAACCGGCGGTTGACCCTTCGCTACGCTCAGGGGGACCACCGCCGGCTGGTCCATCAATGCGTCAACTTCCGATACTTGATCCGATGCGGCTGGTCCGCCGACATCCCCTTGCGCTTCTTGAGGTCCGCCTCGTAGTCCTCGTAGTTTCCCTCGAACCACACCACCTCGGAGTCACCTTCGAAGGCGAGGATGTGCGTCGCGATACGGTCGAGGAACCAGCGATCGTGTGAGATCACCACGGCGCACCCTGAGAAGGTGAGCAGCGCGTCTTCGAGTGCACGTAGCGTGTCCACGTCGAGGTCGTTGGTCGGCTCGTCGAGCAGCAAGACGTTGCCGCCGCTCTTGAGGAGCTTGGCCAGGTGCAGGCGATTGCGCTCGCCGCCTGACATGACGCCGACCTTCTTCTGCTGATCGGAGCCGCGGAAGCCGAACCAGCCGCAGTACGCGCGTGAATTCACCGTGCGCGTGCCGAATTGGAGATTGTCGTAGTCGCCCGCGATTTCCTGATAGACCGTCTTGTCCGGATCGAGCGCGTCGCGAGACTGGTCCACGTAACTCGTGATCACCGTCTTGCCGATCACCAGGTCGCCACCGTCGGCCTGTTCCTGGCCGGTGATCATCCGGAAGAGCGTTGTCTTGCCGGCGCCGTTCGGGCCGATGATCCCGACAATCCCTGAGCGCGGCAGCGAGAAGTTGAGGTTCTCGAAGAGCAGCTTGTCGCCGAATGCCTTGGTGAGCCCCTTCGCGATCACGACCTCATCACCCAGGCGTGGCGCGGGCGGGATCAGGATCTCGTGGCCGGTGGTGTCCGCCTTCTCCTCCTCGGCAACCAGCGCTTCATATGCGCCGAGGCGCGCCTTGCTCTTGGCCTGCCGAGCCTTCGGCGACATCCGCACCCACTCGAGCTCGCGCTCCAGGGTGCGACGCCGCGCCGAGGCCTGCTTCTCTTCGACCGCGAGCTTCTTCTCCTTCTGGTCGAGCCAGGAGGAGTAGTTGCCCTTCCACGGCACGCCCTCGCCACGGTCCAGCTCGAGAATCCACTCGGCGGCGTTGTCGAGGAAGTACCGATCGTGGGTGATGGCGACGACGGTACCGGTGAACTCCTTCAGGAAACGCTCGAGCCACGCCACCGACTCGGCATCGAGGTGGTTCGTCGGC
>JAABRY010000178.1 GCA_011390645.1 Gemmatimonadota bacterium
CCCCATGCAGAGCCCGCGAGGTACCCGCGCACCACGCACTCGAACGCCACCGGTGCGGTGCGGCGCACCAGCATCGCCCGACCAGCCAATTGGTCACGGTGCGGCGCGAGGGAGGGAACCTCTGCGATGATCGCATCCGCATCGGCCGTGAGGCAGTGGTTCGGGCAGATGGTGCCAAGGCGCGCGAACCAGTGGGCTGACAACTGGGTGAGCACGCGTCCCTTGTCCGGAATGGCCTCGGCGAGCACCACGTCGAAGGCGCTGACCCGATCACTCGCGACGATCAACAGGCGCGCGTCGTCGATCGTGTAGACCTCGCGGACCTTGCCGCGCCGCCAGACCGGCAGGGGCAGGTTGCTCGCGGCCAACGGGGTGGCTGTCATACGCGGAGCTCGGCGGCTTCCGCGGCGACCGCGTACGGACGAGCTCGGGCGATGAGTGGCTCGAGATATTCGCCGAGGAACTCTGCGACCTGTTCCGGAGACCGTCCCACGTAGCGCGCAGGTTCGAGTTCCGCGATCAACCGCTCGCGGTCCACCGTCGCGAACGCCGGGTCCGCCGCGAGGCGCTCGATCAGGTCGTTCGGCTCGCCGCGGGCAACGCCTTCGGCAACGGTCATTGAGTGTCCTCGGACCACCTCGTGCAGTGCCTGGCGATCGCCGCCAGCTTGCACGCCAAGCATCAGCCAGCGTTCGGTGGCCATGAACGGCATCTGCTCCCGAACATGTCGGGCCACGACCGGGTCACGCACTTCCAGTCCGCTGCAGATGTTGTGCATCAGCAGCAGGATCGCATCCGTCGCCAGAAAGGCCTCGGGGAGCGTCAGGCGCCGGTTCGCGGAATCGTCGAGCGTGCGCTCCAGCCATTGGGCAGCCGCCGTGTGTGCCGTGTTCTGTTGCAAGGTGATCACGTGGCGTGCCAGTGCCCCGATGCGTTCAGCGCGCATCGGATTGCGCTTGTATGCCATCGCACTCGAGCCGATCTGCTCCGACTCGAACGGCTCGAGCAGTTCGCCCTCATGCTGGAGCAGGCGGATGTCGGCGCCGAACTTGGCGGCACTCTGCGCGATCCCGCTCAGCACGTCCACGACCTGTGCATCGAGCTTGCGCGAGTAGGTCTGTCCCGAGACCGGCATGACGGCATCGTGCCCGAGCCGCCGGGCGACCTGCCGCTCGAGCTCACGCACCTTGTCGTGGTCCCCACCGAACAGCTCGAGAAACGAGGCCTGTGTGCCCGTGGTGCCCTTGCAACCGCGAAGCCGGTAGTGCTCCAGGCGATGCACGATCGCCTCGACATCCAGCGCGAGGTCCTGCATCCAGAGCGTCGCGCGCTTGCCGACCGTGGTGAGCTGCGCGGGCTGGAAATGGGTGTAGGCGAGGCAGGGAAGCGCGGCGTGCTGCAATGCGAAGCTCCGCAGCGCACCCAGCGTGTCGAGCAGACGACCGAGGACGAGTGCCAGCGACTGCCGGATGATCAAGCCATCCGCGTTGTCGGTCACGAACGCCGAGGTTGCGCCGAGGTGCAGGTAGGGCCTGGCCTCGGGGGCCTGCTCACCGAAGGCGTGCACGTGGGCCATCACGTCGTGCCGGAAGCGTCGCTCGAACTCCGCTGCGCGCGCGAGATCGGCATCGTCGAGGTGGGCACGCATCGCGGCGAGTGCCGTTTCGGGGATCTCGAGTCCCATTGCCTGCTGGCTCTCCGCCAACGCGAGCCACACGCGGCGCCACTGGCCGATGCGATGCGGTTCGCCCCACTGCCGCAACATGGCGGGGGAGGCGTATCGGCCAGAGAGCGGGGACTGCCAGCGCGGGTCGGTCATCTAGTTCGTCAGGTCGGTGTAGGAGTAACCGCCGCGCCGTTCCACCCAGAGGCGGAAGGAGGCACCGCGAGGGATGCGGTCGAGAATGCGTGCCACGTCCTGCGCCGTGCGCACCGGTTGCTGCACGATGCGTCGGTCCTCCACGTAGTCGATGCGCACGATCACGTCGTTGTCCTGGAGACCGGTCAATCGGCCGGTCTCTGGTGGCACGCGGAGCAGGGCCGCGCCGACGTCGCTTCGCGCACCGAGCTCGGCGCGCACGCCGGGCGTCAGCGTGACAAGGTCGAGGCCGCGCAACCGCACGCGCTCGGCCGTGACGGTCGGGAGATCGGCTGGCACGATGCGACGAGCCATGGTCTGACCGCTGCGCAACACCTCGGTTTCCACGACGTCGCCCACGTGCAAGTCCAGCAGCACGGCTTCCCAGTCGAGGTAATTGCGCAGCGTGCGTCCGTTCGCGCGCGTGAGCACGTCTCCGGCCCGGAGTCCCGCGGCGGCGGCGGGGCCTTCCGGGACCACCTGGATGACCGGCACGCCCCCGGCGCTCTTCCACTCGCTCATCCGGTCGGCACCGGCGACTTCGAGGCCGACCCACGGTCGGCGAACGCTGCCGTTCGCGATGATCTCCTCGGCCACGCGCACCGCGCGCTCGATCGGAATCGCGAACCCGATGCCCACCGACCCACCGGTGTTGCTGAAGATCGAGGAATTGACCCCGATGACCTCGCCAAGCGAGTTGACGAGCGGCCCCCCGGAATTGCCCGGGTTGATCGAGGCATCCGTCTGGATCATGTCGTAATAGCGCCCGGTCTGGTTCGCATCGGTGGGCAGGATGTTGCGCCCGGTGGCCGAGATCACCCCGGATGTCACCGACGGCTCGCTGTTGCCGAGGAGACCGGAATACGGATTGCCCAGGGCGATGGCCCACTCGCCGATCAGCAGGTCAGCGGATCGGCCCAACGGCGCAACGGGCAGCGCGGTGCGATCGATCTTCACGACCGCAATGTCGGTGAGCGGATCCTCGCCAAGGAGTCGTGCATCCACATCAGTGCCATCGGGGAGCGTGACGATGATCTGATCGGCGCCGGCGACCACGTGCTGGTTGGTGATGATGATCCCGTCGGCACGCACCACGAAGCCGGTGCCGAACGACTGCGCCGTCTGCTCGCGCGGTGCGCCGAAGAAGAAGGCGTCGAACGAGGACATCTGCACCTGTTGCCGCACCGTCACGCGCAACGAGACCACACTCGGAGAGACGCGCGCGGTGGCGTCGACCAGCGCGGTGCGTCGCGAGCCATCGAGTCGGGCGCTCATCGCGGCGGCTGAGTCCGCCGCCGGCAGCGGGATGGTGCTGGGGGGGGCAGGACGCTGGGCAACGACCGGGCGATCGCTGTCACAGGCCGCCAGGATCAGCGTCAGCGCGAGCAGGCGGGGGGCGCTCACCATGCGGCCACCTCACCGAGATAGATCAGGTCGGGGTAGGTCGCCGCCACGAAGTGCAGCCCCTGAGGAGGAGCTGGGGCGCCGGTGTCGGCGTTGTGCGTGAGTTGCAGCAGGCGCGTCATGTCGTTGTCCGGTCGTCGTCCGAGTCCGATGTCCACCATCGTGCCGACCAGCATGCGCACCATGTGGTGCAGGAAGCGGTCGGCGGCGATCGTGAAGCTGAGGCGAGAGGGATCAGGGGCCTCCCACGCGGCATGCACGATGCGGCAACGGTAGTGCGGCTTCGGTTCTCCCACTACGGCGAAGGCACGGCAGTCATGCTCGCCCGGCAGGACCGCTGCGGCCGCGTGCAGTCGTGCAAGTGACGGAGAATGACCCAATGCCCAGGCTGTTCGCCCGAGGGCCGGGAGCCGTGCCGTCGGTCCCACCGCGATGTCGTAGCGGTACCGTCGCCCCGTCGCCGAACGCCGCGCGTCGGTCCCCGGATGCACGGCATGCACCGCCCGCACCGCGATGTCGCGAGGGAGCACGGCGTTCAATGCCCGTTGCAGGTCCGCAGCCTGCCATCGCGCCGGCATGGTCACGCTCACCGGCATCGCCTCGGCATGGACACCGGCGTCTGTCCGCCCGGCGGCAATCGCCTTGCGCGGAGTTCCTGCCAGACGCTCCAGCGCGGTCTCGATATCGCCTTGCACCGAGCGGCCTTCCCGCTGGCGCTGCCAGCCGCAGAAGTCGGTGCCATCAAAGGCCACGGTGAGCAGGAAAGCCCGATCCATTCAGCCCTGAAACCTAGCCGCCGCCGGGGTCCGCGGCAACCTGCGTAACCCGTTGAAAATATTGACAAAAGGCCCCCTTGGCCGATACGCTTGGCCCGCCATGACGGTCTCCCCAGACGTGCCCGATCCTGCCCTTCGAGTGGCGCTCCAGCGGCTAGCCGCCGGAGGTACCCTCACCCGTGCCGAGGCGACCGCCGCCTTCGACGAAGTGATGTCCGGCATGGCACCCCCCGCGGTGATCGGGGCGCTTCTCATGGGACTTCGTAGCCGTGGAGAAACACCGGACGAGGTCACCGGCGCCGTGGAGGCGCTCCGCCGCGTGATGCGACGCGTTGCGTCGACGCAACCCGACCTCCTCGTCGACACCTGCGGGACCGGCGGTGGTGCGGTCGGTACGCTGAACGTGTCCACCGCTGCCGCCTTCGTGGCGGCAGGGGCCGGGGTCCCGATCGCCAAGCACGGCAATCGCTCCTTCACCTCGAGGTCGGGGTCGGCGGACGTCCTCGAAGCGCTCCGAGTTCCAATTGACCTGACGCCGGAGGAGGCGGGGCAGACCTTGGCCACGGAAGGTCTCGCCTTCCTCTTCGCACCGCTCTATCACCCTGCCATGCGCCATGTCGCCCCGATTCGTCGTGATCTCGGTGTGCCGACCCTCATGAATCTGCTGGGCCCACTGGCCAATCCCGCGGGTGCCCGCCGGCAGGTGGTCGGCGTGGCCGATGCCGCACGCGCGCCGCTACTGGCCGGGGCCCTGGCACGCCTCGGCGCGCTCCACGCCTTGGTGGTGCATGCTGAGATGGGAATGGACGAAATCGCACCGATGGGCCGCACGCAGGTGCATGAAATCCGCGATGGCGAAATCACGACCTGGGTATTGGACCCGGCCGCCTACGGCCTCTCCGTCGTGTCGTTGAGTGGGCTGGAGGGAGGCGCGCCAGCAGAGAACGCCGGCCGGATTGAGGCGCTCCTGACAGAGCCCGGGCGGGCTCCGACGGCGCTCCGATCGGCTGTATTGCTGAATGCGGCCGCCGCCGTCCTGGTGTCGGGTCAGGCGCCTACCATGGCGGCAGCGGTGGAGGCGGCGGGTGCGGCGCTGGATGAGGGGCGGGGCGCTGAACGCCTCGACCGTCTCCGCCGTCCGACGTCCTAGAATTTCCGGATCACGCCCACGACGATGCCCTGAATCAGCACGTCGCCCTCTTGAAAGCGCATCGGGCGCATCCCGCCGTTGGACGGTTGCAACCGGATCCAGCCACCGGGTTCGCGGTAGAAGCGCTTGACGGTCGCTTCCGAGCCGTTGACCAAGGCGATGACCAT
>JAABRY010000179.1 GCA_011390645.1 Gemmatimonadota bacterium
ATGCTCGCCGGTGACGCACCGTTCAGCGGCGGCAGCGTGCAGGCGATCGTCGCGAAGATCATGACCGAGAAGCCGACGCCGGTGCATACATTGCGCGACACCGTGCCGGAGCATGTTGAAGACGCAGTGCTCACGGGACTCGCGAAGCTGCCCGCCGATCGCTTCGCGAGTGCGGCGGAGTTCGCGGTGGCGCTGGCGACGTCCACCGGGGCGCGCACCATCTCGCGCATGACCACTGCCGCCGGACCGCTGGGACTCTCGCGTCGCACCACTGGCATCGTCATGGCAGGGTTGGCGGTTGTCGCGATTGGTGCGTCTGCCTGGGCTCTTCGTGGGCCCGCGGGTTCGGAACCATCGGTGCGCGTGGCCCGCTTCGAGGTCACCATGGCACCCGGTGAGGAGTTGATCACTCCGGGCGGCACCCGGTTCGCGTGGGCACCCGACGGGTCGGAGTTCGTCTACACCGGCGCCGCAGGTGCGGGGACAGCGCTGTACTCCCGGCGACTCGACGCCCTCGACGCCGTGCCACTGCGTGGATCGGAGCGGGCAACCTCCCCAACCTATTCACCGGATGGGCGAGAGATTGCCTTCATCACGGTCGCACCCTTCTCCTTGAGGGTGATCCCGCGCACTGGCGGTAGCGTGCGTGTCGTGCTGGGCGATCAGACCCTCGCTGGCGGTGGGGTGACCTGGTCGGACGATGGCTTCCTCTACTTCGACGGTGGGACCGGGCTGGCGCGCGTGCAGCCAACCGGTGACGGATACGAAATGGTGATGCCGCTCGACACGACGAATGCCGAGATCGGCATGGCGTGGCCGCGAGCCCTCCCTGAGGGGCGCGGCATCCTGATGCGGATTCGGCGGAGCGGCCAGAACATGACCGAGTGGTCGATCACGGCGTTCGACCTTCGCAATCAGTCCCGGAAGGAGATCGTGCGCGGGGTCTATGCGATCTACAGCCCCGACACGCAGCACCTCCTCTGGGCCACCGCCGACGGCTCCCTGATGGCGCAACCCTTCGACCTTGACAACCTGGCGCTGCGTGGCGATCCCCTCCGGCTGTGGGAGGGCCTCTGGCTTGGCAGCTTCGGCTCCGCGGATCTGGCGCTGTCCCCGGCCGGTGACCTCGTCTACACGCCCGGATCATCCACGCCGGAACTCGGCAGGCTGAGTTGGGTCGATCGTCGCGGAACGGCAACGATGGCAGACAGCACGGGTATTGACGGACTCCTGCGGGGGATGACGCTTTCCCCCGATGGCGAGACCGTGGCGCTCTCGCTGGAGCGGGCGACCGACGCCACGTCGCTCATGCGGATCTGGGTGACCACGATGCGCGGCTCGCCGCTGCAACTCGTCACGACCGAGAACGAGAGCGCCAGGTTCCCGACGTGGAGCAACGACAGTCGGTCATTGCTGTACGTCTCCGATCAGGGCACCACGATCTATCGACGTCGGACCGACGGCAGCGCCACGGCAGAAACCGTGGCAACGGTGCCCCGGGGGGTCGTCGGCATGACGGTCCATCCCTCGGGCCAATCGCTGGTCCTGATCGGCGAGGACTCCGGTGACCGGCGGCGGGAGTTGCTCGACTTGCAGCTCGCGGGAGACCGTGTCCCGAGCGTGCTCCCGATCACCATCGGCGTGAACCGGGAGTTGCCCACCTTCTCGCCAGATGGACGATGGCTCGCCTATGTCTCGCCCCTTGGGGGACGGGAGGACGTCTACGTCAGCCCCTATCCGGATGTCAGTGCCGGCCGCGTGCAGATCTCGGCCAATGGCGGCGGGGCACCACGATGGAGCCGTCAGGGAGGGGAACTCTTCTACGTCAGCGACGCGGGTGCCATTGTCTCGGTGCGCTTCACCACGACCGATGGCTTCCGCATCCTCTCCACCGAGGAGCTCTTCACGCCCAGTGGCTTCCGGGGTGATGAGGGAGGGGTCTTCTATGACCCTGCCCCCGATGGCCAGCGCTTCCTGATGATCGATATCAGCGGTGCGCAAGCTGGGTCCGGAGGGAGCCGACCGATCATCGTGCAGAACTTCATCGCCGAGTTGCGTGCGCGGGTGCCGCGGTGAAGGCGCTCGAGCGCTGCCCCATCGAGCTCGCGGCTAAAAGCCGCGGCTCGGCGGATGTCGCTAAAGCGACACGCTCTCCCTGGCACGGCACCCGTCGCTTTAGCGACACCCGCCGAGCCGTCGCTTTAGCGACGTGCTCATGCGCGACGTGCGCATTCGCGATGCACCCAATCGCCACGAACGCCCAATGACCCTCGACCTCCTCCGCACCGCGCTCGCCGACCGCTACCGACTCGAACGCGAACTCGGCGCCGGCGGCATGGCCACGGTGTACCTCGCGCGCGACCTCAAGCACGAGCGTGACGTGGCGATCAAGGTCATGAAGCCCGAGGTCAGCGCCGAGCTGGCGGCGGATCGGTTCCTCCGAGAGATCCGCACGACCGCCAACCTGCAGCACCCGCACATCGTCCCCGTGTTTGACTCAGGCGCCGTGCGCCTGAGTCATCCCGAGCGCAGCGAGGGACCCCCCGACGCTCTCTACTTCGTGATGCCGCTCATCGAAGGGGAGACACTCCGCGACCGTCTCGCGCGCGAGGGGCAGCTACCGATCGATGAGGCGATCCGGTTGGTGCGCGAGGTCGCCGACGCACTGCAGTACGCCCACGACGCGGGGATCCTGCATCGCGACCTCAAGCCCGAGAACGTGATGCTGTCGCGCGGCCACGCGCTGCTGGCAGATTTCGGTATCGCGCGCACGACCGACACCTCGGACGATGACCGCCTCACTCGTGCCGGGTCGTCGATCGGCACGCCGGCCTACATGAGCCCGGAGCAGGCCACCGGCGAGCGCGAGCTCACGGCATCTTCCGATGTGTACGGCCTCGGCGCCATCCTGTTCGAGTTGCTCACGGGTCGACCCCCGTTCACCGGGCCCACGCCCCAGGCGATCCTCATCAAGCGCTTCACCACCGAGGCGCCACCGGTCAGGACGCTGCGCAGCGATGCGCCCGCCAATTGCGAGGCCGCGGTGGCCCGCGCCTTGGCGAACGACCCCGAGCTGCGCTTCGCCACGGCGGCGGCATTCGCCGCGGCACTCCACCCCGGTGACGGCGCATCAGCGACCGCGCCGGTACCGGTTGCCGAGGCAGGGTCGTTGGTGGTCCTCCCATTCCGCAACCAGGGATCCGACCCAGAGGACGAGCAGTTCGCCGACGGCCTCACGGAGGAGATCCTCACCGACCTCGCGCGCGTGCGGGCCATCCGTGTCATCTCCCGCGCGTCGTCCATGCAGCTCAAGGGGACGACCAAGACAATTCCCGTGCTCGCGCGGGAGCTCCGCGTGCGCCACGCCCTCTCGGGCAGTGTGCGGCGGGCGGGCGCATCGCTCCGCATCACCGCCGAGCTGATTGACGCCTCGACCGACACGCCCGTGTGGGCCGAGCGGTTCAGCGGCACGATGGACGACATCTTCGACGTGCAGGAGCGCGTCGCGCGCGAGATCGTCCGCGCGCTCGGGATCACCCTCACGTCGGACGAGGATCGTCGCCTCTCCCAGCGCCCGATCGAGGACCCGCGCGCATTCGAGCTCTACCTCAGGGCCCGCCAGGGGATCCGCCGCTACGACCGGGCCTCGATCGAACACGCCGAGGACCTGGTGCGCCAGGCGATCGGCATCGTGGGCGAGGTTGCGCCGCTCAAGGCACTGCTGGCATGGGCGAAGGTCATCCGGGTGCGAGCCGGCGTGGTCACCGACAAGAGCGGTCTCGACGAGGCCACCGCCGTAGCTGAGGCGCTGATCCGGGAGGCGCCCGACGCGCCGTACGGACATGCGCTGCTGGGGTACATCGGTCATGAACGCGGCCGGATTCCGGAGGCGATCGGTCACCTGCGTGCCGCCCTGGATCGCGATCCTGATGATGTTGACGCCATCATCTATCTGGCCATCGGGGTGATGGGCTGCGGCGACACCGCAGCGAGCGAGCGCGTGCTCGAGCGCCTGATCGCCGTCGACCCGCTGGCCCCGATGACATGGATGCTGGCCGGCGCGGCCCCGTGGTGGATCGGACGGGCGGAGGAGGGGCTCCCCGACCTCGAACGGGCGTTGGCCATGGATCCCAGCAACCCCATCCTTCGCTGGACGCTCGGCTATGCGCGGGCGATCGCGGGAGATGTCCCCGGGGCCGCCAAGGATGCCGCGGCACTCCTCGAGCAGGCCCCGACCATGCCCTACACCTCCCAACTTCGCGCCATTGTGCAGGGGCTGCAGGGACGGCAGGAGGAGGCGCGCACCACATTGCGCGACGTCCAGCTCCTGGATGCGCACCAGATGTTCCATCTCGCCGAGGCGTTCGCCGTGGCAGGGGACACCGAACGGGCACTGGCCCTGCTGGAGGAGGCCGTGGACACCGGATTCCACCCCGGTGAGTTCATCGCCATCCACTGTCCGTTCTTCGCTGCGCTGCGCGGCACGCCCCGATTCGAGGCGATCGCCGACAAGGCACTCCGGCTCACGCGGGAGTTCGTGGCAAGCGGGGTGGCGCCATGACCCTTCGCTCGCCCTGCGGGCTCGCTCAGGGTGACAGCCATCGCACCGCGCGCGCTGGCGATGGTCACGCAAGCACACCTGAACGCGTGATCGATTGAGCTCGCGGCTAAAGCCGCGGAGCTCCACATGGCACGGAACCCGTCGCTTTAGCGACACCAGCCGAGCCGTCGCTTTAGCGACGTGCTCGCGCGACCCTCACCCCGCCAACACACGCTCCAGCGACGCGATCACAGGTTCGATATCGGCCGTGGCCACCTGCCACACGATCTCGGAGTCGAGGTCATCGTAGCTGTGCACGATGCGATTGCGCATTCCGATCATCTCGGCCCACGGGAACTCGTCGTGCGCCGAGCGGAAGTCGGCCGACAGACGACTCGCCGCTTCGCCCAGCCGTTGAATCAGGTGCAGTAGCGCGAGGTGGATAACATCCTCCGCTTCGAATGATTGGTGCGTATGTCGGCGCGCCAACGCATGAATGCGATGCGCCGTGTCAAGCATCTGCTCCAGGGTCCATCGATCACGCCGCGCCATGGAGTGTCCTCGCCGAGGTGAGGATCGCGTCCCGCAGGCGCGGCGACAATCCGCGGCGTGTCAACAGATCCACGCGCCGACCTCCAAAGAGCGG
>JAABRY010000180.1 GCA_011390645.1 Gemmatimonadota bacterium
CCACCGAGTGCCAGAAGTAGAGCACGCGGTGCGGGCCACCGAGGAAGCGCGAGCCGAAGACGGCGTCGGCCTTCCCCTCGATGATCGGACCGAGCAACGTGGGAATCTCGGCCGGGTCGTACTCCAAGTCGGCGTCCTGCACCACGATCACGTCGCCCGACGCCGCCTCGATGGCGGTGCGGATGGCGGCACCCTTGCCGCGGTTGACCGGGTGATGACGCACCGCATCGATGCGCCCTTCCATCAACAGGCGATCCAGGATTTCCGCGGAACCGTCGCTTGACGCGTCGTTGACGCAGACGATTTCCTTGTCCAGCGGGACGGCGCGGACCTGCTCGATGAGGGTCTCGAGGGTCGGGGCCTCGTTGTACACCGGGATCAGGATCGAAACGCGCAGGCTCATCGGGAACGGCTCCGCTCGGCGAGGGTCACGGCCAGGGTCAGGGCGGCATGCATGCTGCCGGGATCTGCAACGCCCGTGCCTGCGATGTCGAGAGCGGTGCCATGATCCGGCGAGGTGCGCACGAAGGGGAGGCCGAGCGTCACGTTCACCCCGGAGCCAAACGACGCCACCTTGATCGCCGTCATCCCCACATCGTGATAGGGCGCGAGGACGGCATCGAACTCGCCACGCATGGCGCGGACGAAGACGGTGTCGGCCGGGATCGGACCGGCCGCGCCGAGCGCCTTGGCAGCGGGTCCCAGAATCCGTGATTCTTCATCGCCGAACAGCCCCTGCTCGCCCGCGTGCGGATTGAGTGCACACAGGGCGAGACGCGGCTCGGCGATGCCGAACCAGTCGCGCAGCGCCGTGCGCGTGACCTCACCAGTGCGGACAATCCGATCGGTGGTGAGCAGCAACGGGACATCGCGGAAGGGGACATGCGTCGTGACCAGCACCACGCGCAACCGGTCACTCGCCAGCATCATGGCGACGTCGACATCGCCGGCAAGGTGCGCGAGCCACTCGGTGTGGCCGGGCCACGGAAAGCCCGCGAGGTGCAGCGCGTGCTTCTCGGCGGGCGCGGTGACGATGGCGTCGACTTCTCCAGCGAGTGCCATGCGCGCGGCGTGCTCGACCGCCCGACCCGCGATCAGTCCTGCCTCAGCGGAACGCGCGCCAACGGCCCCGCGGCGCGGCTTCCAGGAGCCGACGCCGACATGGTGCTGTGCATTGATCGGGGTGATCTGTTCCTTGGCGCCGACGAGGGTGACCTCGGCGTCCACACCGCGCGCGAGGGCGGCGGCGGTGATCTCGGGTCCGATGCCACGCGGATCCCCGAGGGTGACCGCGAGCCGGACCCGATCACTCACGGCAGGCGAATGTCGACGTAGGACTTGGCGCGAAGGGATTCGATGTACGCATTCTCACCCATCCGCTGGCCCAGCGCCCGACGGAGATTTTCCTTGAGGAGTTCGTAGACCGGCGGCCCGGGCTCACGGCGGTCGAGCACGCGCACGAAACCCCACTTGCTGCGCCCCATCCCCTCGACCGGCAACTCGAAGACCGGGGAGTACCCGCCCTCGGGGACACCCTCGAGCGCGCCGGCGTAGTTTGGCGTGAGCTCCGGGACCGGGAAGCCGCGGAGCTCCTTCTCCTCGCCCGGATCGTGATAGATCCGTTGCAGCGAGTCGAACGAGGCACCAGCGTCAATCGCCGCGCGGAGGCGGTCAATGGTCGCGCGTGCCGCGGCCTCGCTGGCCGTATCCACGCCCGGCACCAGCAGGATGTGGCGTGCGAGCACTTCCGTCGGCTGCATCCGCTCGACCTGAATGATGTGCACACCGAATTCGGTGACCACCGGCTCCGAGATCGTACCGCGCGGCAACGTGGTGATCGCGTCCGCGAACGCGCGCACGAAGCCGTCAGGCCGCTGCCAACCGAGGGAGCCACCCTGCGGGCCGGAGCCCGGATCCTGCGAAAAGCGCCGCGCGGCGACGGCGAAGTCGGCGCCCGCGCGCAGTTCCCGGATGATGGAGTCCGCCTGGAGCTTGGTCGCTGCCAGCGAGGCCTCCGTGAACTTCGGCGCGATGATCAACTGGCGAATGGAGACCGTCGCCGGCTGCGGTGGCAGTTGGGCGAGGTTGTCGTCGTAGAACTTCCGCAGCTCGCGCTCGGTCGGGTTCTTCGGCGCCAGGGTACCCGCCGCCTGCAAGTTCTCGCGGAAACGCTGGATGGTGATCGCACGGCGCTGCTGCTCGAAGAGCTGGCGGCGCCATTCTTCGACATTCTGGAAGCCTGCAGCGCGCAACTCGCGCTGAAAATCCGCGTCGTTGGCAAAGCGTGTCCGGCTGGCGCGCATCACCTGGTCGACCGCGTCGGAGACTTCCTGCGCCGACACCTTGACGGTGGTGTCGTTGGCCGCCTCCAGAAACATCAGCTCATTGGCGATGAGCGTATCCGCGTACTGACGCTTCATCCGCGCCAGCGCGAGCGGATCCTCCGGCAGCTTCAGCAGCCCTTCCGCCTGACGGCCGAAGAGCTCTTCCTCGAGCTGGGAGTTGGTGATGGCCGCCGTGCCGACCACCGCGACGATACGATCGACCGTCGGGTCTTCCTCCTGCGCCACGACCGGAGTTGCCCCCCCCACCAGGAGGAGGGCAAGACCGGCCATCGCGCCCCGGATGCGACGACTCACGGCGTGCCGTTGCCCACCGGCGGGCCACCAGGCGCGGGCTGGATCGCCCCGCCCGGCATGCCACCCGCCGCGCCGCCTTCAACCGCCTGCTTCGCCTGTGCCAATTCGATGGCACGCGCCGCGCCGGCCGGGTTCACCCCGTAGTCGCCACTGGAGCGCAGCGACCACGACAGCATCCCGGGGAGGAGTCGCAGGCGCGACTGTCCCGTGACCATGCGATCGAAGAACTGGTCGACCTTCATCGCCGCTGCAGCGCGACGATCGGCCTCGCTCGCGTTCGGATCGATCGCGTCATCGGTGAGCTGCAGGTCTGCCTTGATGCTGTCGATCGTGCCGACGAACATCTCGCGGACTTCGGTCCACTGTTCGGGGGTCAGGTCCATGCCCGCGGCCTCGGCCTCCTTGAGGAAGAGGAACCGCTCGCCCATCTGCTGCAACCCGAGCTGCATGTTGGAGTCCGGCGTCTGCTGCATGTCCTGCAACATCTGCGGCCCCTGCACCGGGTCGTTCGTCTGGGCCCGGATCCATCGGACGAAATCGGCCACCGTGACCGCGCCGCCCGAATACGTCACCAGCTTCTTGGTGCCGTTGATGTTGGCATCGAGGTCGAGCAGCGCCTCCTTGGCGAGCGGCACGGCGTTCGATGCGACCTTCAGCTTCTTGGACTCACGCAGCTCCGCGTAGTACGCCTCTTCCATCCCGTTGATGAGCGGCCCCTGGAACGCCTCCTCGAAGCGCGGCCGGGATTCCTCATCAGTCAGGCGACGGATGATGTGGAAGCCGAACTGGGTCGGCACGACATCGCTGATGCCACCCGGCTCAAGCGCGAACGACACAGAATCAAAGGCCGGGACGAACTGACCGCGCGGCACCGGACCGTAGTAGCCACCGCCCTCGGCCGACCCCGGATCCTCGGAGTGGACCCGGGCCAGCTCGGCGAAGTCGGCCCCAGCACGCGCCTGCGCGAGAATGCCGTCGATCTTGCGGCGTGCGGCGACGCGCTGGGCTTCGGCGGCATCCTGCTCCACGCTCACCAGCACGTGCTGGATGTTGATCATGCCGCTCGCCGTGATGGCCGAGTCGAGCTTTTCCGCGCTGAGCGGATCGCGCGCTGCCATGAGCGAATCGAAGAACTGGCCGGCCTGGTAGGAGGCGACTTCCGTCCACATTGCCTCGCGGATGAACAGCGAGTCGGTCATCGCATCACCGGCGACGAGCTTCTGCGCGAGCAGCGTGTAGTCCACCCAGAGGTTCGCCACGAAATTGGCTGCCACCGGGTCGAGGGAGATGCCCTTCACGCTGGTGAGGATCTCGGCCACGCGCTCCGCGGGCAACTCCTGTCCCGAGGCCTTCGCGACCATGTCGGGGTGCGCAGAGAACATGTCGGCCTTGCCACAGGCCCCCAGGGATACGGCCAAAGTGGCGACCAGCAACATCGAACGACGCATCGGACTCCTCGAATCGGTGAAGGAACACCCCCGGATCACGACGCGACCTGTCGAAGGGCACGTACCAGGGACGGAATCAGCGGCTCACCCCCGAGCCGGACGAGCCGGAGCGAGAGCGGGACGGTGCGGCGCACCTCTGCCGCGAGTTGGACATCGTCGAGCGCACGGGTCAGCCCAGCCATCCGCGGGGCGGTACCCTCGCGGAACGTCAACCGAGCCTCGTTACCGCGTACCAGGACGTGCTGCACGCCCAAGGCTGCCCCGAGGGCCCGCAAACGCCCCATGTCCAGGAGCGCCTCGGCCTCGGGCGGCAGCGGTCCGAACCGCTCGCGCAGTTCCGAACGCAACTCATCAATGTCGCCCGGAACGGACGCCCGCGCCAGTCGACGGTACAGATCCAGCTTCGTTTCGTCCTCCGGCACATACCCCTCCGGGAGGTGGGCCGGGACATCGAAGACCACATCCGGAGGTTGCGGGGCTTCCCCAGCGGCGGCTCCCTGCCCCCGGAGCGAGGTCACCGTCTCCTCGAGCCAGCGCAGGTACAGGTCGAAGCCGACCGCATGGGCATGCCCGGACTGCTCAGCCCCGAGGAGGTTGCCCGCCCCGCGCAGTTCGAGGTCCTTCAGCGCGATCCGATACCCCGCCCCCAGATCGGTATGATGCTCAAGGACCTTCAACCGTTCCTCGGCCTGGAGGTCAATGGCATCGGGGACCACCAGGTAGCAGTAGGCCCGACGGTGGCTCCGGCCGACCCGGCCCCGGAGCTGGTAGAGCTGGGCGAGCCCGAAACGATGCGCATCCTGGACGATCATCGTGTTGGCGTTTGGCACATCCAGGCCCGATTCGACGATCATCGTCGAGACCAGGATGTCGACCTCGCCGGTCACGAAACGCTGCATCACGTCTTCCAGCGTCTCCGCGGGCATCTGGCCATGTCCCACCGCCACTCGGGCGCGAGGGGCCAGCGCGCGTACCCGAGCTGCAATCGTCTCGATCGTCTCGATCCGGTTGTGGACGAAGAAGACCTGCCCACCGCGGTCGAGCTCGCGACC
>JAABRY010000181.1 GCA_011390645.1 Gemmatimonadota bacterium
CTCGGCGTGGGCGTTGACGGTCGGTCAGCAGTTCGGGCTTCCCGGCATTTCCGTCGCGTCCGGCATCGGACTCGCGTTTCCCGTGTAGTCACGATTCCAGCCGATGGTGAACGTGTGGAAGCGCAGCCTGTCCATGACGCCCACTGCAGGCAGCGCGACCTTGAACAGCTCCGACCGCTGCGTCATCACGGCGCCCACCAGCAACCCGCTGTGCGAACCGCACAGCCACTCGGGCGATGTGTACTGGTTGGCCACCAGCCACTCGGCGGCGGCGATGAATTCATCGAAGACGATCTGCTTTTTCTCCTTCATGCCGGCCTCGTGCCACGCGTCGCCGTACTCGCTGCCACCGCGCAGGTTCACCGTGACCCACACGCCCCCCTGCTCGAGCCATGAGATGCGGCTGGCACTGAACGGGGGCAGCTCCGCGATGTTGAAGCCACAGTAGCCGAACACCACGGTGGGATTGGTGCCGTTGAGCGCGAGCCCCGTGCGCGCGATGATGAACATGGGAACGCGCGTGCCGTCCTTCGACGTGAAGAACACCTGGCGTGTCTTGAACTGCGACGGATCAACGGGGACCTTCGTGTCCTGCACAACGGTGCTGCGCCCGGTGGCGATGTCGTAGCGATACACCATCGGCGGCGCCGTGAAGGTGGCGAACGTGTAGTACACGTCGGTGTGTGTGGGCTCTTCCGAGAAGCCGCCCGCGGTGCTCGCGCCCTGCAACTTCTCCGTGCGCTCGGGCACGATCGTGGTCCAGTTGGCTTCGGCCGGATTTCGCGGGTCGATGCGCACGATGCGACCGTTCCTCGCGCCCCAGTTGGTCTGCACGAGCGCGGAACGCTTTTTGGGTTGTTCAGCGCCTTCAGCCGATCGAGCAGCGCCTCGCGCTACGAAATGGCGCGCAGGTAATCGACGGTGTCGGCGTTTTGCGCTCCGACCCACGCCCGGACCGCGCTGGCCGTGTCGTCCTCGAGCCACCGGAAGGGGTCGCGGACCTCGGTGCCGTGGTAGCGGTCCACCTGCCGGCACGGTGTCGGTGGTCGGGTACGTGACCGGTCGC